>CP144143.1:2714042-3028084 GCA_028485475.2 Chitinophagaceae bacterium C216
TCTACTGAAACAGAAGCCGGTTCTTCCAATTTGCGGAAAAATGATTTTGAAAACTTTGACATTGGGGAGTTTGTGTGAGGGTTCTTTCTCGTGTTTACATTCTCAGATTTAGATATTATTCGACAATTTTTTAAGGTCAGTTTCATAGACTTTTAATAAAGTCTCATTAAGCTGTGAATATTTCTGAAGCTGAGTAATCCTCTTTTTTAACCTCTCAATATCATATTGTTTTGAATAATCATCTTTATCATAATCTTCAATATCAAAAGAAGGGTTATTATCTAATAAAACATTAATGATGCTTGTATCAGCATTATCAGATAGGTTTACAGCATTTTCAATCCACTGCTTTGTTCTCTCATTTTTTGCATTATTAGCGGCTTGGCCTAATGCATATTCTATCCAAATCCTGGCTGTCTTGTCAATTTCGTTAGCAATATCCATCCATTCTTCTACAGATTTATGATTTAAATTGTCTGTTTCTAATTCCGCCAGGTCTTGATTGCGTAAAGCATTATAAAAATAAGGTTCCTCTTTGTCAGGATTTAGCTTAGACAATGTATCCAGGATAGGCTCGAAACTTTGGAAAGGTCTTCTTCCAGATGGAAGAGAATGCCGGTGTTGCCATAACATTAATATTACATCAAAACACTCTTTTTCTGCTGCCTCTTTTTCATTCCCTTCTGATTGTTCAGCAACAGATATTTTTTCTGCAAGATAATGAGCCATCCAGCGTGAGAAGGTATCAACGCCTGGTTCTAATTTAAGCTCTTTCACGAAGAGTTTACCCAAGTTTATGATTTTTTCCTGTAGTTCTAAGTTCTCCATCTGATGACAGTATAAATAGTTTATGTATAGGTTTCGAATATTCGTATTTATCTTCCCGGCTCCGGTATTTATAATTAATTTCCCTTTTTATTCCAACTTCCAATATCAGGTCACAATTAAGAGTTGAACACATGTGTTTTAAAAATTGTAATGACGCTTTTAACCGTTTACCGGCCTGATTTGGATTTTCATCTCTGTCGTCTCTGTGACTGCTCCATATTGCGCATTTCAAGGCTGGATATGATGACTTGGGTGAATACCAAATTTTCCCGTTACCATCTACAGACAAACTTAACCTGTCCACAATATCATCTCCTATTACAAAAGGAGGATAGTCTACATTATCAGCATAGGGATCATATTCGTCTAATCTTTTGGAAACAGATTCATCCTTAATCCACCCCTTAAGCTCAAAAGAACCTGATTCTATTTCCATATCCCCCTCTTTATAATTAGGAAGTTTGTAGTCATGAGGATCACTGCAGGTTTCCAGTGCTATCATTAGTGCGCCGGAAGTGCCTTTAGAAACCAATGCAGAGGCAATTGAAAAACTTTCGGTTCTTTCGCTATCTTTTTCTTCCCATCCTCCCCGTACATTAAGCCATTGTTCTCCGCTGTCATCGTCTGTTAGTAATGCTTCATAAAAACTCTTTTCCGGAATTTCCGATTTCCAGTTATCATCCTTACTTTTAGAAAGCCATTCTGGTCTCTTTAATGGCACTGGATCACGATAGTCTATTAACCATTTTCCATCAGCACACGTTAATAAATGACCTGAGATCCACTCGTCCCACTCATTATCATACCAATCTCTTTTTGATACTACAGGCATTTTTTCGAGAAACTTTGCTGCTGCTACCATCATGGAATGGTAAGACAAATAGAAGTCAAGATTATCTGTTCTTGGGTAACTTCCATGGTCATGCCAAGTTTCTCTTTCATTCGAATATCTATTCCATATCGATATTCTCGGATCATTGTTATAACCGTTTTTCTCTTTTATACCCCATTCTTCAATAATGACATTAGCAGCTATATCTTCTACTTGTTTCCCCGGTACACCAAATACATCGCCCAACGGTTCAAACCAGTACCTGTCAAAATCCCATCCGAAATGAAAATCATATTCAGTATTAACTAGTCCGTTAATGTGCCAATAACTATCTACTGTATCATTGTAATCCATTTCCACTACCGGCATATTGCTTTTACCAACAGCTTTTAGTTTATTCAGTGTTTCGTCATCATATATATCGTCCAAAGAAGTGGAGAGATTGACCGATATTTCTGCTGAAAACTTTTGAATAAGGATGTGAGGTTCACCAAAGGCATAATGAACGAATATGTCTTTATATTGAACCAACAACTCGGGTTTATCAAGAGAAACTCTTACTAAAGCAATTAATAAATATAATCGGGCATGAAGATTATAAAACGGAAATTGACAGCTACCAAAGGCATCCACTTTGTCATGCTGCATCCAGTTAATCAGTTCATCAATGATACCCGTACAGTTGAATTGGGCTAATGCACTTACCGTATGTGCTGCATTCCATCGTTCTGATGAGCGAGGGGATCCAAGAGCAGACCAAATGAAACCCGCTATATTTTTGTTGACATTCTTAGATGTAAATAACCATTTATCCCATTCGCCATCACCAAAATCTTTCTCAATATGTAATTCAAATCTTGATAGTGTAGAATCAAGTAAGTCCGTTACCTTTACAGGGTCGATTATTGAAGTAGCAATACTTACAAACCCAAAAAACATTTCTGCGTCAGAAAATTCGTACCCGCTTGACAGCCCTTCAAATATTCCTTCTTTTAGTTTATCTATTTCACTTTCACTAAGATTAAAATCCTGAACAAAATATTGAAAAGAATACAGGCTTATCAGTTCTTGTGCATACTTCCTTCCTAATTGCTTTGCTAAAACAGGCCAGTTTTTCTTGAAGCTGACCTTATTTTTCCATTCTTCTGGAAGCAATTTGAAAAAAGATTTGAGTTCATAACGATTTACTCTTGATAAGAGTAATATATCAATAAATTTCCAGAGATCCTTTTCATTCAATCTTTGTATCACTTCGTTCCAAAAGCTTTCAATGTCCCTGTAGAAACGCTTATCGGATATTGCATTAAAAGCAAGAAGGCATTTTTCAAACTGTTCATTGTTGAGAATATCCAGAGCTCCAAAGACATCTTCCCAATGTACATTATCATCAGTTCGATTTGTGTTTTGAAGAGTTTTATCTTCTTTATCCTCCGGCAATAATTTTTTATTCTTTTGATGGTAAGCTAATATTCCATCTAATGTATCATTCTGGATATTTTGCCGGGAGGCTATTTGCTGCATCTTTTCCCAGTAATCGGCGGTGGTACCTTCTATTTGGAGCAGATAGATGGCATCTGCAAATATCTTTTGCTTTATTTCTGTATTACCTTCATTTTCCAGGCAGATGGAAAGCAACTCTTCAAGTTGATGATAGGAGAAAAATCTTGACATCGTCCATCCTGTTGAAGGCGATATTTTGCCGGATTGTACCAATTCCATCAGTAATGCTTCTAACTGGTATTCAAACCTTCCTATGTCTCTATCCCGCCACCGGCTTAGTGCAGATATTCCTTCTCCGCTCGACATTCTCGCACAAACAGCAATCGCTTCGCTTCTGTTCCAATACTTTTCACGGGAGACATATTCTCCCACTACTTCGGCACAGCGTATAAAACGATAAGCTAATTCGTCAGAGACACTATCTCCATTGCATGCTTGTTTAGCAAGTGATACAACAGCTTCCCATCTCCTGACTATTTCGTCGCCAAATTTAGACACGATGTTTACGGCCTCTTCAAAATATACACTGGCGTCATCAGAGGCTGTATTCAATACAGCACGGGCAAGTCCGATATATCTTTCCGCCATTTCTTCAGGGCCATCTTCGGTGATACTTTTTATTCGCTCATAAGCACTTTGCTCAAGCTCCTGTTTTACTAAGGATAAATGCGGTAATCTGAATGCTGCTCTTACTGTATTCAGCTCATCGGGAATCCACAAAGCTTTATTGTTCTTGATGTAGGTATTATAAAACCAGTTTACTTCTTCAGTATTTCCTTTGTCATATAATATTAGAATAGATGACTGAAGTGCAGCAATCTCGTTAGGTAAAGTATCGTAAGAGCGATATCTATTGGTTCTTGCTTTGTGTGATTTTTCATTCGCATTTTTTACTTCACCTTCAAAATTGAAGTCCTGCTGGCTCAATATTCTAACCCTTAGAAGATACCAGGGAAACAAGCCGTTGATTATTTCTTTGAATTCTTTAATCTCATTATCCCGATCATAGTCACTTTTTTCCTTTTTGTCAGCTAGATTTCGAGGCAAAATAGCATCAATATCTACTTCCGATTTATCTTCCAATAAGTTTCGGATTGCGAGTGTTTTTAGGTAAAAGGTACGTTCCTGAGATTGATGTGCACTATATACCATCTGCGACGCTTGTAAAGGGATATAATGTCTCAATACCCTTCGCAGTTGTGCAGATGGTAAGTTTCTATGTAGACAAGCCTCTATAAAAGACACTATAGCTGGTGTAATATTGTCACCCTGATAGTACTGCTTTGGTTTTTTAATCCTGGATTTCGAACCTGTTAGGAGACATAAACAAGTTTCAATAAACTGTTCTTCCGGGAATCTCCCAACTTTTATGAGTTCGCTGACAATAGCTACTGTATAGTACGGTTGCCTGATACAAATTTGCAGGAAATTATTAATAGCTTCAAAATTTCCAATATCTATAAGTCGCTTTATTAGACTCTTCATTATGTCAAAAACAAATGCTTTGGACGTGAATCGATTTAGGAAATCAATACAATCTTCTACCCCGTAAATATTGAAAAATGCATATGCTAATTCTAAAACATCCCTTTCTGTAACCTCATTTTGCGGGTGGCGTTCATCACTTTTCCGAAGATCTTCAAAGTATATTTGCAGCCAATTTACAGCAGCCCTTAAATAACCTCTGGCTTCTCCCTTATATTCATTAATTCCTGACAATAATGAAGCAGTAAAGACATTCTCTGAACCATTCCAGGCACCACTCAGTAAGCGTTTAAATGCAATATCCTGAACCTTTTGTTGATCCTGCAAAGTAACAAGCAGGTCAATATTATTCTGAAAAAGCCCGAGCTGCCGCTGATTTCCAGCCACTTCCTCGCCAGCTCTCATAGCTATCTTAATCGCATCATTATAATGTTTGGCTCTCAGTGCTGCACGGAAAGCAAACTGTAACCTGTAAACACGTACATTTCTTGCATCGATTGGATTATCTTCCGGCAAATAACTGTCCGAAAGTGTAATTTCGATTAGTTTTTCATATTGCTCTGCCTGAAGGTACAGATGCGGCAGAACCTCGGCCACATAAGTGTACTGATTGGCTAAAGGCTCTAATATGTTTATATAGGTTTCGAAATTTTCTTTTTTTGCCAAGAAAGTTTTTCTAAACCACGTTTCCGTTGGCTCATCTCTGAATTGTACAGATTCGTCTGACAACCACAACGAGCGACCAATATCTGCTACAAAGCTTTTAATTGTCTCGGTTGTTACTCCTGCCGCTTTTGCTAAAATTTCTATTGGAATATGAGGAGGTAAGCTTGCCAACCCTAAACATATTGCCTGTATTTGTTCCTGAAAAGAATCCGACAAGGAATCTTTTATTGTTGATATCGCTGTGTTTAATTGCAGTTCAATCTGCTCCTCAACGGTCATTCCCGCAGGACCTAATCGGCTTAATAATTCAGAAACGGTTGATGCATGAACACTTAATGCATTTGCCTGCACACGAGGATTGCCACTGGTTAACCGATGAAATTCCGTCCCGTCTTTTTCGTCAGCTTCAGGGAACCATTTCCGTAAATTTATTAATGATTCAGTTTCGGAAAATGCTTCTAATTTAAACTGAGCAATTTTAGAGTTAGGTTTTAGTAACTGAATTCGTTCTGTTCTGCATAATAAAACCAGCTTACATCCGTCCGGTATATTTTCACGAAGCAATTCGTTGGCAAAACAGGGATGGTTGTATTCCTGAGCTGCCATTTCTGCATTATCTGCCGCATCAATCAAAATAAATAAGGTGGCAGAATCACTTGTTTGTTTTAAGGTTTTTACAGCGGCGTCAATCCGCCATAAGAACTTCTTCATAATATCATTATCCTGGGAAGTGTCCTGTACAAGCAAAGGATCGCATAGACCTTTTACGGCAAGTTCATTGACAATTTGAACCAAAGCATCCCGATGTCTATGTCGAGGTTCGCTACGATTTCTGTATCGCCCCGCTCCAAAACAATCATAGGCAATACCTATTGAATCTGAAGGTAATGAATGTATTAGCTGGCGACAGAATACAGATTTGCCAACACCGCCCGGTGCATGGACAATGACAGGATATGAAGAATTTGAAATATTTTTGACAAGCTCATTGTGTTGTTCCCGCTCAATGATATTTTCTGCCTGTTCCCATATGGCAGGAGCCGGAAACAGGTCTCTCTCGGCGGAAATACCGAAGCGTTTTAAAATATCTTCCCGAGAAATTATTCCGTTAGAGTCCGGTAAAACCCTTTCCTGTACAAGAGCAACAATACTTTCAATTTGTGCATTATCAACAGTTCCGGCTATCAATTGTGCTATTTCTAATCTCAGTTCATCTTTTTGAGTATTGTAATCGCCCTCGCCATCCTGGAAGTTCAAAAGTTTACAAAACTTACTCAGTTCATCAGAAGAAAATCCCGTATATTTTTCAATGGTTTCTCTAAACCTATCATTGACCGGGTCATCATTTGCTAACAAATTTATATTCCGTTTGAAAGAATCTTCTAGCGGTCTGTTGGTAACGATGGTAAATGAAAAAACAGGAGCATTTGTCTCTGTTAAATGTTGGGAAAATCTTTTTGAAAAGCCCTCAATGGTATCTTTCAAATCACTTAAAACAAAAG
Source organism: Chitinophagaceae bacterium C216 (assembly GCA_028485475.2). Lineage (GTDB taxonomy): Bacteria > Bacteroidota > Bacteroidia > Chitinophagales > Chitinophagaceae > Niabella > Niabella composti. Next base: position 2,720,856 of record CP144143.1, read on the forward strand.
GAGTATCTTTCTGAACCGTTGTGTGCTTTAATTGGTAATACTTAATCTGCTTTCTGTCATTTAACTCATCGTAATATTCAGTGACGTCTATAACATACTCGCCTTCTTTCTCGTTTTCTTTTGAACCTTCGATCACAATAGTCCGTAGAGAAGCGTTAGAATAAACTAATCCTAAGCAGCGTCTGGCTGCCCACCTGTAATGAAATACATCACCTGCTCTTGAATATGCTACTAAGTCGTTCGGCATTATCTGTAGTTCCTCAGCTAAAAGTTTTAAATACAGCTAATATACTGCTTTTTTCACTTCAATAACAGCCATTCACAGCCAAACACTTCCTTTGACTGCCACTTTGTAAGACCGCCTCCATTTCTGAAACACCTTTGTTCCGATAAGCCCGCAAGGTGTGGGCTGAGTTAACAAATTAATGTGTTTCAATTATGGACAAACAGAGAAAAAAAATTTTGCTGACGTTAGGTGCAATGCTGTCGGCAATGGGTGCTTTCGCACAGGGAAACGGCTCGGCAGGTATCAACGAAGCTACCCAAATGGTAACAAGCTACTTCGACCCTGCTACCCAATTAATCTACGCCATCGGTGCGGTCGTGGGGTTAATCGGAGGCGTTAAGGTGTACAACAAATTCAGTTCCGGTGACCCAGATACATCGAAGACGGCGGCTTCGTGGTTTGGGGCGTGTATCTTCTTGATTGTGGCGGCTACCATCCTGCGTTCATTCTTCCTTTAATCCTTTGCCTTATGAATTACAATATCAACAAAGGCATCGGCAGGACGGTGGAATTTAAAGGGCTGAAAGCGCAATACCTGTTCATTTTCGCAGGTGGGCTGCTCGGTACGCTTATCCTCGTGATGATACTGTATATGGCAGGCGTAAACTCCTACATCTGCCTGTTCCTCGGAGCAGGCGGTGCTTCGCTCATTATATGGCAGACCTTTTCGCTCAACAGGAAGTACGGCGAACACGGGCTGATGAAAATTGCAGCCAATAAAAGGCATCCCCGCTACATCATCTGCCGCAAGCCTGTACACCGCTATTTAAAATTCACACCTAAACAGAATGCCGTATGAGAAATGTAGCAAAGACCACCACACTGGAAAATAAATTTCCTTTGTTGGCAGTAGAGAACAACTGCATCTTATCCAAAGATGCGGACATTACCGCCTGCTTTGAAGTGCGCCTGCCGGAACTGTTCACGGTAGCTTCTGCGGAATACGAAGCCATACACTCCGCCTGGCACAAGGCTATCAAAACCCTGCCTGATTTTACGGTCATTCACAAACAGGATTGGTACATTAAGGAAAGCTATGCGCCCGATTTGGCAATCGAAGACCAGAGCTTTTTATCAAAGTCCTATCAACGCCATTTCAACGAGCGACCGTTCCTGAACCATTATTGCTACCTGTTCCTGACGAAGACCACAAAGGAAAGAATGCGGATGCAAAGCAACTTCAGTTCGCTTTGCAAAGGTACGTTGATACCAAAGGAAATCAGGAACAAGGAAACGATACACCGCTTTATGGAGGCGGTCGCCCAGTTTGAGCGTATCGTGAACGATAGCGGTTTTGTTAGCCTGCGGCGTTTGACCGAAGAGGACATTATCGGAACGGAAGATACACAGGGATTACTGGAACAGTACCTCACGTTATCGAGGGGAGCCGGAACACCAATGCAGGACATCGCACTCGGAAACGAAGAAGTACGCATCGGTAACAAAAGGTTAAGCCTGCATACACTTTCAGATACGGACGACCTGCCCGGAACGGTATCGGCAGATACCCGTTTTGAAAAGCTATCTACCGACCGTAGCGACTGCCGCCTTTCATTCGCCGCACCCGTGGGCTTGCTGTTAAGCTGCAACCACATTTACAACCAGTACATTTTTTTGGATAACAGCGAAGACAACCTGCAAAAGTTTGAGAAGTCCGCAAGGAATATGCACTCACTGGCTCGTTACAGCCGTGCCAACCAAATCAACAAAGAGTGGATAGAAAAGTACCTGAACGAAGCCCACAGCTTCGGGCTTTCTTCAATCCGTGCGCACTTCAACATTATAGCGTGGTCGGAAGACCCTGCGGAACTGAAACAGCTAAAGAATGATTGCGGTAGTGCATTGGCATTGATGGAGTGTAAGCCTCGGCACAACACTACGGACGTAGCCACTTTGTATTGGGCAGGTATGCCCGGCAATGCGGGCGACTTCCCCAGTGAGGAAAGTTTTTACACTTTTATTGAGCCTGCATTGTGCTTCTTCACGGAAGAAACCAACTACCACAATTCGCCCTCGCCGTTCGGTATCAAGATGGCTGACAGGCTTACAGGAAAACCTATCCATTTGGATATTTCCGACCTGCCTATGAAGCGTGGTATCATTACGAACCGGAACAAGTTTATACTTGGTCCATCGGGAAGTGGTAAATCGTTCTTCACTAACCATATGGTACGGCAGTATTATGAACAGGGCGCACACGTACTGTTGGTAGATACGGGTAACTCTTATCAGGGCTTGTGCGAACTCATCAAAGGAAAGACCAAAGGCGAAGACGGTGTTTACTTCACTTATACCGAAGATAACCCCATTGCCTTTAACCCTTTCTATACCGATGATGGCGTGTTCGACATTGAGAAGCGGGAAAGTATCAAGACTTTGATACTGACCTTATGGAAACGTGACGATGAGCCGCCAACCCGTTCTGAAGAAGTTGCCCTTTCCAATGCGGTAAGCGGTTATATCGAACGTATCAAAACGGAAGACGTTTACCCGTCATTCAACGGTTTCTATGAGTATGTAAAAGGCGACTACCGCAAGGTACTGGAAGAAAAGCAGGTCAGGGAAAAGGACTTTGACATTGCCAACTTCCTGAACGTACTCGAACCCTATTACAAGGGTGGCGAATATGATTACCTGCTGAACTCCAACAAGCAGTTAGACCTGCTTTCCAAACGCTTTATCGTGTTTGAGATTGATGCGATTAAAGACCACAAAATCCTCTTTCCCATTGTGACCATCATCATTATGGAGGTGTTCATCAACAAGATGCGCCGATTGAAAGGTATTCGTAAGCTCATCCTGATTGAAGAGGCTTGGAAAGCGATAGCCAAAGAAGGAATGGCAGAATACATCAAGTATTTGTTTAAGACCGTCCGCAAATTTTTCGGAGAAGCGATTGTCGTAACGCAAGAGGTCGATGATATTATCCAGTCGCCCATTGTCAAGGAAAGTATCATCAATAACTCCGACTGTAAAATCCTGCTTGACCAACGCAAGTATATGAACAAGTTTGATGATATACAGGCGATGTTGGGGCTTACGGACAAAGAGAAAGGGCAGGTACTTTCCATCAATATGAACAACGATGCAAGCCGACTTTACAAAGAGGTTTGGATTGGCTTAGGTGGTACGCACTCGGCAGTCTATGCCACCGAAGTTAGTTTGGAGGAATACCTCGCCTACACGACAGAAGAAACCGAAAAAATGGAAGTAATGCAGCTTGCTTCCGAACTGGATGGTAATGTAGAACTCGCCATTAAGCATATCGCAATGCAAAGGCGGGACAATTCAAATCAATAGTCATTAACAATTTAAAAATTCAGAAACAATGAAAAAAGTATTGTATCTGGTGTGTACGGCACTGATGCTCGCCGTAGCACCGTCAGCAAAAGCCCAGTGGGTTGTAACCGACCCGGCTAATTTGGCTTCGGGCATTATCAACTCTGCAAACGAAATCGTGCAGACTTCTTCCACCGTAAGCAACGTGATAAAGAACTTCAACGAAGTGAAAAAAGTTTACGACCAGGGCAAGGAATATTACGACAAGCTGAAAGCTATCAACAACCTTGTGAAAGATGCCCGTAAAGTGCAACAAACGGTATTGTTGGTAGGCGATGTTTCCGAAATGTACGTGAACAACTTCGGCAAGATGATGAACGACCCAAATTTCACACCGCAGGAACTGACCGCTATCGGCAACGGTTATTCGGCACTGCTCAATGAAAGTACCGAACTGCTGAAAGAACTGAAGCAGATTATAACCTCATCAAGCCTTTCGCTCAATGACAAAGAGCGTATGGATGTGATTGACCGTGTGTACAAAGAGGTAAAGGATTACCACAGCCTTGTACGCTACTACACCAACAAGAACATTTCTGTAAGCTACCTAAGAGCGAAAAAGAAAAACGATGCCCAAAGAGTGCTTGAACTCTACGGAACTGCTAACCAAAAATACTGGTAAACTATGGAATGGGATAATCTTCACGAACTCCTGCGGTCGCTTTATGATGATATGATGCCACTTGCAGGCGATATGGCGGCAGTCGCTAAGGGTTTGGCGGGATTGGGAGCATTGTTCTATGTGGCATTAAAGGTTTGGCAGGCTTTAAGCCGTGCCGAACCTATTGATATGTTCCCTTTGCTGCGCCCGTTCGCTTTGGGGCTTTGCATAATGTTCTTTCCAACCATTGTTTTGGGAACCATCAATGCGGTATTAAGCCCCGTGGTAGTAGGAACCCACCAAATACTCGAAGACCAGGTGCTTGACCTGAACAAGCTGCAACAGCAGAAAGACCAGTTGGAATACGAGGCAATGGTAAGGAACCCCGAAACTGCCTATATGGTATCAGACGAAGAGTTTGATAAAAAACTGGATGAACTGGGATGGTCGCCCTCCGACATTGGAACAATGGCGGGTATGTATATGGACAGGCAAGCCTACAAGATTGAGAAAGCCATAAAGGATTGGTTTCGCAATCTACTGGAAATACTCTTTCAGGCAGCGGCTTTGGTCATTGATACCATACGAACGTTTTTCCTGATAGTCCTCTCCATACTCGGACCAATAGCCTTTGCTATTTCCGTATGGGACGGCTTTCAGTCCACGCTCACGCAATGGCTCACGAGGTACGTCAGCGTTTACCTGTGGCTTCCTGTTTCGGATTTGTTCAGCTCAATGTTGGCAAGAATACAATCCCTCATTTTGGAAAGGGATATAGCAATGCTTGCCGACCCCACCTATATACCTGATACGAGCAATACCGTGTACATCATCTTTATGATAATCGGCATCATCGGGTACTTCACTATCCCGACCGTAACAGGTTGGGTAATCCAAGCCGGAGGAGCAGGAAACTTTACCCGCAATGTAAACTCCACAGCAATGAAAGCCGGAAACATCGCCGGAGCAGGCGCAGGCTCAACAGTTGGAAACATCGGCGGTAAACTGATGAATAAATAATCATTAATCATTCTAAAAAATGGAATTTAAAACGCTAAGAAATATCGAAAACAGCTTTAGGCAGATAAGATTATATGCCATTGTGTTTGCGGTTCTCTGCATTAGCGTGGTAGGTTACGCCGTATGGCGTTCCTACCGCTTTGCAGAAGAACAACGCCAAAAAATCTATGTACTGGATAACGGCAAATCACTGATGCTTGCCTTATCGCAGGATGCGAGCATCAACCGCCCGGTTGAAGCAAGGGAACACGTTAGGAGATTTCACGAACTGTTCTTTACGCTTGCTCCCGACAAGAACGCTATTGAAAGCAATATGAGCAGGGCATTTAACCTTGCCGATAAAAGTGCTTTTGATTATTACAAAGACCTGTCGGAAAAGGGCTATTACAACCGTATCATATCCGGTAATGTGCAGCAACGCATAGAGGTGGATAGTGTCGTGTGCAACTTTGACACCTATCCCTATGCCGTGAGAACCTATGCCAAACAGTTCATCATACGGTCGAGCAACGTGACCCGGCGTAACCTGATTACCACCGGCTATCTCGTGAACTCCGTCCGTTCGGACAACAACCCGCAAGGCTTCAACATAGAAAAATTTGCAGTGGTTGAAAACAGGGATATCGAAGTTATAAACCGCTAAAACTAGGGATATGAAACAGTTACTTGATTTAAGCACATTCGCAAAAACACTGACTGATAAAGGATATGATGGGTATTTCCAAACGGAGGGAGCTTACCCCGATAAAATTAAAGACAGTATCAGCCAGTTCTTGGAGGCTTGCAAGAATGGTACGGACAAACCTCTGCGGCCCGATAGCTTTTCGTTAAGGACTTACATCGAATGGAATGGCGATGACAAACCCAAAGTTGATTGCTATATGCGGGTACGGTACGAAGACGGCAAATTCGATGTACAGAAAATGGACATTACAAGGAAAGACCAATACGGGCATTTAATGAAGAAGTCGGAACTGACAAACCTATCCACAGGTACAGTGCCGACCCGAAAAGAAGCCATTGCATTGGTGTCCGAACCACCTAAACAAAAGCTGTCTTCACAGGTCAGACGGCTCAGAATGTAATAACCGATAATCATTAAGGTATGAAAAAAATCAGAGCAAATATGGACAGGTACTTTGACAAGCTGGACGACCGCTGGCAGACTTTGCCCATCAGGAAACAGCACCAATATACCCTTTACTTTTTTGTGGGGTATCTGCTGTTGACCGCAGGGGTCATTTTCAAAGTATGGTACGACACGGCAAAGTCCGGTAACGACATGCACATCGAGCATATCGAAAACCCTGTCCTCAAAAAGAAAGAAAGTCCGGCAACCTTGCAGGACACCATAACAACAATTTTAAAAAATAGAATTTATGAAAGATAAGGAGAACAAAAAGTCGGTTGTCCGGGTAACGGAAGGAAATCCGTCGGTAACCGCTGATGTGCTGCAAGACAGCACAGAGAGCAAAGCCGAAAAGCTCAAAAAGCCACTTATATTCGGCTTGATGGGAATTGTCTTCGTGGGTTGTATGTACCTCATATTTAAACCATCCGAAGATAAAAAGGCAATGGAAAACATCGGGCTGAACGATGCCGTACCACAGGCTACGGATGCAGGGCTACCCGATGATAAAGGGAAAGCATACGAGCAGGAAATGCTTCAGCAAAAAGACCAGGAAAAACGCAACGCACTTACCACGCTTTCCGATTATTGGAACACGGAAGACAGTACACAGGACAATGAAGAAGCGTTTACCGAAGAGGAAGAAGCCTACGGATACGGCGGTGGCAGAACTTCTGGAAGAAACGGCAATCCTGCATTGAGCAGCTACCGCAATATGCAAAGCACATTGGGTTCATTCTATCAGGATGATAATGCGGAAACAACTGAACTCCGCAGGCAATTGGAGGAACTGAAGGAACAATTGGCCGAGAAAGATGTACCGCCTGTCGCCACCGTAGATGACCAACTGAAGCTAATGGAGAAATCCTATGAAATGGCGGCAAAATATCTTCCGAAGAATACGAATACAGAAAATGCTGCACTTGATAACAATGTTACTCCGGCGGTTTCGTCTGCCAACCAAAAAGAGCATTTTGTGGCGTTTACACCTGCAAGAAAAAACACCGTTTCTGCCCTGTACCGTGAGCCTACGGATAGTGCTTTCTTAGCCAATTGGAGCGAAACGAGAAATCGTGGCTTTTATACCGCAGGTTCCATTGAGCAGGTGGTACAACCCAAAAACAGTATAAAGGCAAGTGTACACGAAACACAAACGATAGTAGGCGAAACAGGTGTACGTCTTCGTTTATTGGAGCCAGCTCAAACACCACAACGAACCATTCCAAAAGGAACGATTGTAACAGCTAATGCCAAATTTCAGGGAGGGCGATTACAGCTAAAGATTACTTCAATAGAACTGGAGGGCAATATCATACCGGTAGATATAACCATTTATGACATAGACGGACAGCAAGGTTTGTATGTTCCGTATTCGCCCGAAATGAATGCCCTTACCGAAATGGCAGGCAATATGAGCCAGACTTCGGGAACCAGCGTGATGCTCACGCAGTCCGCCGGACAGCAGGTTGCCGCAGACCTTAGCCGTGGCGTGGTACAGGGCATTTCTGGCTATTTCGCCAAAAAGGTGCGCACACCCAAAGTAACCCTAAAGGCAGGCCATCAGGTCTTCCTTGTTTCCAAACAATGATGTTGAACTCAAATATTTTAAACAATGAAAAATCATTTTAAAACCTTTTGGGCTTTGGCCCTGATACTCGGCTTTGCCGTACAGTCCTACGCACAGGACAGCATCAAAGCACCGCTTGCCCTGGGCAAAATAGAACCGTACCGCATGGAAGTTACCTACGATAAAACTTCGCATTTGATTTTCCCTACCGCCATACGCTATGTGGATTTGGGAAGCGAATACCTGATTGCAGGTAAGGCGGAAGATGCGGAAAACGTACTGCGTGTAAAAGCATCGGTAAGGGATTTTGAACCCGAAACTAATTTTTCGGTCATTACCAATGACGGACGTTTTTACAGCTTCAATGTGTATTACAGTGGGTATCCCGATGCGTTGAGCTATGACCTTTTGACCATGCAGAAAGCGGTGGATAAGGCCAACAGTAATGATGTTCTTTTTGAAGAATTGGGCAACAATTCCCCGTCATTGGCGGGTTTGCTTCTGGAAACCATTTACAAGAAAGACAAACGTATTGTAGAGCATATCGGATCTAAGAGCTTCGGTATTCAGTTTATCCTGAAAGGCATTTACATCCACAACGGTAAATACTATTTCCATACGGAATTGAGAAACCGTAGCAATGTGCCTTTTCAGATTGATTTTGTCAATTTCAAAGTGGTAGATAAAAAGGTAGCCAAACGCACTGTTGTACAGGAACGCCCGTTGATACCGCTTCGTACCTACAAGCCACTCACAGAAATTTCAGGACAAACCACCGAACAGAATGTATTTCTGTTAGACCAATTCACTATTGCCAATGATAAGGTACTGTTGATTGAGATTTTTGAAAAGAACGGTGGCCGGCAGCAAACGCTTCAGGTGGAAAATTCGGATTTGATAAAAGCCCGGTTGATCAGCGATATGCACCTGAAATTTTAATAACCTTTTAAAGCAATAGCAATGAAAAAGTATATCTATACCGTGATGCTCGTCCTAATGGGTATCACGGTGGCACAGGCACAAAGGATGCTGCCTAAACAGAAAGGATTGGAAATAAGTGCGGGTGTATTGTCCGATGATAAAATTGGTAACGATTATTACATCAGCGCAGCAATGACGGTAAACGGTAAGAATGGTAACTATCAGCTTTGGGCGTTGGAATATACCCACCAGTACCACGGGTATAAAGACCTCCGCATACCGCAGGAAACCTATTCCGCAGAGGGCGGTTACAGCTTCTTTTTGTTGGGCGATGCCCGTAAGAACATCACGCTGAATTTCGCCGTAACAGGTGTGGTCGGTTACGAAACCATCAACCGGGGCGAAACAATGTTGTACGACGGTGCGAAGATATTGAGCGAAGATAATTTTATCTACGGTGCAGGCGGTCGCCTCACTTTTGAAACGTACCTGTCCGACCGTTTTGTATTAGTCCTGCAAGGGCGTACAAAAATCCTTTGGGGTACGGATTTACAACAGTTCCGACCGTCAGCAGGTGTGGGATTAAGGTTTAACTTTTAAAACGTAAAAACGATGATAGCAATATTCAATAAATTCAGAATGGGGTTACTGCCATTGTATGTACTGTTGGCAATCCTCACAGCTTCGGTTACGCTGGTATCTTGCAGCAAGGATGATGAACTCGAAATACAGAACGATTTTCCTTTTGAGGTAAATGTGATGCCCGTACCAAAAGATGTTGCCAACGGGCAGACCGTGGAAATACGCATTACCATACAGCGTATCGGAAATTATACAGGTACGCAATACTATCTCAGGTATTTTCAGTTTGATGGTACTGGCACGTTGCGGTATTACGATGAACCGCCATACCTACCCAATGATTTGTACCCGCTGCCAACGGAGCAGTTCCGTTTGTATTATACTTCGGCTTCTACCGTATCACAGTCCTTTGAGGTGTGGATTTCGGATAGCTTTGGGAACGAAAAGCAAGTGAGCTTTCAGTTTAACAGTAGCGATTAAGAGAAACAACTTTGATAAAAGAAAAGCCGACTTTAAAGGTCGGTTTTTTTGCTTCTGATTTTCGACCAAGGATGTTTTTGTTTAAATTTACTTGATATAATTTTCACAATATGGATGCAGTTACTTCTCAATTGGTAATGGGAATTATTCCGCTTGTTATCGGAATAGGGCTTATCTACTGGATAAGCAGAAGGAAATTTTACAGGCGTAGTCCTATGGGAGCGGAGGGCTTTTCAAGTTTTGAAGCATCTGTGTTTATCCGTTTTATAGAACGTGTTGGTAAATGGATCGCCTATGCTTTAATTATTCTTGGCGTTGTTGTTCTTTGGTCTTATACACAGATGAAAAAAGAGAGGGAGAAAAAGCAACAGGAACTTAATATTGAACAGCCTGCCTAACGCTGATCGAAGTTTTTCTGCTGATTTAATTTCAATCGGATAGCTCAAAAGGCTGTCCGATTTATGTTTATAACAAATGTAAACCGCCAAATACTGCCTTTCAGTGCCAATGGATGCAATATTTCCCAATCCTGCAATAAGCCTTTCTAAATTCGACTTCCACAGAAAAATGGAGCAGACTATGGAAGTTATCGCAATACAGAAATCCGCATTTGACGGAATGACAAATGAGTTGGAAGCACTTTTGGAACTGACCGAAAACGCTACTCGGAAATATACCCCGATTTTCAAAGAAGAGAAATGGCTGGATAACCAGGAAGTGTGTTTGATGATGAACATTACCAAACGAACATTGCAGACCTATAAGGATAAGGGTTTGTTGCCTTACTCTAAATTAAACCGCAAGAATTATTACAAACTCTCGGATGTACAGGCTTTGCTCGAAGCCGGACAGCCGTATAATACCAACGACAATGGATTTACTAACGAATGATACCCAAGAAATCATCGCCCATCAGGAGATGATAACGCAATTGAAAAAGCGTATCGAAATAATCTTGAAAAATTATCGCCCTGTAATGAACGGGGAAATTTACTTATCGGGTGAAGATGTGTGTAAGTTGTTACATATTAGTAAACGGACGTTACAGCAATACCGGGATGACACAATATTGCCATACATTCAAATTGGTGGTAAGATTATTTACAAAGAATCAGATATACTACATATTCTGGAAAAGAACTATACGGGTTGATTGCTTTAGTGATGATCTCTGAATCTTCGTTTTAATATATAGTATCTAAATAAGAGTCTGTCATACCATAAGGCAAACAGCAATAATCCTACAGCAATCAAAAGCGTTCTTAATTCAAGATATGGAAATATAAATCCTCCAATTATTCCTCCTGAAAAGAAACAACAAATAATGGCTAGTTTCAGATAGATGCTTTTACTTAGTTGCATACGCTCGGAACGTTCCTTATAAAATAACATTTGTGATAATTCAATACCAAGATCCGTAAATAGGCCTGTTAGATGGGTTGTTCTTACTACTGATTGAGACACACGTGTTACCAATGCGTTTTGTAAGCCCATAGCGAACAGTAAAGCTGAAGCTAAAAGAATAGAATACGGAAAAGGTTCTTTTGTCAGCAGAAAGGAAGAGAAACTAATAACAAATAGTATAAAGACCTCTATAGATATAGGGATTACATAAGTAGCTTGTTGCTTATATCTTGATACCCATTCCATGATTAGGCTGGAAGCAAAAGCTCCGAACAGAAAAAATAATATATAGAACAAATAAGCAAATGCCATTCTGTAATCCTTCAAAACAAGTTCTTCTGAAAAGAAAGCGAAATGACCTGTAACATTTGTTGTTAATGTATTCAATTCCAAAACGCTCGTAATGTTTACAATACCTGCAACACCCGATAAGATGGAAGCTAATTTAAGATTGTGGGAATAAGTGCGACCTTTCCCTTTATGTCTGAACATATTAGGGTTCTTTTATTGCAAATTTACAAAACTGCCTTTCTTTATTTGCTTGGCATTGTATATAATAAACAACATTCTTACCTTTGTTTGATAAAATATAGAAACTTAAAGTTGTTTTTACTTTAAGTCCCACATTGAAAACTGGTAATTTTTAGACTACGGGACGATAATAAGTAAGGACGCTCACGCTATAGGCGTGGGTGCTCGCTTATTCGTAGTCGGGTATACCAGTACCTCAATGTCGGTAAGTGTGGTGGCCTACGCTTTTTTTTGTGCAGGTACTCCATTAATTTAATACTGATATATATGGAAACTGGTACACTACAAAAAAAAATACGCTTTCTTTTATCAATGATAAAAGCCCGATTGTAGATATTATCTGCAATGACCTCTCTGATTCAGGATTTGAAATACTATTCCGCTCGCAACATATCGAAGACGGAATAATTCAGTTATCTGCTTTAACCTCTCTACCTGAGGTCTGTATCATTGATCTTGATTTTTACGATAAGAATGTATTGGCAGATCTTCAGGAATTACACAAACAATATCCAAGTATTAAGCTGATTGCCCATAGTGATAGAGATACCGAAAAAGCTGTAAAACCGCTTTTGGAAATGGGTTTTGCAGGTTACCTTCTCATTGGCAGCGATAGGGACGATTTCATAAAAGCCATTGATGGAGTTACCAATGGAGGAAGATATTTTAGTGTGGGCGTAGCGAAGATTGTACAGGAATATTTTGGCAATAAGTAACAGCCCAATCCTAACACCGTAAAAATATCTATTCAAATCAAGCGACCTTCTTTTGCTTCTTTTCTTTGGTCGCAGTCTGAAAAGAAAAGAAGTCACTCCCGAATACAACAAATGGGATAAAGAATATCCCACGAAATAATATCGCAATCTGTTTGGTAAAATGTAGAGAGAGGGAATTGTGTAGGGGTGCATTTTGACAAAGTGGTTGCACCTTTTTAAATGCGAAAAGGCGGTTCCGACCAACGGAAGGATGCGTCTTTTCGCCGCCCGACTTTTGAGGTCAGGCAACTTTTAGGGGTTGGGTGTGGAAATTTTTCAGATTAATGAAAAATCCCCTGTTTTCGGTCATTCCGAAGCGAAACATATTCCACAATAACGAACAACCCATTTGAGCCAATGTAGCATTGATATACAAATCCTGCTTTTCCAATGCTTCTGCCAAACTACAACTTGGCGTATTGTCCGTTTGTTCGGACTGTTTCAGCAAGTCGCCAAATTCATCCGTAACCATTGGCAGGCTTGCCACCGTTTCGTACTTTTCGGAGTCGGGTTGTTTGATACTTCCGATAGTAGATAGTATTACTTGCCCTGTATGTTGGCTGTTCCCAAAATCCAACCAATATTTAGGCTCATCACGGTTGGCTCTGCGTTGTTTGCTCATAGCTGTGAGCATTTCCGCTATAGCAAACCTTGTCTTTACATTATCCACACAAGAAATATAAATCGTTGCTTTTGTATTTTCGGGCAGTCCTCCCAACGAATTGCGTTCAAACTTTTGGGTTTCTGCTTTCCAATTCGTTCCCATAAACCGATTGACACGGTTTATGAGTGCAACCGATTTGTACAATCCTGTTTCACTCGGTGAAAATCGCTGTCTGCCCAAATTGGCTTCCGTGATAATATCATCATCCCATAAACGCACCTGCAATCCTGCGTGTCCCAACTCTGTTAGGCTATGGCTCATTTCCATTAAGGCAGTCAGCACTTTTGAGCCTGTGCCACCTGCACCAATCAAATTGACTTCAATCGGGTTTGTAGGACTTATCAGATAGTTGTCTGTAAAATGTACTTTGGTTTTATCTGTATTCATCACAATAGATTTTTAAGGTTTTTGTTATACGGTTTTAATACTTCTTTTGGAAAGGGATTATCTGTGTTTATAAGGTCTTTCCAAACCTTTACGCAATCGCCTTTTATGGGATTGTGTTTGCCCAACAAATGGCTGAAATAAGAATTGAAAAAATAGTGTTCCCAAGCCTGTACAAATTCTTCAACCGATGCGGATTTCTTTATATCTATGCTTACCGTTCCCATACATACTTTACCATCTTCGTAAATATTGAAAAAAGGAGCATAATGGAGTTTGGTTTTATCATTCGGTCTTCTGTCACTCGCAAGGGCATATACGGTAAGGCTGTTTTTACTCGCTTTCCAAAGCATTGGCGGTACATATCCTTTACCATTGGGTATTTTCAGACTGTCCACAAAAAACAACTTTCTTTGCTGTGCTTTGGTGTACCAGATTACCGTGCCTTTTTCCGCACTCGGATTGATATGTAAAATGTTTGTCGGCAAAATTCCGTTTGGCTTTAAAAAGGCTTTGTCCTTGTCTTTTTCAGTGCGAAGTGACTTTGCCAATATATTTGCTTCTCTCACGGTCAATGGGTGGGCATTGATTGGATTTCCGTTTTTATCCATATCAAAATGCTCTACATACACATCGGTTGTCCGTCCTTTGGTTTCATAGAATACCAAAGCAGATTTTGGGTGGTATAATGTACCGAAGTCCTGTGTTATATCGTTTATCGTTTCCATATTTTTGCGTTTAACATTGGTGTAAAATATCGCTTAGGTTGTGTAACAATTGAAATAACCTGTTTTCAAAACAAAGATTGTTGGCGGTTATATCCCTGCCGTCAAACTGTTTTAGTATAATGGGTTCTTCCATTTGTCCGTATTCCTGTATATCGGTGTTTACGGATTCTATCAAGGTTTCGTTTAGCCAACCTTTGTGGTCTGCGTAAAATGAAATGTACTTTTCCATTCCGATAATGTTGTCCATATCTTCTTCAGATGCTTCCCCATTAGGTTTGGCATTGCGGAACACACTTTCATTCGGGTAGGTCAGATACAGGGAAAAGGCTTCTTTTGCTACCGCTAAACATTCCCTGTCAAACTCATTCCTTACTTTGAACTTTTCAATACGTTGTTCAAATACGGTCAGATTGATGCGGTTATAAATCCGTTGCTCGATAAAGTCCCCGATAAATTCGGCTTGTTTAATCTCTGAAAGATAAACTTCGGTTTCTTCTGTATAATCGTCCTGTTCCACCCAATCGTTCATCATTTCGTACATCCAATAGAGGTAACTTGCTTCCTGCCTGTAATAAGGAATATCGGCTATATGGTACAGATAAGCACAAACGGACAATAACAAGTGTGCGTTGGCTTTTCGCTTCTTATCGTGCAAAAGGCGATACAATGGCGAAACAGGAATGTAGAACAAGGTTGCTCCTGTATTGTAGCGTTCTTCACTTACAAAATAGGTTTTCTTGCTGTCCTGTACCAAACGGATTTCTTCCCAATCTAAAACTTTGCTCTTTAACTTTTCCTCTACATCAGCCATAGCCAATGCCATATTGTAGGGGTAGGTAAATTGTTTGGTCTGTGCAGGTTCAATATTATAATGTTCTGCCAATTTGGAAAGGGACTGAAAAAAATCCCTTTCCGTTTTGTCCGATTTCCTGCAAGCCTGTACGGTTTTCGTTTCTTTCAGTTTCGGCAGAAAGGTGCATTTTAGAAAACCATTGGCAACATCGCTGTTGGAACTGACCTGCGTTTGTCTTTCCGTACTTCGTTGGCGTCCTTTGGTTTTTGCATCCAATTGGCGAACTCGTTTAACTGGCGGTGCAATTGTCGTTGCCTTTGCTGTTCGGGTGTTATGATAGTTCCCGATAGGATATGTTTGTGCATAGTTCATCGCTTTAAATATTTGGTTTAACCTTTCGTTCCCATTACGCTCTCAAATCTGTACTCTACTGCATCATCTTTGATTTGCGGTGCAGATGCTTTTGCGGTAGTCAGTATGGGGTACATATTGGCGTAAAAATTCATTACGGCTTCCACGCTCCAACGTGGTTCGGGGTCGGTCAGTCTGATGTCCTGTCCTTTATCTTTGAGTATAAACACTCGTTCCAATTGCGTTGCTAATAACATAATGCTCGTTTTTAATGGTTAATACTCGTTTTCTTCTTCGTCCGTTTCGTCTGTTGGATAATCGGCTGTAACTTCTTCCGCTTTTGGCGGTTCGGGTGTGGCTTCTTCCATTGCTCCGAAAAGGCTCGGTGTGGCGAACTTGTTTGACAATTCCGTTTTGCGTTTGCGTATCTCGTCCGCTTTTTCGGGAAACTCGGTTATGTCGGGAACTTTCATCCACGCTTCACGGAATTTGCCCTCTTTCTCCAATTCGTCAGCCTTTGCCATTCCATCTTTAAATTTCTTGTCTTTGGCTTCTTTTTCCTTTTTGGCTTTCTCGGTCTTTTCTTTCTCCATTGCCGATTGCTTTTTGACCTCCTCCATTTGCTTTAGGAATTTTTCCATATCCACCATTACGCCCGAAACGGTTTTAACAGGTGCTTTTATCTGCTCAAAAAATCCCTCGTCAAATTCCTGTGGTGTAGCGTTAAACGTCAATGGCGGTATTAGGTTTTTTGCGTTATCTCCGCATTGTTCATTGTTGAGCATAACCGATACGATTAGGTTATTTTCTGCTCCTTTGGAAATATTCAGTTGCAATACTCCTGTAAAGTCCAAGGCTTGTATCTGATTGAAAAAATTGGTGTTCATCGTTCTGAAATTTTAATTACTGTTATTATTTTCCTTGATTGCTTTTAGTTTCTTGTGCATATCTGCCCAATACTCCTGCCTTTCCCTGTCACTTTCCATTGGTGGGTCGTGCCGATATTTTTTAAACCAACCTGTTTGTCGAATAGCTTTTACGAGGTCGGTAACTTCAATCCAATTCCCATCTTTATCTATGATTTTCATTGTACTTGTATTAATGGTTCTTATTTGCTTACTATCTCAATGTTTATTCTTTAGTAAGTCTTGGATTTGGTCGTATTTCATCCAAATTGTTCCATACATGGGTGAAAATCTCTTTTATTTCCTTGTCCGATAGTTTACGGAGCAATATGGCATTTCGGTATTCGCTATGTATGGTGACTTCTTTGCTTAGCAAATACCCTGTGGCAACTTTAAGGGTGCTTTGTCCGCTCTTTATACATAGATGCAGTATGGCATCACTCCAACCCTCATAGCCAATCAAAAGTGTTTCATCCATTGGAAGCCCACCAGAAAATGCTTTATTAATGGTTGGGTCGGTAAATGTCAGGCAGGCAAGACAGTTAAAAGGTTCAATGCCCTCATGCGTTGCTACTTTTTTGGCAAACAACACCTGTTCAATAGCTCCCTTGGGGTTTTCGATGCCGAATAGCAGGGTTTCAATTTTGAAAGAAAATTTCTTTTTCATGTCTTAATCATTTATGGTTATCTCAATCATTTTATGTTCTCCGAAAAACAGATGTATAGCCTGTTTTAATTTAGTTTCACATTTCTGTTTTTCTGTAAACTCAATCAAACAGTTGGTGATAAATATTGAATTGTAACCGTCAAACAGTTGGTCAGAAAATACTCTCGGGCTTCTATGCAACATCACATTGTAGCGTTTTAATATCTGTTCTGTATTGTCAACCAGTCCGTACCAAAAGTCGGCTGTTATTAATGTATTGTCTGACCATATACTCCGCATATATTCGTCACGCTCTCTGAAGCGTTCTGTTTCCTGTTGGATAAAGACGATTAATTGTTTAAGGGTATCGGGGAAAAGTTTTGCTACCAAATACGCCTTTTGTACGTTGTTCATTTCATTTAAAGCTTTCATATCTTTTGTTTTTAGTAGGCTACCACCGTTTAAGGCGGTAGCCTGTGGTTATTTAATTAAGGTTTAGGATTTCCGCACCGTCCAAAGCAAAGGCGGTACAAAATTCAAAGGCTTTCTGTGTACGCTGTTGAGCAGTTCCACCCATTACAATACTCTGTAGCTTGGCTTCTTCATCTTTGTAATTCCTTACGTTCTGATAGTAGCCCGTAACAGCGTTGTACGCTCCGAACAAAGTGCCTTTGGTGGTGTTCATCTGCTGTGTATCACTCATCATAGCATAGGCAAAGGCATCTTCAACGGTGTTTTTGAATACGGTTGAAATTTCATCTTCCGCACCTTTTTTAATGAGGTCTAAGGTTTCCTTGTTTGGGCAAAGTGCCAATTGGATTAGCTTTTTTACTTCGTTGTCACTTACCCTTACTTTTGTCCAATCATTAAAAATTGCTTCTAACTGGTTGCTCAATGTATTGGCAAGTCCCATAATCTTGTGGGCGTTCTCGATACGCTGTTTTGCTCCCGATGTATGTTTGATGCGTACCACATTGGTCATATTGCGTAACGATGCGTTAAGGGTGTTTTGGCAAACAATTCGGATAGGTGTAAACGCTGCGGTAATACTTCCGCTACCATCGTGAGAAGTTGTGAGGAAGATATATTTTTCTGTCACATCATCGCCATTGCCTACACGGATATAGTCGGGCAGTTTGGCTGTGATAAAAATGCGTTCTCCGTTGCCCAATGCTCCTGCGGTTTCGTACAGGATACCCTCGCCACCACCTACGATAGCATCAAAGAAATTAAAGGCTTCACGGTTTTGTACGATGTGGTAATCTTTACCCACTACGCCCAATACGGCATTGTTATCGGTACGAATGTTTGCGAAGTAGTTAGGTACTTCTAATTCGCTACTGCCTATCTCTATGCCGTTAGCAGTTTCGATAATGCCCGAACCTTTGGTAAACAATGGGGATTTTACTACTTCGTAATTTAACCCTGCGTGCTTTATAGCTTCCTCGCTTGTTGGGTATTGTTCCACGATTTGCCCCAAACCGTGCCACGCTTTTTGCTGTACTGAAAAGAAACTGTACTTTCCTGCTCTTTCGTTGAAATTGATATTATGTGCCATTTTGATAAAATTTTGATGTTAAAAAATGATTGAATACTCGTTGTTAAAATGGGAGGTCGTCCTCTGTTCCCTGTGCTGTAAATCCGCTGTTTTCAGATGGTGCAGTAGCCTGTACGGTTTCGGCTTTTCTGCTACCTCCATGCAGTTTGATGTTAGAGGTATGAAAATTCAGTCCTGCTCTTGCTTCACCATCATTACCTGTCCATGCTCTCGCACTTACCCTGCCTGTGAGCTCTACCAATGTGCCTTTTGTCAGTAGCTTGGCTACGTTCGGACTTATCCAATATGAGCAGTCGAAAAAGGTTGTTTGCTCCACTCGTTCGCCCTGTTTGTTTTTGTAGCTGTCGTTGGTCGCTACCGAAAAGTTTACTACTTGTTTGTCCTGTGACGTTGTGCGTACTTCCGCATCTCTTGTCAGTCTTCCTGTGATGTTCATGATTTCTACTTTTTTGCGTTATTGAATTTGTCCTGATTTGATTTTTTTGATTTATTCGGCAATGAGAGGAGGTGCTGTTTCGTTTCATTACCATTTCCAATGCTGTTGATCTTCATACCTGACATTTTTTTTATTCGTTTAAAGAGCCGGAGTATGCTATGTTTCGTTTCACGAGCAGAAAAAGGTTAGTGTTTAGGCGGCACAAGGTTTTGGAAAACAAATACTACCCAACGGGTGGAGATTTTTTTTCAAACTTGCGTGACCTTGTGGGGGCGTTAAGAACACGGAAATACCTTTGCTCTTGAAATGGAACAATAGGGCATACAGGCTTCTTTGAGTAAAAAAACAGTGGAAGCAATGAAGATGGTATTGGCAAATGGTTCCCAATGGATTGAAATAACACTTCCAATTGGTTGAATTTTTAAAACTCTATTTTTAAGTTGTGTGGCTGTGACAGCCACAGAGACAGAGGGTTGAAAAATCGTTTTGTGCGGGAGAAGTACCAGGGCAATATTTTTTAACCTTCTGTTTCAGCAGTAGACAAAAGCTCTTTTACAGAAGGGGAATAGGAGAGAAAAGTAAATGTGCTTTGGCTATAAAAAGTATAGACATAAAAAAAGCAGGACTTAATCCTGCTTCAATCTGACTGTTAAAAAATATACCCTGTTTTAAGCCATCACTTCTTCGGTATCATAAAATCCAAGTGGAGCTTCATTCAATAATTCTATTTCTTCATCTTCGATTTTGACAAGAAACGCATCTTCCATTGCCTTGAATTTAGGTGCTACCAAATCCATATCCTTACTGATTTTCTGGCTGGTAATCTTAGCATAGATCTGGGTGGTGGAAATATTCTTGTGTCCCATCATTTTGCTAAGGCTTTCAAGCGGTACGCCCTCGGTCAAAAACATGGTGGCAAATGTGTGACGTGCGGTATGGAAAGTAACTTTCTGTTCGGTAACAATGCCAGCTTCCTCAATAAGTTTACTGATATGCTTATTACAGGTCGCATTGGACGGAACAGGAAATATATAATCGCTTCTGGTAATGCCTCTGTATTTTTCAATAATGCGTTTGGGGATTTCCATCAGCCTTACGTTTGAAGCAACGTCAGATTTTTTACGCCTGCTGATAATCCACTGGTGGCCGTCGAAGAACGATTGAATATTGCTCCATTTCAGTTTCTTAATATCAATGTAAGAAAGTCCGGTAAAACAACTGAAAAGAAAGAGGTCTTTTACCAGTTCATATTTCTGTTTGGATGGGTTCAGGAACATTAACTTTTCCACATCCTCTTTTAGAAGGTAACTACGGTCGGTTTCCTCCATAGTGATCTTGTAATCATCAAAAGGATTATCCCGTAGCAAACCTTTTTTAATAGCCAGTTCTACCAGTGCAATAACGGGCATTGTATAAACCCAAACCGTATTGTGGGTACATTCTTTATCAATGCGGAGAAAGAAATCAAACTCCCGGATAAAATCGGAAGTGAGTTCCCGGAACGCCATATCCTCCCGATGGTACCGTTCCTTTATAAATTCGCTAAGATGATTGTAAACAGTGGTATACTTGGCATAGGTGCTTTTAGAGCGTTTCCCTTTAGCGACCATTTTTTCAAAGCCTTCATTCTGCTCCTTAAAGACTTTCAGTATGGCATCTTCCATCACACCGACACCCAGAAACGTGAGCTTTACCTTTTGTGCGGTTGCAAAGCCCTCGTGTTTTAGCATATCTTCATAAATCTTGTCGATACGGCCCCGTATGTTATCCAGCTTTTGATTAATACTCAAAGCTGTGGCACTCTTGCCCTCAACTCTTCCGTACTTCAAATCCCAATTATTGGGGTTTATTTCTAACTTTGTCCCGAAAGTCTTGGGTGTGCCATCAATAGTAATACGCCCCATGATCGGGGCATTACCGTTTTTTTTCAGTTCGTTCTTTTTCAGATAGAAAAGCAGCTTGAACGTCGATTTCTTTGCCTGCTCCATAACTCAAATGTTTAATGTTTAAAATTAAATTACATTGAGTTACAAGGGAATAGAGAATGCAGTGCAAAACACTGAAATATAACCTGTTAGGCTGTGTTATTACCTATGTCAATCGGTAACGAATTAGTAACCTAACGTTGTGTTTTCAAGCCCAAAACCTATCCGACACCGAGTTCCACACCAAGACTACTGTTTTATAAAGCGTTGTATTGCAATTGCTTTAACCGTTTTGCTTATTTTTGCTTTTATCTAATCTTTTTTTGTCAAAAATTCCGTTGGAGCCAATCAGCAAAAGACCAAGGTGTATTAATACCCAAGCCAAATACCATCCCATAGCTTTTTTAAGAAATTGATAATCTATTGAAGACTTGTGAGCTTCAACTACTTGTCTAGTAATCTCATTTCTCAATGATTACTTCTGCAAGTTTTTCCTTTAAAGTAGGTTCGCCTTCAGTCTGTTTATGTCCGCAGTGCGAACAAAACTTTGAGTTGTCTGGGAATTGTGCCCCGCATTCTATGCAATACATATTTTTGTCTTTAAAATTGTTTAACGTCTTACTTTTTTGATTGCTTCGTAGTCCTTTACAAATTTATTAAGTTTGTATTCGTTTGAATTGTATAGTTCTCCTACAGTTGTTCCACAATAACAGGTTAGAAAAGCATCATCGGTTGCGTTCTTTTCAAATAAAGCAAATTGCTTTGGATTTACTTCAAATGTTAAACTCAATACTTCCCCGTATTCAAGTCTTACAGGAAATTTTAATTGTTCTTTTGGGAACATCATAAAAGTATCGTGTTCAAGTCCAAGCTCTAATTCAAATTTTGGTGATACCTTAAAATATGGTTGATTAAAATACCTATGTTCCTTTGTCAGGTTGGTTATGGTTACACCCCAAAGAACAGCATTGTTACCAAAGTCAGCAAATTCTGCAATAACAGTTAAGTAAATATTTGCTCCTACTTTCATTTCGCTTTCTAAATTGTTGTGTTTTTGAAGTTCTGTCAGTATCTCTCTTGGCAACTCAGATAGTTTGTTTTGAAAATCTATAAAAAATTTTCTCACCTGTTCTGTGTCAGAAAGGTTGATCGTAATTGTTGAGTTGTCGGCATCTTGTATTACAACATTACCGTGTCCGTCTATGTGTGATTTATTTAGCATAAAACCAATTTATAAGTTGTTCCCATCCAATTAAAACTTGAACAATAAGTCCTATTATAGCAATAATAACTGGAATAATAATCCATACTTTGTTTACTTTACTATCAGTTACTGTCTTGTCTCCAACTGAAATTTTTGATTTAGAAATGCCTTGGAGGTTTACATTTCCGTCTCCTTGTATTTTGCTTTTATTTTTCATTTAATGTCTGTCTGTCTTTAAAATTACCGCCAACGTTCGCCGGTATGCGCAGTGCGGGATTCGAAGCGCTAACTTGTCGAGTTACGACAAGCTTTATTAAATGAATTGCCTATAAAACAGGCACAGCACCCCGCATTGCGTATGACCATTTGTTGGCGGTAGTGGCTCTTTTATTGATTTCAGTAAAGGTCAAAATCACGTCACATTATTTCTATCAAAAGCGATGCTAAAGTCTTTCCCACCCGGCTCCTGAAATATTTCTATATCGAAAAAAGTAGCAGTAGAATACAAGTGGTCAAAAATATCTGATTGTATTGATTCGTATTCGACCCAAGCGGTAGTTTTGGTAAAACAATAAATTTCCATCGGGATGCCTTTGTTTTCACTAGCAAGCTGTCTGACCATTAAGGTCATGTCCTGTCTGATTTTCGGATGTGATTTCAGATAGCTTTCAATGTATTTTCTAAACACGCCCAAATTGGTCAATTGCCTGCCGTTAATTAAGACTGAGGTGTCTATGTTGTGTTGAGTATTGAATTCTTCTATTTCTTTCTGACGGTTTTTTACGTAATTGGAAATAAGTTGAATTTTTTTGAGCTTTTCTCTCATTTCAGCATCGACAAGTTTTACCGAATGAGCATCTATAAAAATAGCTCTTTTGATTCTTCTTCCACCACTTTGTTGCATTCCCCGCCAGTTTTTAAAACTGTCTGTAATAAAATAATAAGTTGGAATGGTAGTAATGGTTTTATCCCAATTCTGCACTTTTACAGTGTTCAGGTTGATGTCAATAACATCTCCGTCCGCATTAAATTTGGGCATTTCCACCCAGTCGCCCACACGCACCATATCATTGGATGACATCTGCACACTCGCCACTAAGCCCAAAATAGTATCCTTAAATACCAATAGTAAGATGGCTGTCATTGCACCAAATGCACTAAGAAAATAAATAGGTGACTTACCTAATATTACCGAAAGCACTAAAATGATCGTAACTACATAAAGTAGAATTCTAATGAGCTGAAAGTAGCTGGTTAATGGCTTATCTTTAAATGCAGGGTGCTGGGATAAGGTGTATTCGCCCACTTTTAATATAGAAAAAAACACCGCCATGCTAACGATTATTAGATAAGCGTCTGTTAATCTTATAACGAATGGAAGAATCTGTTCAAAGTCCGAAAAAATAGCAGGAGCCATTAATCGCACTATAACCGCAGGGGCGATGTGAGCTAGTTTGTTGAATGCTCTTGTATCAGCAAATAAATCGTCCCAAGTAAACGAGCTTTTTTTCAATACTTTATAGAGATAATATATGAAAACTCTTTTTGCAATTAAGAATGCAAGAGATGATAATATGATTAGGAGTATGATAAGAACAAGCAATCTGAAATAGACAACCCAATGCTCTGAAACTCCTAAATTTGATATTAATAATTCTGTGTGTTCTTCAAGAAAATTTATCCAATCCATAATATTGTTTGTTTGCAAATTTTGTCAAAATGTAAGGCTAAATTATAAGAAGTTATCAAGTATTCATCGGATGTCCGATGTGAACTCGGTTGCTCCTGCCATTACCGCCAACGTTAAAGCATTGGCGATGTGGCGGAAATAGAATCACAAAAGATGAGTTTTGCAAAAATGCCCAACAGAATTACTTCCGTTGAGCATTTAATCTCAAGCCGCCATATTGCCAATGCACTGTTGGCTGAAGTAATGTGTGACTAAGGATTATTGTGCCTTTTTATACTTATTTGATATCCCTTTTAGAAAATTCAATAAAAATTTCTTTAAAAAAAGAAAATCAAGAAGCCAAAACACAATACAGATGGCTAATTTCTCAAATAGATCTTCTTTATTTTTTATACTACCTGCTAGCAAAAAACCGATAAATAAAAAAAGAGCAAAAAACCAAGATTGCTTAGCAATCCAAGAAACTGAACTACCGAGTTTTTGAAGAACTTTATACATAATAGTTTTTTTAGACACTTAATCAAATAACCAACTCTTTAATTTATTCAACACATATTCTCCTGCTGAAGCCTGTGCGCCTCTTAAAATCATTCCTGCAGTACCAACTACCATTGCGCCACCAGGTCCTGCCGCGGCTCCAATAACAGCACCTTCTACGACACCCCCTATTGCACCTACAGCATCGGCAACAATAATATCTCGGTGGTCATTGGTAACGCGTCTAGGAAGTGTTTTGCCAACCATAGATTGCAGAGATGGGCTAAAAATATTAGTTACAACATCGTCCCAATAGGTCGTGTTTGTTGTGCTATTCCAATACTCGAATGAAGCTTTTGCAGTTTCACAACCGTTTATAATAGCTAGGGCTTCAACTTCATCTGTTATTTGTTGTAAATAAGAATTTTTTAATTGATCTATTTGGGAAAGAAGATTGCTAGAAGAACCGCTTTCAATTAAATTTTTCAAATCCGATACAAAGTTCTTAAAGGCTAAGGTTTTACCAAAAGAAATTTCATTTAAATAAGTTTCATTACTGAACGATGGTGTTTCATATATGTCGTCAGCCACACTATTTATAATGCTCTCTGGGTCTTGAATTCCAACTTCCTCAAATTGTTGATAAAATCCATTGCCCTGTAAATAGGAAATCGAAACAGGAAGAACCTCCTCGGCTACAGCTTGATTTATCTCGTTTTGTAACTCTGTAAGTTCTTGTGTAGATGGAGCAACTGACCTCGGAATAGTTCCTGTTCGAGTATTGATATACTTCAATGCAATATTGTTTAGTTTTAATGACAATTTAGAATCGCTTTTCATTAGCTTGTTAGCAAATTTATTTAATAATTCGTTGTTAACGACTCCTCCTTTTGAGTAGAGGTCTGTGTAAAGCGTTTGTTTTTCAGTTTGTGGTGTCTCTTTTTTTGAACATGATATAAAAAGTACTCCTGTGATTGCCAAGCAAGTGAGAAAAGCAGTTAAATGTTTCATGACTTTCATTTGTTTAAATTTTTCAAGTTAGTCTTACCTTCAGATTAGGTGCTGTGTCAGAATATTCCACCGTTGGCAGCTGTCATCTTTCGTTGTCACTTGCCTGTTAATTTTCTCCGCTCTCATGGCTTGGTAGTGTCTCCAATTATTTCTGCCAACGTTTGACGGCTTTGCGAAGGAGCGGATTAGAAAGCGATAACTTTCAATTTAACACTAACTTGAACAAAACCATTTTTTCTATTTGCTAATTTACATCTTAAAAGAAAATAAAAAATGGTTTTGTGGATTAAATGAACTAATCTTGAATTAACCACTTAACCCGCTCTTTTGCAAAACCGATGTTAGGTGCTGCCCTTATTGGTTCCTCTTTAGATTTTCCGCTATAAATCGTTCGCAGTATTCTTTAATTTGCTGTCTGACTTCTCTGAACTGTTCATTAATTTCTTCGTCTGTTCCTGTTGCTTTTGCTGGGTCTGAAAAGTTGTGATGAAACTTTTTTGCTTTAGTTGGAAAAAACGGACAACGTTCTTTGGCATTGTCGCAAACTGTAATGACAAAATCAAAATCAATGTCGTAATATTCATCAATGTTGTTTGACGTATGATTTGAAATATCAATTCCGTCTTCTTGCATTATTGCAATGGCTTTTGGGTTTACTCCGTGTGTTTCGACACCTGCACTGTAAACTTCTGCATTTCCGTTCGCAAAATGTCGTAAATAACCTTCAGCTATCTGACTTCTGCAACTGTTTCCTGTGCAAAGCACTAAAATTTTCTTTGTCATTGTTTATAATATTTTCGTTTTAAAAATAGACTTGCTCTGACTAATAATATCAAAACAGGAACTTCAACTAAAGGCCCGATTACACCCACAAATGCTTGAGGCGAGTGTATGCCAAATACCGCAATGGCGACCGCAATGGCCAATTCAAAGTTGTTGCCAGTAGCTGTAAATGCAATAGATGCGTTTTTATCATAAGGGACTTTTAGAAATTTACTAATGAAAAAACTCACGAAAAACATTAGTACAAAATAAATGATTAATGGTATCGCTATTTTTATGACATCTAAAGGCAACTCCAATATTTTGTCGCCTTTTAAACTGAACATCAGCACAATGGTAAACAGTAAAGCATACAATGTAATAGGCGATATTTTTGGAACAAACTTTCTATTGTACCACTCGATACCTTTCGATTTTACCAAATAATAACGGCTCACGAAACCAGCAAAAAAAGGAATGCCTAAATATATCAAAACGCTTTGTGTAACTTCTTTCATTGAAACACTTACATTGAAATTAGCAATCCCTAATTTATTGGGCAATATGTTGATGAAAAGCCAAACGAAAAAACTGTAAGTCAATATCTGAAAGATACTGTTTAGGGCGACCAATAATGCCGTGTATTCTCTGTTTGCTTTTGCCAAATCACTCCACACAATAACCATTGCGATACACCTTGCCAGACCAATTAAAATTAATCCCGACATATATTCGGGTTCGTTTCGTAAAAACAGAACGGCTAAACCAAACATCAAAACGGTACCGATAACCCAATTCAATATTAAGGAAATGGCAATTACTTTTTTGTCTTTTAGAGCTTTAGGTAACAAGCTGTAATCTACTTTTGCCAAAGGCGGATACATCATCAATATCAATCCGATAGCCAACGGTATATTGGTTGTGCCAACAGAAAGGGAGTTCGTTACATTGGAAATATCTGGAAATAAATAACCCAATCCCACACCTACCGCCATTGCAAGGAATATCCATAGGGTCAGATAGCGGTCGAGAAATTTTAGTTTTATCTTGAGATTTTTCCGATTACTTAGCTAACTTTAATATCCTATATGCTCCACGCGCTACGATTACGAAGACAACTCCTCCAATTATTAGGTCTGGATAGCTGGATTTGAGTAAATAGACCATAATTCCCGCTATGATAACCCCCGAATTGATAATCACATCATTTGATGTAAAAATCATCGAAGCCTGCATGTGGGCTTCCTTGCTTGTACTTTTTTGCAAGAGATAGAGACAAATTACATTGGCAATTAAAGCTAGGGATGAAACAATAATCATTGTTTTGAAATCAGGTGTCGCTTCTAATCCAATAAAACGTCTGATAACTTCAACAAAACCTATAACAGCGAGCAGGATTTGAAAATAACCAGCAAATTTGGCAATGTTGTTTTTGAATGCTAGACTTCCACCAACGGCAAATAATGCCAAAGCATAAACAATACTATCCGCAAGCATATCCAAGCTATCAGCTATCAACCCCATAGAACCCGAAAAAAGCCCATACAGCATTTCAATTCCAAAGAACGATAAATTGATGATTAATACCGTCCAAAGTAATTTTTTTTGCATTTTGTCTTCTTCTTCAATATTGTCTTCGCTTTTTTCGGTAGAAATCAATGTTGTACTTAGATTTAGGTGTTCCAAAGCTTTTAAAATATGCTCCGCATTTCCATAATGATAAACATTCAGCTTTCTGTTTGGTATATCAAATTCCAATAATTTTATATTATCGAAGTTTTGCAATTTCATACGAATGAGTTGCTCCTCACTTGGGCAATCCATTTTCGTAATTCTGAATTCCGTTTTGCTAATCATAAACATTGTTTTTTAACAGCATCCACCTCCTGGCGTACAAGAAGCATTTTGATTTACAGATAATTCGGATAAATTCTTCTTTACTTTCTCGGACGGAATTCCACACGCATCTTGTGCTAAACAAGCAGTTGTTTTGTTTTGCAAAATGAAATTTGTTCCGTCAAATGCCAACGCATATTTTCCAATTGTGTCACTTTGATATTCTACTTCAATTTCTGCATCTTCAATGCCTAATTTTTCTTCGGAAAGTTTAATGATGTTTAAAAGTTTAGCAGGTTTTAAACGATGTTCAAAATCATCGGCATTCCATAGCTGAAAATTTACGGTTTTTTCTGTGCGAATTACTCCACCACAATCAATGAAGTTTTTTGTAACCATTCCGACTTCGGTAACGTGAAAATGTTCTGGAACAAAAGAGCCGTTTTCCAATTTGAATGTTACATTTTCTAAAGTTGGTAAAAGTGCTTTTACTTGTGATAGTTTCATTTTTGTATTATTTATATGATTAACAACAATTTTTGTTTTTCAGGGTAAGTTTTGCCGAAATATTTGTAAAATATTTTTGCAGTTCTTCAATAGTATTTTCGTCAATGCAATAGCAAATCGTGTTACCTTCAATGGTTCCCTTAATTAGTTTTGCATTTTTAAGTTCTTTTAAATGCCTTGAAACAGTTGGCTGTGCTAAAGGAAGTACATCAACAATATCTCCGCAGATACAAGTGTCAACTGATAATAAATATTCTATGATAGCCACCCGGGCAGGATGTCCCAATGCTTTTATAATGTGGGCAATTTCGTGTTGGCTGTCTGTAAAATCCTTTGGTTTTGTTTGTTCTATTTCCATTTCTTTATTTCTATATTGCAATATTGCGATAAAGATATTAGTAGTCAATTATTTTTTGAAATAAATTTCAACTGTCTATAAAAGTTAAATAGGTTTGATTTTTTAGAGTATTGACGATTTATGTACGAATGTTCGATAGGGTTGCAGCTAACGGTCAAGTATAAGAGCAGTAGCAGATTTCGAAGCAATTATTTGTCCGCCCACCAAAGTTTATTAAATGCACAAACTTTGACTTAACCACTTCCCTGCTATTGCTCTTATACGGTACGGCTTGGCGTCAGTGGCGGAAATTGAAGCGAAAAGTTTCAATTTAGCGACACGGTAAGCAAAAGCCAATTAATTGAATAAATTTATGAAAAAAGTCAATATAATTGGCTTTTTGCGGAATAGAAAGCCGAAACTTCAAATTATAACCTTAACCCCGCCATTTTGCAAAACCCTTGTTACAGGCAGTGTTTCATTCTCGTCTGCTGCTGTAAGTTTTATCTTGTTGATTTTTTTTGAGATAAATAGGTAGTAGGTTGCTTTTAAAACAATAAAAATTGTAAATTTGTAAGACTGGTTTTAGACTTCACTAAGCGATGTATTATAGTCTAAATTAATAATGGGTGAACAATTAAAAAACAAAATTATGGCAAAAGCAGATATTGGTCTTACACCAAAACAAACAGAAATCCTTGCAGAAATGTTAGAGCCTTTATTGGCTGATGAATTTTTACTGTACCTTAAAACCCGTAATGCACATTGGAACGTGGAAGGACCGGATTTTCATACGGTACACGTCTATTTTGAACAACTTTATACGGAATTGGAAAACGTAGTAGATGAAGTTGCTGAAAGATTAAGAAAATTGGGACATTATGCACCTGCAACGATGAAGCAATATCTTAGTTTAACGCATTTATCGGAACAAGGAGATGGAAAAAACGATAGTTTGAGCTATATGAAAAATCTTTTGGCAGATCACGATGCAATTATCGTCTATCTTCGGGAATGTATTGTAAAAATTGGTAATGAAGTAGAATTTGCTTACGGAACAAGCGACTATCTTACCACGTTAATGGAGCAGCACGAAACTACAGCTTGGATGCTACGTTCGCATTTAAAATAATATATCATCATCAAAAAGGCTATTCTCAAATCAGAGAACAGCCTTTTTTTATTGAAACATTTTTAAAATACAATTATAGTAAAAATAGTATTCCTGCTGAAAATTCTATATATATGGATTTTCAGCAGGTTTTTTATTTCTTCAGAAAAAACAAAGTCAAAGATTTTGCTCCTTGTGCACCACGAACCAAAACCGCTCCGATGTCGGCAGTTGCTGATGGTCCCATTACAAAACAGCCGTAGTTCACATCGAATAAACCGGGAGTATTGTAAGCAGTGTGCATATTTTCGGTAATATCGGCAGGGTCTAATAGCACGGCTAAATGCTGCGACAAAAACCCGATAGCATTCACTTTCAGCGATTTTTCCGTTACCCAAACCATTCCCATTTCTGCAACGCCAAATTCAGCCCGGAAAATTCCCAAATCCACATCTGCCAAATCTTGCGGACGAGCGATTTTGTTGATGTCTTTATTTCCTTTCCACTCATCGGTAGCTGAACAAACAACTTTTGTGTCAGACAGTTTTTCCTGCATTATTTTTTGAGCTTCTTCCACAGAAGAAACATCGTAAAAATCTACCGCTGCCAATTTCAGATTTATTTCAAAAAGGGATTTCAAATCCACATTCTTCTTTTCGTAAGTCGGGATTTTTGGGTATTCGGTTTTGGTGCGTTTTTTCAAACTTTCCCGTACCGATTGTAAAAATTCTTGTTTATTGCTCATTGCTTTTTCTGTTTTTAATATACCAATCCCTAAAAGTTTCTTTCTTTACATCGGGCAGTTTGCGGTGTGCCGCCCAAGGGTCGAGGGTTTTGTTTTCGGTGATGGCTTCGGGTAAAATATTGATAGCATTATATGCTACTTTTTCTACTACACGGAACAACTTCGGATTGCTCAATACTACGCCTGCTGCTTTAAACGCCATTCTCCGGCTGAAATCGACTTCCTTGTTTTTCATCATCACTTTACGCCAGTCCATAATCTGTTCGGCAATGTTGATGTGTACTGGGCAAACTTCGGTACACGAACCGCATAAAGACGAATGATATGGCAATTCGGAATATTTTTTTGGGTCAAAAGTGGGGTCAATAATAATACCAATCGGTCCGGAATAAGTAGCACTGTACGCCAAACCGCTGCTTCGTCTATATACAGGACAGGTATTCATACAAGCACCGCAACGAATACATTTCAGCGAAGTCCAAAATTCGTCCATCGCCAAACGTTTGCTCCGTCCGTTGTCTGTTAAAATAATGTGCATTTCCGAACCTGCTCTCGGTCCCGAAAAATGCGAAGTGTATTGCGTAGCCGGAGTTCCCAAAGCACTTCTAGATAATATGCGTATGAAAACACCCAAATCTTCTACTTTGGGCAATATTTTTTCAATACCGATACTGGCAATGTGTAAAGGCGGTAAACTTGCGGTGAGGTCGGCATTTCCTTCATTGGTACAAACAACAAAAGTTCCAGTTTCGGCAATAGCAAAATTTCCTCCCGTCATTCCGGCATCGGCAACCAAAAATTTTGGTCGGGCATTGTTCCGCATAGCGGTATTTAATGAGCTTGGGTCGGTATCGTTAGGATCTGTTCCAATTTTTTCTGCGAACAATTTTGCTACATCTTCTTTGGTTTGATGAATGGCCGGCATTACAATATGACTGGGAAGCTGACCCGACAACTGTTGTATCCGTTCTCCCAAATCGGTTTCTAAAACATTTATTCCTTTTTCTTCCAGAAAAGGTGTCATTCCGCATTCTTCTTGCAACATCGACTTACTTTTGATGATGTTCTTTACATTATGGCTGCTCAAAATTTCGTAGGCAATGGCATTATGCTCAATGGCGTCTTTTGCAAAATGAACTTTTATGCCTCTTTTTTCGGCATTCTCTACAAACTGCTCAATGTATTGGTCTAAATGTGTAAGTGTATGCTCTTTGATGGCAGAAGCGAGATTTCGCAATTCTTCCCATTCGGGAATTTCGGAAGCGGCTTTATCTCTTTTTACTCTTGCATTCCACAGGTTTTTGTCGTGTTCCGTTACGTGAACATCGTCCTGATAGATGAATGCCGCTGCGTTTTTTTCTATATTGACTTTTTTCATTTTCTATTTCTTTTTTTTGTCAATTAACTTCGTGTCTTCTTTATCAAAAAGGTCCGTTATTCAACACCTGAGCCACGTGTAGAAATTTCAATCCGGTTTTTTCTTTGTCCGAAACGCCTTTTTGGTGCATCAGGCAAGACATATCTGGCGAAACAACGTATTCAATTTCGTTACGGACATAATCCGAAACTTTGTCTTGTCCCATTTTGGCACTTACTGCTTCATCGGTTACACAAAACGTTCCGCCAAAACCACAACATTCATCGGGTCTGTTGATGTGTTTGATATTGATATTCTGAATGGTTTTCAAAAGTTCTTCTGTTTTATTGAAGCGAGGTTCCTGCCATTCGGAGCGAGAACTGATGTGCAATCCCCTGATAGAACTGCAACTGTTGTGAATGGCGACTGTATGCGGAAATGATAAGTCAGAAAAATCCGTGATTTTCAGAACATCTGTGAAAAACTCCACTAACTCAATTGTTTTTGCCCGCATTGCCGTTACTTTTTCAGTTTGCTCGATGGCATCGAAATGAAGTTTTATTTGTTTCACGCAACTTCCGGCAGGACCAACGATATAATCTACGTCCAAATCCTGAAAATTTTGAGCAAAAACTTTTTCCATCTTTGCCGAATTTTTCTGATCTCCTTCATTGGCAGTCGGCTGTCCGCAACAGGTTTGATTAAGTGGAACGACAACTTCTATGTTGTGTTTTTCTAATAATTCCAACGTGGCAATTGCAACTTCGGGATAGATAAGGTCTATATAACAAGGGACAAAAAGTGCTACTTTCATAATATTTTTGAAAATTTTTTCAAATTAAATTTACGATATTGTCAGTCTTAAATTTTATTCGTTAGTAATTTGGAATGATTATAGATTTGTAATTAAAATTCCATTGGTACTTCCATTACGAGAACCCAAGCCCATTCCTTTCCTGCATCAACTCTATCATCATTCAACACCCGCAATGCGCCAATGTGCATACGTTCGGGATTGTGATAATTTGCAAAACTAAACGTGTGATAGGATTATAACTAGCCGTGTCTTACGTGTTCTCTTGTTTCTACTTTG
This sequence comes from Chitinophagaceae bacterium C216, assembly GCA_028485475.2. Taxonomy (GTDB): domain Bacteria; phylum Bacteroidota; class Bacteroidia; order Chitinophagales; family Chitinophagaceae; genus Niabella; species Niabella composti. Next base: position 2,753,991 of record CP144143.1, read on the forward strand.
TTCAATATTGTTTTAGCCATATTGATTAAATTTTTATTATGTTCTTAAGTAGCTCTTTTATTGAGTTGGTAGTGCGGTTGTGTAACATTGCCTGTAACTCTCAAATATACGCAATATTTTTTTTGAAGGAAAAAATTAATTAATTAATCTTTTTGTATGCTTATGGTATTGGGAATCAATGTTTTTTCAAGAAAAATTTAATTGCGCATTTTGCATTGTTAGTTAGTTGAAATTTATTATTTTTAGTATTGATTACACAAAATGCGCAGTTATGAAGATGAGGGGTTTTGATGTAAAGAACTATGCTTTTGAGCCGGGCGAACGCTTCGGGGCTTTGCGAAGTGGCGGATTAGAAAGCCAAAACTTTCAATCTTTCACTAACTTGAGCAACAGCTTTTTATTATTTACTAAATTAACAAAAAAGGAAATATAAAAAGCTGTTGCGACAAAAAATGTACGAACTTTCTATGTTTCCCATAACCCGCCATTTTGCCAATGCGATGTGCCTGTTGCACAACTCAAATCAAATATAATTATTTTTTGTAACTTGCTATATGCAATGACGAAAAGATTTTACACCCAAATTGTTTTACGAGCTGAGCTTAGACTGTTTAGTTCCTCAAGAGGATTTCTATCGAAAAGTAAATCAACATTTAGAGCTACACTTTCTCTATAAAGCTACCGCCCCATACTACGGCAGAGAAGGACAACAGAGCATTGACCCGGTGGTTTTCTTCAAAATATTGCTGGTGGGTTATCTCCACAACATCAATAGCGACAGAGCTTTACTAAGATATTGTGCCGACAGCTTGAGTATTCGTTTGTTTCTGGGGTATGATTTAGATGAAGAGCTGCCTTGGCACAGCACCATCAGCCGTACACGACAGCTTTTTGGCGAAGAAGTCTTTTTGAGTTTGTTTCAAAAAGTACTTTCGTTGTGTGTTCAAAAAGGAATGGTTCAAGGCAAGCGTCAATGTGTCGATAGTGCCTACATCAAATCCAATGCAAGTATGGACAGCCTGTTGGAGAAAGAAGTAGTTGAAGATGTCAAAGCCTACATGAATGAACTGGAAGAAAACTCAGAGTTCAAAGTAACAACAGAAAGAAAAAAGCTGGTAGAACAGCATCATAACTGGAAGAAAGAAGCCTACCAAGGCATGCCCGGCCATAGAAAGACGGTTCAAATAGATGAAGATGGAGAAGAAATCCGTCCCAAGTTTTTAAGTAATCATACGCATTATTCGCCAACCGATCCTGATGCGAAAATCTCGACCAAACCAGGAAAACCACGTCAACTCAACTATGCAGGACAATTATCCGTAGATGATGCAGAGCATGTAATTACAGGTGCTTGCGCGAGTACGGCAGGAAGCAAAGACAGCGCTATTTTTAGTGAAATAATGGATCAAACAATAGCGAATTTAAAACAAAATGACATCGCAATCCAAGAAGTGATTGCCGATGCAGGTTACAGCAGCGGAGAGAGTTTACAATATTGTGAGGAGAAAGGAATCGATGCTTGGATTGCTCACTGTCTTTTTTGAAGATTTTAAAGGAGTTCGCGAATGCTTTGCATTTCCGAATTTTGGTCAATACAAACCCCATCGAGAAGGCTTTCTATACAACGCAGAGAAAGTACCAATACGAATGCATACAAGAAGGCTGCCACAAGGCTTTTTTAACGTATAAAGGCATTAAAACAGATAGCAAAGGCTATACAAAAAAGACGTTCAGAAGTAGCGAGAGAGAATGCAAAAACTGTCCACTAAGGGAACAATGCTGTGGTAAAGTGAGTAAGTTTAAAAAGATAGATGAAAGCATCCACAAGCCCTTGTACGATAAGATGCATCAAAAACTTACAGAAAACAAAGCATACCATCGCCGATTAGTCAAACGGCGAAGTAGCACGGTAGAACCCGTTTTGGGAACACTCATCAACCACCATAACATGCGACGCATTAACGCCCGAGGCATGGCACAAGCCAACAAACACGTGTTAATGGCCGCGCTGTGTTATAATCTGAAAAAATACTTAAAATTTAGCCGAAAACTGCCCCAAATAATGGCCAAAAGAATAGCAATTCCACAAGGAATGCTATTTGCTATAAAAAACGACATTTTAAGACCAATTTTTAGCCGCAATACGCCCTCCAATTTTTTAGATTTTTTTCTCTCACAACAAAAATACGGTCGCTTAAAACGACTGTAATGAAGTCAAATTTTTTCTTTATTGCATTTTTAAGGGAGTTGTGCAACAGTTACCTATGATAGGCAAAGTTGACTTTGCCTAATGAAAGTTCTTTTATTTGTGTGTCTACGATGCGGCTTTTTAGACGAAGCCTTGCGCGATAGGCAAAATTAGATACGACAGCTTTACAAAGAAAAGCGAGTATCGTGTGTCCGGCTTCCGCAAAGGCAATTTTGCCTATCAGTATATTTTATGCATACAACAACATGTAAAAACTTACTCCTTCGGGAGATTCAGCTGAATATACAGTTCTTCAAGCTGCTTATCATCAACTGCAGAAGGCGCATCCAGCATTACATCTCTACCACTATTATTTTTGGGGAAGGCAATAAAATCGCGAATACTTTCGCTGCCTCCTAGAATAGAGCAAAGACGGTCCAAACCAAAAGCTATACCACCATGTGGCGGAGCACCATACTCAAAAGCACCTAGAAGGAAGCCGAATTTATGCTGCTGCTCCTGTTCATCCATACCCAACGCTTCAAACATCCTCTGTTGCAGTTCCTTCTGATAAATACGAATGCTACCACCTCCAATTTCATTACCATTCAACACCATGTCGTAAGCATTGGCTTTGATATTGGCATAAGGATGCTTAAGATATTCGGCAGGATTTTCAATAACAGGGCTGTTATTAATCATCACTTCAATATCTGATGGTTTGGGCGAAGTGAACGGATGGTGACGCGCCACCCATCTATTGTCTTCTTCAGAATATTCAAATAATGGGAAATCTACCACCCATAATAATTTAAACTCATCACTTTTGCGCAGCCCCAATCTTTTACCCATTTCCAAACGTAGTTCGCTCATAGCTTTGCGCGTAAGCGCTTCCGTACCTGCCAGCACTAAGATAAGGTCTCCAGCTTTAGCACCAGCAGCATCGGCAATAGCTTTGAGCCTTTCTTCGCTATAAAATTTATCGACACTACTTTTATACGTACCGTCGGTATTACACTTAATGTACACAAGCCCTTTCATACCGATTTGCGGACGCTTCACCCACTCCGTGAGCTCGTCTAATTGCTTACGAGTGTACTCACTACAACCAGGAACTGCAATAGCCAATACGGTTTCTGCACTTTCAAACACCTGAAAATTCGCTCCCTCAATCAGATGTGCATTATCTTCCTTATCCGCAAAAACATGTTTGGGATATTTCAGGTTCAGCAGCTTCATACCAAAACGGGTATCGGGCTTATCGTTGCCATACTGCCACATAGCTTCTTGCCAGGGCATACGCTCTACGGGCTCTGTGTAATCAATACCCTTAACAGTTTTAAAAATATATTTTATTAAACCTTCGAAAATCTCCAATACATCCTCCTGATGCACAAAAGACATTTCACAGTCTATCTGTGTAAACTCAGGCTGCCTGTCTGCACGCAAATCTTCATCCCTAAAACATTTTACAATCTGATAATAGCGGTCGTACCCACTCACCATCAGCAATTGCTTGAATGTTTGGGGAGATTGCGGCAATGCATAAAATTCTCCTGGATTCATACGACTGGGTACCACAAAGTCACGAGCACCTTCCGGAGTAGATTTAATCAAGAACGGAGTTTCGATATCCATAAAGTTGTATTGATGCAAATATTCACGCGTAGCACGGTTTACTGCATATCGTAACTCCAGATTCTTCTTCACCGCATTTCGGCGTAAATCCAAAAAGCGATATTTCATACGCAGGTCGTCGCCTCCATCGGTATCATCTTGAATGGTAAAAGGAGGTGTGACGCTTTTATTCAGTATAGTAAAGCTATCTACCAGCACTTCAATATCGCCAGTAGGGATATTGGGGTTCTTATTACTACGCTCTCGTACCATACCGGTAGCTTGCAATACATACTCCCGCCCCAGTGGATTAGCATCCAGTTGCTCATTTAAAGATTCTGAAAACAGCAATTGGGTAATACCATAACGGTCGCGCAAATCCACAAAAGTGATACTACCGAATTTACGTACGGCCTGTACCCATCCGGACAGGGTAACACTTTTATTAACATCAGCAATTCTTAACTCGCCACAGGTATGTGTCCGAAACATTTCTTTAATGTATTAAGATTTTAACTATATAAACTTATTTTCAACCATTCTTCGTCCCAACAACAGCCTCATATCTTAGTGGGTCTGTTGTCATAAAAACCTTGTTTTTATGGGGTGCAAATATACCATGATTACTGCACTTACACCTTATAATACAAAGGCTTTTTAAGAAATAACACAAAATATATGCTTATTTATACTAATTCATTGCACCTATAAAGCCACAAGGGGGACGGTAACTGCAACAGTATAGCTAATTGACCTAAATTTGACACATAATCGTAATCATGAGGGTAAACAAAAAAGAGAGTAAGTTATTGAAGGAAGCCATTGAGGAATGGGAAAACAATGCCCTTATTGACAAAACTACAGCTCAAAAACTTAGGGACACCGTATCTCCTTACAGAAGCGAATTTGATACAATTGCATTTTATGCAGCTATAGCCGCCGTTTCATGCGCTATTCTGGCTTTTGGAGCATTAGTACTGGATGAGAAATGGATTGAACGTATTAGAAAATATTTCGCCTTTTCCGAATTTGCCATAGGTCTTGCATTTGCTCTATGCTCGGGCTTATTAATATGGATAGCTCGAAGGCGTAACCGAAAATATCCTTACGCTTCCTTAGCCAATGAAAGTTTTACCATTTTGATAGCGCTAACGCTGGGCGTATCTGTGACTTATTTTTCCAAAAGCCTTTCCATTAGTACAGACTATTATGGTATTGCTATATTCATCACAGCTGTGCTGTACGGTATTGTGGCATTTTATCTAAATACAAAACTTTTATGGTGCTGTGCTCTACTAGCTCTCATTAGTAGTTGGGGTGCTCAGACATATGCATGGTCGCAGGATACTTATAAAACTTATTTCTTAGGAATGAACTACCCACTGCGCATGACATTTCTAGGTGCGGCAATGGTAGGCTGTTCCTGGCTTTTACGGCAGCAACCCTATTTCAAAAAGTATTATTCCTTCACTTGGCATTTCAGCTGGATATTTTTGTTTACCTCAGCTTTATTTCTCTCCGTTTCAGGAAATCTAAGTTACGAGGTGTGGTCTGCTATCAGACAAGGGAAATTATTTATGTGGGCCATAGCCTATACCGTGCTACTCATAATAGTACTGGCATATGCTATCAGAAATAAAGAAGAAACATTAAGAGATATTACAATTATATTCTTCCTATTGAATATTTATACCCGCTATTTTGAATATTTTTGGAACAGGACTAACAAGGGGCTTTTCTTTGCATTGCTGGCAATATCATTTTGGTTAATCAGCAAGAAGGCTGAACAGTTACGCAAAAAACTGTCGTAGCTAAAACATCAACCCTAGTGCAATACCCCCGCCCAATACGGTATTATCTCCAAAACGCTGTGCATTAAAATTAATAGCAGGAGCAAAAGACACAAACTCGCTAATCTCGAATTTATATCCCGCTCCAAGTTTAATAAAGGGGCCTCCATTTAAATGGGGCTTATCCGCCTTATAATTTATTTTCAAAAGTGGAGCATAACCTACATTCAGCAAAAACATAACATCGTTTCTATAATTAAAGGGATAGTAACGAAAATCAGCAAAAACAGGCAATAGAGTTATATTATGATTTTTGCCAAAGTAGCCGCTAGCTATCGCAGAATCTGTGGTACTTGATCCTGCAAATGCTTTATATCTGGACGTTTGCAACCCTACACCTACCCCAATAGACAAATGATTGTTTACAAAGAAACCGTTAATGGTACTGACGCTATACCCAAAAGTTTTTACATAGGCGAGCCCATCTTCTAATGATGAAGAATCCAACGATTGCAAATACTGTATTTCTGCAAGGTTAGTAATATTGAAATATCCCTTTTCCTGTTTGGTACGGATTTGAGCAGAGGCTACATTTATACAGAAAAATACTATGCAACCTATAAGTAAATACCGGACAATACTCATCTCCTCTCTTTTTTAGATAAAACAATGCTTTACTAAAATTAGGAAAATTATCGGTGATTCGTGACTTTTAAGTTAAAATCAATGTAGCCCGATTTTTTCTTCTATCAGATAGGAATTTCTGCCGGGAGCATTACGGGAAATGAGTTCGCTTAAAAAACCAGCCAGAAAGAGCTGTACACCAATAATAATGGATGTGAGTGCTATATAAAAAGCAGGCCTGTTTGTAACGGTATAGTCTGCAAAGGAAATTTTTGAAATAATAAGAATAAGCGATGTGATGAATCCTACAAGAAAAAAGACCAATCCTATCAGCCCAAAAAAGTGCATAGGTCTTTTGGAGAACTTGCCCACAAAGGTGATGGACATTAGGTCTAGAAAACCATTTACAAAGCGGTCCCAACCAAACTTCGTCACGCCATACTTACGCTTACGATGTTCCACTACCTTCTCACCAATCCTTCTAAATCCGGCCCACTTAGCAATAACAGGTATGTAGCGATGCATTTCGCCGTAAACCTCTATGCTCTTCACCACTTTCTTTTTATATGCCTTAAGACCACAGTTAAAATCATGGAGCTTGATTTTTGAAACGCGGCGCGTAACGGCATTAAAAAACTTAGAAGGGATATTTTTAGTCAGTGTATTGTCATAGCGTTTTTTCTTCCACCCACTCACCAGATCATATCCATCCTCAACAATCATACGGCGCAATTCGGGGATTTCATCAGGACTATCTTGAAGGTCTGCATCCATCGTAATCACTACATCTCCTTCGGCTACTCTAAAAGCCTCGTTCAACGCTGCTGACTTGCCGTAATTACGTTGAAACTTGATACCTTTTATATTACTGTTTTGGGCACGCAGCTTCTGAATCACTTCCCACGAATCATCGGTACTACCGTCATCCACAAACAGTATTTCGTAAGAAAAATTGTTATCCCGCATGACGCGCTCGATCCACTCCGTTAATTCCGGTAGCGATTCTTCTTCATTCAATAACGGTATAACAATTGACAAATCCATTTTATTATTTGTTACGCAAAGATAAATTTTGAAATCAATAGCGCTGCATTAGGGTTATTTAGTACTACCTCTCAAATACAATACACCAGAAACAACCATAGTAACTACCGCCCCTACTAGCAAATTGGAGAATATCTGTCCGGATATACTGATAGGAATAAAATATTTTCTCGTTTGCTGGGCTTCTATTTCTATTTCTTGAGGGGTTCTATGTTGGGCAGTTTGAAGACGTTCCACTTTGGAAGCTTCTATTATTTGATCGATTTTCTCGGGATTTGTTTTCCAGTAAACAAATGTGTAAATAGCCAGTACTAGCGTAGCCATTACAAAACATCTGAACCCCTGCTGAAATAATATTCCAAATTGCGAAATTCCTGTGGCTGATGCAAAAGACATTACACTCCACACAATACCTAACCCATAAATAAATGTACCTGCATACTGTAATACCGTTGCCTTATTATCATCCATTACAGATAATATTAGCCCCAGTACCACCATCAGCACACCTGTGATCAAACCTTTTATAGTAGCATTCAATTTCAATCTCTCTTAGTTTAATACAAGCTGATTATTGTGATAAATACCCAGAGGTTTGCCTTTGAAGGCTTTACCTATAAAGGGAGTATTTTTACTGATAGACAACACTGCTCCCTGATCTAATACCCACTCCTCTTGCGGATTGAATAAAGTGATGGAAGCAATATTACCTTCTTCAATGGAAGGAATATCCAGATTTAATATTTTCCGCGGATTGATAGCCAACAGCTCTATCCAACGTTCCTGTGTCACATCGGGCAGTGTGGTATTGAGTGCTGCATATACTGTTTGTAAAGAGAGCATTCCGTTCTTTGCATATTCAAACTCCACAATTTTATGATCTTTGTCTTGCGGAATGTGATGCGATGCGATACAATCAACCAATCCCTCCCCAACCGCTTTCTGCAAAGCCTTACGGTCTTTTTTATTGCGCAACGGCGGATTTACTTTTAGATTGGTATCGTAAGTGGTAATATCCTCATCACAGAAGACCAGATGATAAGGCGTTACAGAACAAGTAATATCCAGTTTTTTCTGTTTGGCATCCTTAATCAGCTTTAAAGAAGCCTCCGTACTCACACCAGTAAAATGCAAACCCGACTCCGCATAAGCTGCTAACTTGATATTGCCTGCTACGGCAATTTCCTCAGCGATATCGGGTCGCCCGGGAAGCCCCATTTGCGTTGAAGTAATGCCCTCATTCACTACTCCGTGAGGATTAATGCTTCTGTCATCGGGTACCTGAATGATTACACCATTGAAGGATTTGATATACTGCAACGCTTTTACCAACAACCCAGAAGACTGCACGGGGTTTTTACCATCGGTAAAGGCTACCGCTCCACTCAATTTCATATCATACATCTCGGCCAGTTCCTTACCTTCCGCATTACGGGTAATACTTCCCAATGGCAATACGGTAACCGGCAGTCCCTTGGCTTTTTGTATGATATATTCCACAACCGCTTTTTGATCCACTACGGGGTTTGTATTGGGCATTACGCATACGGTAGTAAACCCTCCGGCTGCTGCTGCCTTAGCACCGCTGCTGATTGTTTCGCGAAACTCAAAACCCGGATCGGCAAAATCGGCAAAAATATCTACCCAGCCGGGCGATACATGCAACTGAGGCAGCGCAACTTCCCTCGCCCCTTTTGCCTTCAAATTTTTACCAATGGAAATAATTCTCCCGTTTGAGATATGAATATCAATAACCTTCCCATGATGAGAAGAAGTGGGATCTACAATTTTTGCTTGCTTAATGATAAGGTTCATTAAGTTGCGAAGATAAGCAACAGTAAGATATAAACATGATTTCGGATTTTGAATTTAAAAAGAAGTAATTATTGTTTTTTTTGAACTTTTTTTTTATAAATTTGCTCCCCGCTCGAGTTACCCTCGAGTAGGGATCGGGATGTAGCTCAGTCCGGTTAGAGTACACGTCTGGGGGGCGTGTGGTCGCTAGTTCGAATCTAGTCATCCCGACTATTAGCATTGATTACCAATGTTTTACAAAAGTAGGTAGCAATTTAGGTTGTAATTTCAATCATAATTGCTACCTTTTTGCATTTCTTATGGCTTCCATCAAACATTTATAGCAATACTCTTTCTTTGAAAAGTAGAATTTTATTTACAACATCAAAGTAACAATGCGTTTTTCCTGTGGGATTATTGTCCTTTTTGTCCTTTTCTCGCACACGTATAAAAAGATGGTCAAGGGAGAGGCATCACAGCCTATTTTCTATTAAACCCAAACTCTTATTTTACTATAAATTTTACAGGCAATTTCCGAAAGGATTTTACTTCTCTACCGTTTTGAATGGCTGGTTTCCATCTCCCGGATTTCTTAATTACCCGAATTGCTTCCTGCTCCATCCCATACCCTAAACTTGTTAAAGGTTTAACGTCAGAAACGTTGCCGCCTTTGTAGGAATTGAAATTGCACATTTAAATTCTTTCTCCTAAGGTAGGGAAGAAAATAAAAAATATGGGCTTTCGTTTTTTTTGATATTACCCTTAACTTTATTTCCTAAAAACACTGCATGAGGGTATAGATTATATTATTACTACTCGCTCTCATTTTTAGCAATCAAAATTTATACGCATAATGAAAAAAATATTTATTATTCTGTTGGTAATATGCTCGTTTTATGCTTGTACAAACAATAACTACAAATATGTAGATAGCAATGGTAAATCCGAAACAATTGAAGCCACAAACGACAAGGAGGCATATTCACTGGCTGTTCGGAAATTCAATTCAGACAAAATGATACATTCAAAAATATCAAAATCGCTTGGACTACAGGATGACGGTCCGATTTCTTTTGACTTGTACAACTCAAAAGGCGACAGGGTTTTTGAAATTGTTAATGAAGATAGTATTAAGGCACATGTGTCTAAAGTAGTTGACAAAGTAACGCAACCCATTGATGAGATTGTCAAAAACTCAATTTTTAGTGATACAGCAAAACTAAAAGATGCACCAATTAAGGTTACAAAGGCAAGATTTTATCAAGAAGAGTATTCTAACTTTAAAGGCGTGTCTTTAACATTTAAGAATATTTCATCTAAAAAAGTTACCGCAATACGATTTAAGTGGTATGGAGAAAATGCATTTGGTGAACCTGCTGACGCAGGTGGTTTTAACGGATGGGGCGGAGGTTTTACAGATAAATCTCTATCCCCGGGAAGGTCAATGACATTGCAATGGAATGTCTTAAGTCGTGATGGTAAAAAAATAATAGTTGCCTATCCAACAGAAGTTGTCTTTGAAGATGGAGGAAAATGGGCGATTGAATGATTTTAAATAAAAAAATCATGATAAGTGAATATAGATAAAACAGAACCTTATTATTTATAAAGAAAAAGCGAAGCATTTACACTTCGCTTACAAAACAGAACAGATATTTACAAAAGTACTACTTCGTCATTAACAGGCTGCCTACCATTACGGAAACCGGATAAGATACTTTCAAACGCCTTACTATTCTGTTCCCGATATTCATCTTCTGTTAAATAATCTAATCTTTCACCGAATGAGCTGTTAAGTTGCTTTAGTGCCAATTGCTCGGCTTTAATACCACCTAAAATAATAACAGATAATTCGGATAGCCTGTACCATTGCTCAAGTTGCCAAACTGTTAGATATTCTTTAAAGGCATCCCGTAAATGTGCAGGTATTCGGGAATGGTTTGTAAACTCCATGTCAGTTGCCTGCAAAAACAGGTCGCTAATGGCTGCGGTAGTTCCAGTATCAGCGTTAATGTATGTATCAAAAAGCCTGTAAGTAAAAACATCATGCGTAAAATATAAAGCATTTGCATCCGCAGCAGGAAGATATTTGCCTGTGGGTAACAATTTGCAGGGCTTTATTTCTTTATCATGAACCTTTTGTAAATATTGTATTTTTTGCTCTCGTGTCATGGTTGCAAGTTTAGGGCTAAATGTATTTTTGTTGCGTGTGGCGCATCTACTGGTGTAACCTCAATAGCCGCTAGCAATGTACCATCGTAGATAAACTGAACATTAGGTATTGCTGCCAATTGCTGCCAGTGCATTGAAACTCCGTTACACTCGTAACGCTGGTATGCCTGTAAATCCTCATCTATTGGCAAAGTTGTGTAGTCATCCCGACCAACATATTAAAAGCCATGATTTTATGATCATGGCTTTTTTGTTTAGTACAGAGTGTACATCACTAATTTTTTGAGTTGGCTTTGTCGAAGATTATTATTTAAAACTTTATTTAACAAATCCTTCTTAAGATTCTGCGACAGCCCCTTAAATGGAAGGTATGCATATCGAAGAGATATCTATGGTCACTTTTAGAATACCTATTATTTAAAATATCCAAACAACAAATATGCAATTACTAGCGTAATAATAATATTAAAACCCTGAGCACCTAAGAAGGCTAATAAAGGCTTTCTGTTTTGCTTGCCGAAAATATCCTTAAAGCTGGTTTCAAGGCCAATACAGGTAAAAGCTAATGAAAACCAAAATCCTTGAATATTTTTTAACTGAGGTTTAATGCTTTCGGTAACATCGGGCGCTACCAGAAAAGAGAATACAAGAGATACAATTACAAATCCCAATACGAACTTGGGGAAGCGCTCCCAGATCACTTTTAAAGTAGGTTTTTGCTCCTGCTCTACCTCTTTCTTGGTATAAGACCAATACACAGATATGGCAAATGCTGCAATTCCCAACAATACATTCTGAGAAAATTTTACAATAGTACTTATCTTCAAAGCCGTTTCACCTACCAATGTGCCGGAAGCCACCACGGCACCTGTTGTATCAATGGTTCCTCCCAACCAGGCTCCGGTTATTTCCTCACTCAGTCCTAACTGATGAGCTATCCACGGCATAAATATCATCATCGGTACAGCGGTTATCAATACCAGCGATACAACTACTGATAATTTCTTCGGGTCGCCTTTAATGGCACCGGATGTTGCTATAGCTGCCGAAACGCCGCATATGGATACTGCACTGGACAGCATCATGGTGAGCTCATTATCTACCTTCATCTTCTTACAAAGCCAGAAGGAGAAATACCATACTGATAATACTACCAGCAATGACTGAATCAACCCCAAGGAACCGGCCTTAAGAATATCAGAAAAAATAACACTGATTCCCAGCAATACCAATCCTATTTTCACAAAGAATTCAGAAGACAATGACTCAGAAAACCACTCAGGTAATTTAATAAAATTCCGCACAATCAACCCCAAAAACAAACAAAAGATTACTGTTTCCAGATTTAAGGATTTAATGCCTTCAAAACCACCCGCTAAGGAAGCCAGCAACGTCAGTACATAAACTACAGGAAAGCTTTTCGCCACACCCGATATATCTTTACCGGTGATGCGAGCGCCTAAGAGCGCAAAAGCATAAAAAAATAAAAAGTAGAGCAAAATGTTTTTGAGATTTACTGCAGCAAAAACTGCTTGAGCTAAATCACTTGCATTTTGCCACTTAAATGACGGAGACGGCAGACCTAAACCTGCAATCGTAAGAATAATAATAGCAAATCCCAGCACAACTGCTGACCAATCATCTGTAAGTAAAAACCTGCGCTTAATTGTTTCTGTCATTATAAATCAAGATTATCTTTTTTATGAAAAATATCTTTCAATACTGTTCTTGCAGCATGATAACCACACATGCCATGTACACCTCCACCCGGCGGAGTGGAGGAGGAAGATATAAAAATTTGTTTATCCGAAGTACGATAGGGCGTTAAACGAAAAGAAGGCCGCGTATACAATTGTGATAAGTTAATAATACCGCCGCCGATATCCCCACCCACATAATTAGGATTGTACGATTCCATCTGGCGTGCATTCATCGTATGTCTAGCCAAAATTAGTTCCTTAAAACCGGGTGCAAATCTTTCTACCTGATTCTCTATCGCCGCAGTCATATCCTGGTTGGAGCCATGCGGAACATGACAATAGGCCCAAGCCGTATGCTGCCCATCAGGAGCCCGTTGCGGATCCACAATACTTTGCTGCGCCAACAAAACAAAAGGCTTGGAAACAGCATGCCCCATTTCATTTTGCTTTTCAGAAAAACTAATCTCTTCAAAAGTACCTCCCAAATGCAAAGTAGCGGCTTGCCTGCACAATGTTGCCCCAAAAGGAATCGGTGCGCGCAACGCCCAATCTATTTTGAAAACGCCCATACCGTAGCGAAACCGCTCCAACTGCCAGCGATAAAAAGAGGAGAAGCGATGTCCTGCAATACGCAACAGCTGACGCGGTGTCACATCAAAAACAAAAGCTTTTGCAGGAGGTAGCTCTTCAATCCGCTCTACCATCGTGCCCGTTTCAATAACACCTCCTAGTGACACAAAATAGTCGCTCAAGGCTTTAGCAATACTTTGCGAACCTCCCGCCGGCACAGGCCAACCTTTAATATGGGCTGCCGCATTCAGTACCAGCCCTATGGATGCTGTGGCCCAGCCATCCAAGGATCGAATGGAATGTCCGGCCATGCCTGCCCATACGCCTCTAGCTTCGCGCGTAGCAAATCGCTTTACAATTTGCGAAGCAGGCTGTAAGGCCTTCAAACCAAATCCTGCTAGAGCAAAAGGATCCTTGGGAAATCGCAGTGGTCGTAATAAATCATTAATAATACGTGGCCAGCGTTCTACCACCGACCCGATTAAATCAAGGTAAGCCTGCTTATCGGCTCCAAAAGATGCTGCTGTATCTTCCAAAGAGGCAACAATACCGGCAGCCTCCGTGGCACTAAAAGGATGTGCAAGTGTAACAGGAGAATGTAGATAACGTAATCCGAACTGTTCTAAAGGAAGTGCAGCAAAAAAAGGCGAATGAATAGCCATGGGGTGCACAGCCGAACATACATCATGCAAAAAACCCGGCAGTGTGAGCTCCTTGGTTCTCAAGCCCCCTCCTACTTCATGCTGCCCTTCTATCAGCAACACCTCTACACCAGCCATTTGCAGCGTAATAGCTGCAGCCAAGCCGTTGGGCCCCGATCCCACTACAATTGCATCGAACGATTTATTCATTGTTGTTCAATCACTCTAATAACTACCAGCACTGAGCGTACTTTCCGACACCGCATACTTACGGTCTACCCGATCCAGTACTACAAATATGGAATCTTTATCTTCATTAATCCCGCGCAGGTACACACGCTTGCCCCCATCCTCAGTTTGATAAGACAATATCATCTTTTGTCTTCCTTCATCTACGAGCCCTACACCAAATACCCTATTTCTGCGTGTGGAGGAAGCTCTAGGGTGAATAGTCTTATTTTCATCCCCGATATTACGCAATGCCTCAATAGGAATCCAAAATTTAGAGGAATCTTTCACTACATATGCCGGATTGATAATATCATCACCTCCCCCTCGAGAATGAATCTTCTTCTTGGCCGTCATGATATTTTTATCTTGTAGATATAAAACCTGATTCACTGTATCGGCTAGATAATGAAACACACGTCGCCCGCCAGCAACACCGGACACTTCAAACGTTTTATTGATATCCTTCATGGGACCACCCCCACCATTTGAAAGCTCCAACGGCACCTTGCGGTTCTGTTTATATGCTAATGTACTCCATTTTTCAAATATTACTTCTTGCCAGCGCGTAGTATCGGTAGGATCCTCGGGGATGATGCGATCGTTAATTTTAAATTCCTTAACATGATAATAGCCGCGCAGTGTCTTTACCCCCGGTGAAGAGGGCTGCTTATAAGGATCGTAGAGATAGTTCATCCACTGCAAGTAGAAAAGTACAATCAAAAACAAAAATACTAGCAGACTTTTAATGCCTATCCTTAACCAACGTTGCCATTTTTCTGAAAAATTTGGAACTATATCAATAGGCGTTACATCCTGCTTCAGAATAAGCAGTCTGTAAACACGTGGAATGTAATAAGCTAGTACAAAAGAGCCCAACAGCACAAAGTAAGAAGCATACACATGTACACCTCCATCATATCCCAAATTTACAACCGTAATAGAAGCCAAAGCCCCAATTAGCAAAGCTGCACCAAAGGCGGTTGTTTTTCGAAACAATAGAAAAGCCCCCGCCGCTACTTCCACAACTCCCGTAAAAACCTGATACCAAGGTACGATACCTATCGAAAGCCAGAATACCTTGTGCCCGGTAAGATCCCCAAAATTATTGTTGAGCAGGCTAATGGAAGGATAAGGCATCTGTACCGGAAATAATTTGGTGAATCCAAATCCAATAATACCAATGCCTGCTCGATATCTTACAATGGCCTGAAGCCAGTAATAGGCAATATTGTAGCTTTTTCTCTTATTATCAACCCACCCCCATATTAGACCTATTACAATAGCAATGCCGAGGATAGCGACCCAATTAGACCATGATGCCAGCCCCCATCTTCCACTTTCACTTCGAACCGTCCAGATACTTATGGGGTTGAAACGGGCGACATCATATAAATCACGATAATGTAAGTGTGTCCAGTCGATATTGAAAACCGTTTTATACCAACTTGCAGAACCCGGAATACACATAATAATAAAGAAAACAAATGCAATTCTGAACGCTGTTTTCTGAAGCGGGCTCCATATATAGGGATACTTATTGGCGTCTGCAAGAGACTCCGTATGGGTGCTCCCATTAGCATCTGTAGCAGGCGAAGTTTGTAAGTCAGTTAATACGTTTGCCATAGCATGTTATAATAAGGTGAGTAATTAAAGTGTTTGTGGCTTGCGTCGGCCTTCAATTAGCAGATATTTTTTAGGATTTTTTGTAAGCACAGTATATATAGAATCAGTATTGTTAATCCTGCCCTGCAAGATTATCATATTAGTATCCGGTCGTGCGTAATGCAATGTAAAAGTATCGGCAGGATAATGTGCATTTTTATTGTGCAAGTGCAATAATTGCTGTATACTGTCTACTGTGTAGGCATAAAAATGACGTCTGATGGTTCCCTGCGATTCATATTTTTTATCCCAATCTATAGGACTTACCTGCTCAACGTTATTGGAATCAATGATAACATCTCGATTAGACTTAATACTCAACGTAGCCCATTCTTCAAATACCACCTGTTGCCAACGAATCGGGTCCAAACTATTATAAGGCAGCGTATCATTATTAATACTGAAATGGGCTACATTGTATACACCGGCTACATCGGGCAGACCTTTTGCAATGGGTATATTATGTGGGTTCTTTTTATACCCCTGATAGGTTTTAAATCCGTAAAATATCAAGATAAAAAAGATGAAAACACCTTTCAACACCCATCGCCAAACTTTAAATTGTGGTTTTATGATGGGGAGAAAACGATCTGCAATAGCCTTCCTTCCCCACACCACCACATTAAAGATCCTTTGAGCATCATAAGCAAACAACACCAACGCCAGTAGCACTAAGAACAATGAGTAGCCAACCTCTCCACCTTCATAAGCCAGATTAGAGAACAATACATTTCCCGTAAACAATAAAACAATAAAAGCGCCTATAGCCGTTGTACGCCGCCAAAGCAATAACACAGCAGCCACCAACTCTACCCAACCCAAGAAAATTTGATACAACGGGGCGGTTCCTAAACTTACGGAAAACAACTGCCAAGTAGTAAATTCACCATACTGTGTATTGAGTTGACTGAGAGTAGGAAAAGGCGATTGTAACGGGAAGATTTTAATAAATGCATAAGCAGTCAGAGCAAATGCCAGTCGATACCTCAGTAACACACGCAACCAGTAATAAAGCTGAGCATATTCTTTGGCTTGTTTATCGATAGCAGACCAAACGATTGCTCCGATTACTGATAAGGCAACAATAAGAAACCAGTTATACAAAGGACTCGACGATATAAACTCAGGATAATAATGAGCCAGTCTAAAAATATCTCCGTAATAAATCGCTCCTAAACGAATAGCAAATACATCTTTGTAAAACTTATAGTCCAGTTGCAGCACCTGAAGCAAAAAATAGATAAAGAAAAATCTAAACAGCCATTGGGTTGTAGTGGACCACTGATTACTTGCAGGAGACATAGCTTTTGATTTTAGGATTAAAGATTGATTAATATCCCGGATTCGGGGTTAACGCAGGATCTACTAATAACTGAGCAATAGGAATAGGAAGTACATATTTGTTCGGATCCGTAACGTTCAATACAGCACCTACTCTCCCGGTGCGCACGAGATCAAACCAGTAATGCGGCTCAAAAGCAAACTCATAATGCTTTTCCTTTTCTATCGCCAATAATAATTCCTGCTCGTCTGATAAAGCAAGTGGCAGCAGTTCTGCCCTATCCCTCACTGCATTTAAATCCGCCAGAGCCAAACTACGCTTGCCCGCCTGATGTGCTCTAGCTTCTGCCCTAATCAGGTACATTTCTGCAATACGCAGAATGTAAGAAGGATCTACCGCCGGAGTTCTGTAGTAAAGATTCCCATACCATGAACCATCATTCGATTGAGCCACCAAGGCTTTTCGACCACCGCCAATAGCGGGATCGGTAATCTGTTGTATAAATGCATCGCTGGGATACCATCTTCTCACTCCACCGTTGGCCGGAGGTTGCCAAGCAGTGCGATGGTTATTAGGATTGGCAGCATTGTAAGTGGTTTCAAGGATAGATTCACGGGTACCCACTACATTGTTGGCAAACCAACTGCTATAAGGTTTGATAAGCTCGTATTGCGAATCATCAATAAGCTTTGTCGCATAATTTTCTGCCTCAGCCCATTGTTGTTGGTATAAGTAATAACGTGCTTTTAAGGCCCACACGGTCTTTTTAGTAGCGCGCACTCTGTTGGTCGTTTCCGGAAGACGCTGCTCTGCTTCATTTAAATCGCTTAACACCTGAGCATAGGTATCTTGCAAACTACTACGCGGAATACCTTTACTAGCATCCAGCGATTCGGTGGGCTCCAAAATCAACTGTACACCACCCCATACACGTGCCAAATCGAAGTAAGCCAACGCGCGAATAAAATATGCTTCACCAGTTATCTGATCTCTTTTAGTATCATTAATAACGTCATCAGGAAGCGCGGGAACTTTTTTGATAACATGATTAGCCCTGTTGATGGTTCTGTAAATAGCCACCCATACGTTATTCACTTCTTCATTATCCGCGCGTACATCGCGCTGAATAAACTCTCGATTTACTGTACGTGAATCGCCCCACTCCAGATCACCCCCACGTAAGTACGTAGTAAATTGAAATGTTTGTCCATAATAACCAGCACTAGCCAATGCCTCATACACACCATTCAAAGCTGTATTAGCTGAGGTTTCATCTACAATCGTAACAGCATCGGAGGTGTTGTCCTTGGGTTCTACATTCAAAAATTTACTGCATGACAATAATGCACCCAAGAACGGTATCAATACAATCTGATATATATATTTCGCTTTCATGAAGTTTAATTTTTATACTTAAAGAGTTACATTGATTCCAAACTGAACAGAAATAGGCTGAGGAGGAGTACCTACATCAATCCCCCTTGCATTTTGCTCGTTCGTATGAACAGACTCAGGATCGGGCCCAATATATTTTGTATGTAGCCATAAGTTCGAGCCCAACACATATACACGCAGTGCACTCAGCCCAATACGGGAAATAATTTCACGAGGGAATGTATAACCCAAAGTCAGCGATTTTAAACGAACAAATGACCCATCTTCTAGAAAACGACTGTTTTGTTCAATGCCGTAGTTATTTCCCACGCTGGTTACACGGGGCACATCTGTAATATCACCCGGCTTTTGCCAGCGACGTAAATTATAAGCTAGTATGGAACGCCCCGCATCCTTCGTACCACCACCTTCCATCAGCATTCTATCGAAGCTGACCACTTTGTTGCCAAACTGATAAGTAAAGAATACGTTCAGGTCGAAAGATTTAAACTTCACTTCGTTAGTGAGGCCGCCAAAAAATTTCGGGCTTGCATTACCTACTATTTGTCTATCGGCTATTGTAATAACGCCGTCTCCATTCACATCCTCGAAAACAGCATCTCCGGTTTGCGGATCTACATACAACTGTTTATACATCCAAAAGGAATACAGTGGATACCCCTCTTCGTTTCTTATCAAATCTCTCGAACCATACACCAAAGGAGTTGGTAGTTTTTCAATCTTATTCCAGTTACGGGTAATGTTAAATTGAGTCTGCCATGTTAGATGAGGTTTATTGATATTTATAGAAGACAACGAAAGCTCAATTCCTTTATTACTAATTTCTCCGCTATTAGAATAATATTGAGAAAAACCTGTAATAGCGGGAATCTGCAATGGAAGCAAGAGATCTGTAGTGTATTTGTAATAAGCATCAGCTGTCAGCGCCAAACGATTATCAAAGAAAGCTATATCTAAACCTGCATCTATCTGATTGGTTTTTTCCCAGCGGAGATCAGGATTACTTAACTGAAAAGGCGCGGTGCCTGGCTGCTGGGCGCCGCCAGCAGTGTTGTAATAACCGGCACCACCAGACCATAATCCACGTGCAGCAAAATCACTGATACCATTCTGATTTCCTAACACACCATAACTTGCACGAAGCTTCAAATCACTGATAGCATCAGCATCCGACAGGAACTTTTCGTTTTTAGCACGCCATGCCAAACCAATAGAAGGGAAATATCCCCAGCGGTTATTCTTTCCAAATTTTGAAGAACCATCCGCTCTAACAGACAGTTCCAAATAATACTTATCATCAAAGCTGTAATCAAGACGAGAGAAAAATGATACCAAGTTAGACTTACTCCATCTTTGATTGGAAGTTGTAATACTAGCCGCACCAATTTTTCTGTAAGAACTATTAGGGAACCCTGATCCTCTTGCCCTTGTATTTTGCAACACATTACTTTGAATAGTATTACCTACCAGTACGGATACATTATGTAATTTATTGTAGGACCTCCTGAACGATAATGTTTGTTCATTTATCCAAGTAAGATTTTGTGTAATGGAAGATATAGCCTCGCCTCCTACTGCGCTACCTATTGTAGTTCTTTCTGAGTTATACTCCGATTCATCGTAGAGATTAAAATCAGCACTCCAGCTGGTTCTAAACCTAACATACTTTCCAAAAGACAGTTCACCATACAGATTTCCGATATAGCGCAAGGATTTGGTTTGTTGTTGTACATCATCGGACAAAAGCACGGTATAATTTTCGAATGCTTGGCGGAAAGGAGTGCCATCAGGATTAAAAATAGGCTGATAAGTAGGTGTATGAATAGAAGCTTGGAAAATACCACCTGTAGGTCCGGTGCCCGCCCTAACATGATTTCTATGAGAAACGGAAACTGTATTTCGAGTACCTACTGTTAGCACTTTATTCAATCTGCTATCCAGATTTACTCTAAAACTACCACGCTGAAAATCTGCTTTCTTAAGCGCTGCTTCTTGCGAAGTGTAGTCTACACCATAATAATAACGTGTATTATTGTTTCCGCCCTGATAAGACATATTATACGATTGCAGCAATGCGTGTCTGAACAACGGTGTTATTCTGTCGTATGTGGGCTGTTCTTCGGGCAACCCACGTCCCCCCTCCGATACCGGACGAAATGGACGGTTGGCATATGTCCGATTCAAAGCCGGATTATCGATACCCGAATTAATCCACTGCTCATTCACTAGTTCTGCATGTTCAGGACCGGTAACCAGTTTCCATAGTCTGCTTTTATCAGCCCATGCAGTACCTACCAATGCTTCAAAAGAAATCTTGGGCTTTTGATTGTAAGATCCCTGTTTGGTAGTAATAATGATTACTCCATTGGCACCACGCGAACCGTAAATAGCAGTAGCACTAGCATCTTTAAGTACTTCTATACTTTCTATGTCAGCAGGATTGATATCGGCCAGTGGAGAAGTGGCTTTTCCTCCTAGATCCAGGGTAGAAAGACTTTGATTATTGACAAATACACCATCGATTATATATAACGGATCGGCACTAGCATTAATAGTTGCAGCCCCGCGAACACGCACCACTACTGCATCTCCGGGAATTCCATTTTGTGAATTAACCTGCAATCCTGCAGCTTTTCCCTGCAGCTGTGCGTCCATACTGGCAACAGGAAGATGATTTACTTCTGCAGCCTTTACATGTGCTTGCGCTCCTATAATATCTTTCTTTCTTCTAGTATCATACCCCACTACAACTACATCCTCCAGTTGATTCACTACCGGTTTTAAATACACATCTACCGGAGATCCTGTAGCAACAATTTCTTTGGGCTCATAGCCCACAACTGTCACAACTATAGTAAAGGGGAACTTTTGTCCTGTATATAAAGTGAATGCTCCTTGCTGATTACTTACAGTACCGTTAGTAACTCCTTTAATCTGAATAGAGGCATCCGATATCGGACGTCGTGTTGTAGAATCGTATACCTTTCCTTCTAAAACAGCGTTAACAGTAGGCTTTGGTTGTTCTTGGGCTTGAGTATAATTATAATAAGAAGTTATAAATGTAAGAGATAAAACAAAACAAATTAATCTTTTCATTAATTTTGCATTAAGGTTAAAAAAATAAGGCTCCACAACTGGTTTCCGGTTGTGTACATCCAAGCAAAAGCCTTAATTTTTCTCAGACCGGTATCGTCCCACCGATATCGGTCGTTTTTGTTTTAAGGCAGATTAATTATTAAGGAAACCAGTTTTGAAAGGATTTACACCCTTTCCTTCATGATATGTAATTATGTATAGTCCACACCTAAGCGGGACATCGACGCATCATCAGATGCCCATGCATGCAATTAAAGAGGACAATTGGATTAACTTTCATGGTTAATATTTTATAACACCTTCCTAAGAGAAACGCAAAATTAACACACCTACATTAGTCTACCAAATTAATAGACTATTTTTTTATAAAAAATGTTGCTCTTCCCATTTAATACATTTCGGTAAGAGCAATATTGTATACTCAATAAGATCCGCTACGGAAAAGCAGATCTTTAGAAAGCTTAATTATTTCGCTTCAATGCGGAAATAATCGAAATCCACAAAACCTCCGGGCTGCTTAGTAGCATAGTTAAATAAGCCGAAACGATATCCCATAAAATGTGGGATAGTATAAGCCATTTTTAGTTGGCTACCTATAGGATTCCAAGTTTTACCATCAAGGCTATAGAAGAAATCAGCCACATCACGTCTGTTGGTAAAATCGCACGATGCTTTAAAGTAAACAACATTTTGCGCAAGTGGCACTTTAGCTACTTCTTCGGGTTTTCCAGAAGAAGCATTTACCATCACGATATATTTTGCATTTCCCTCAACCTTCACCCCTACCTGACCGTAATTCTTTTGCAATAAACACAAACCTGCAAAATCGCCATCCTTCATATTTGAAACATCCACCGATGTAGTTGCTGATGAAACAGGGCCTATCGTGCGTTGTGTTAAAGTATTCTTTGCCAGCTGAAAATCCTCATCCACTCTTCCCGTAATAAGTCGCAGATAGCCTTTGCGAGCTGTTACCGACCATAATGAATTATCCGGATTATGATTCCACTGCCATACCAATGGTAAAGAGCGATCCTTCTTCTTCCGCGAGAACTCATCAGAAGCTACAATACCCGGAATCAAGCCTTTGCTAGGTGGCAAATCAAGTGTCATAGGGACCTTGCCATCTTCATCACCCAGAACCGGCCAGCCATCCTCCCAGCGAACAGGTACCATATAGGGAATTCGTCCTACCGCACCATGATCTTGGAACAAATACGCAAACCAGCGACCATCCGGCGTATCAATCAATCCTCCTTGAGCAACACCTTTATCCTGCAAACCGATTCGTCCTTCCCAGGGTCCTGTAATCTTATCAGCCCGATGAATAATCACTGTCCGTTGTCCACCCGCAGGCCAAGCTATATTAAACAAATAATACTTTCCATTTACCTTAAACAATTGAGAACCTTCCGCAGGCAACCCTCCCCGCTTCCCTTCAGGAATTGCGGGTAGAGAAGCATTTTCAATCAATACCCTATCGGTTCCTTCTTTCACACCACTAAGGTCATCTTTTAATTCAACGATCCTCAATTTGCCACCACCATAAATCATATATATCTTACCATCATCATCAAAAAATAAGGTATGATCATGCATCATAGGTTTAAAGGACGTAGCTTCCCACGTACCTTTCTCAATATCCCGGGTTCTATATACATAAGTTTTGCCGGTAGTTTGGGCAAATGTGGTCACGTAATACATGCCTTTATGATAACGAATGCAACTTGCCCATGACCCCCTGCCATAAGTGCTTTGCCCATTATCAAGATTAAGTGCATCCACACCCACTTTATTCAAAGTATCATAACAATAACCAATAAGTTTCCAGTTTACCAAGTCAGTAGACTTCATTATAGGAACTCCCGGACTCATGTGCATGGTAGTGCTACTCATATAATAATTCTTACCTACGCGAATAATGGACATATCGGGCACATCAGCAAATATTATTGGGTTCCGCGCCTTTTCTTGAGCATAAAGGCACAAACTCACCAGCATCCATAAACTGTAAAGGAGAATTTTTTTCATCTATTTCTTTTTACAATTAGAATAATTGATTTACGAGAAACGATTTTTATTTTCTTTATACGTACTACTTCTTTGTTTTTATTCGGATAAGTACAAACGACATTGCAGGCACTTCGTAATCAAACTTACGTGCGACTTTATAAGAATCGGTAACTGGTGCTATCTTAGAAGGCAAATCGAATTTATTTTCGTCATCCTCGTTTCCAGTAATAACGGTGCGCGCTGCAACTGGCTGAATATTTTTAAATGCCGATAAATCTATTTTCACTTTCTTATTTTCCTTTCCCGCATTGGCCAGTTTAATAATTGCATCCCCTGTTTTACTATCATATACACAGGATGCCACCATGACTGAATCTCGCCTATTCAACGCTACTACATCAGGTACATAATAATCACCTGCATTAGTTGAGAACAATTGCTGAACATAATAATTTATAGTAGGATAAATATTTTTATTATCGAAATAAATCAAATCAGGGTTCCACTGTGTAAAACCCATCTTACCTAGTAAAGGAGCATAGGATGACATCACTACTACGTCGCCATTACGCTCCAACCCAATCATATACGCCGCCTCTGCAATTGCATTATACAACTTACTACCCCAGGATGCGTACTCCCCCAGATACACCTTCCCTTTAGAGCGGTCGTAAGCATCGTATCGATAATGGTTGGAGAGATACCATTTGGGATCGGTATAATAATGCTCATCAACAATAGGAACTTTAAGTTCATTTGCAAATTGCCATCCCTTATCGAAATCTTCACCGCTGTGAAACGGACCTGAAGTTCCGATAAGAGTAATTTCAGGATGCCTGGCCTTCACAGCCTCATAGATCATTCTAAAACGCTGCTCAAACTCAGGAGTAATTTTTTCTTCGTTACCGATAGCCAGATATTCCAGATTGAAAGGCTCCGGATGTCCGGCAGCGGCACGTACCGCCCCCCATTTTGATGTAGCCGGACCATTAGCCCATTCTATCAAGTCCAGTATTTCCTGAATATATTCCTGCATTTCATCGAGTGGCAAGGCTTTTTGGCCGGTGCCTCCTATACGCCACGTTCCACCGGAGTTTTGACAACTTACAGCTGCAGGCACCACAGGTACTGGCTTAGCTCCGATATCTTCACAAAACTGAAAATATTCAAAATATCCCAAACCTCCCGTCTGATGATATCCCCATAAATTCCGTTGTTCTTTTCTTTGCTCAATAGGTCCGACGGTCTGTTTCCAACGATACATATTTCCCAGTCCATCTCCATGTACCAAGCATCCACCCGGGAAACGCACAAAACGAGGCTTTAAATCAGCTATAACCTGCGCTAAATCAGGTCTTAAACCGTTGGGACGATTTTTAAATGTGTTTTTTGGAAAAAGCGACACTACATCTAAAGCAAATTTTCCCTTCGTCGTTGCCAATACTGTTAGGCTAGCAGTATCATGTGATGCTTTGGCTATTAATGGCACGTCCAATTTTGTCCAGCTAGAAGTTGATATCGTCAAAGTATTTTCTGCTAAAATTTCTCCCTGCGGATTTTGCAAGGTAATACTGAGTGTAATAGGCTCATTGCTTAGCAATCTTGAAAACATGGAGAAGTTATACTGCTCACCGGCTTTTACTACCATTCCTGCAAAACCTTGATTCTTTAGCCCCACACCGGAAAGTCCGGTATAACCGGCTTCCTTACCTACATGCTCTACATCAATCACCACATAGGTAGGATTGTTTGAATGAAGAGGGTCTTGCGTCTGCACATAAACATAACCATAGGAATAGCCAGGATTTACATATTCCCAGAAGGAAAGCGGATGCCATTCTCTTCGTTCGGTAGGACTATATTCAAATGAACGGTTTTGGACCAACTCGGCATACAAGCCCCCGTCTGCAGCATAGTTGATATCTTCAAAGAAAATACCAAATAAATCTGTACTGATCTTTTTAGCGTTTCGGGGTTGTCCATATCCGCATAAACAGGTTATCGTCATTACGACAAACCATAACAGTTTGAAGACACCCGACTTTTTCATTAGAGTCATGATAAATGATTTAATGCATGGCAATTAATAGTTTTATAACAGACAAAGCAATCCGGCAAATGCAATCCTTTACAAACAACTACAGCTTAAGCTTACACCTCAACCGCACATCTTGACTAAACATTTTCGTTCCTCAAGCCTCAAATAATTGTCATTTTTACAATTAATAGCAAATATAAGGAAAATTAAGACTGTTTACACCATCTCATAATTTACATTACGAATAGTGTAGTTTGGCCAGCAATACCTATATTAATACTCCTCAATTTATTGCGTAAATAATTCAATTACCTGAACCTCATAAGGAGGTTTTTCTTTCGGTAGATTAAGTATAATATCTGTTCCCGATTCCGTACACCGCACTTCCGAAGCATCATTCAACAGTTGCGCATATTTTATCTTACCCTTATATCCGGGCAACACGAGCTTACGATCATCCGGATAATCAAAAACGTGCAAGTACAACCGTTTGGTGTCGGGATTATAAGTTAACCTAACATTCATACTTTCAGGAAGCGCAAATATATCAGGAGCATAGGTACAATTATAAATGGCTCTATTGTGAGCATGCATCCAATAAGCCATGCTATCTAATGCAC
The DNA here is from genome assembly GCA_028485475.2 of Chitinophagaceae bacterium C216. Classification (GTDB taxonomy): domain Bacteria; phylum Bacteroidota; class Bacteroidia; order Chitinophagales; family Chitinophagaceae; genus Niabella; species Niabella composti. Next base: position 2,780,468 of record CP144143.1, read on the forward strand.
GCCGTGCTCTGCAATCAAATTCGCCACGTGCTGTAGGGCCAACATTCAAAATAAGATTCCCGCCATTAGCCACAGAAGTAATTAATAAATCCAACAGCTGTTTTTGGGTCTTCCACGTTGTTTCGTCCCTGTGATACCCCCAGGAACCGGAAAAGGTTTGGCAGGTTTCCCAGTATTTTCCCTTGTATTTTAAAAGTTCTAAAGGTTTTACTTGCTCTGGTGTTTCGAAATCAAAACCATCTGTATAGTCATTCAAATCCATCCGATTATTGATGATGATATGGGGCTGCAATTTTTTAATAGTCTTCAAAAGTTCCACAGAGCCCCAGTCATCTCTACCCTTTCCATGAGCACCTGGATAAGAAAAATCCAGCCATAGGATATCTATTTTCCCGTAATTAGTGAGCAGCTCAACTATCTGATTTTTTAGATACGCTCTGTAACGGTTCATATCTTTCCCCTGATTCAGCTTGGCATAATATGCTGCTAATTCTTTTTCGTTAGCAGCATCTTCTTTTCGGGCTCTTAGAGGGTGATGACGATCAACTGTAAAATCGGGATGATGCCAATCGATTAATGAATAATAAAATCCTACTTTAAGGCCTTCGGCCCTGAACGCTTCTACAAACTCTTTTACAAGGTCGCGCTTTGCCGCTGTGTTAGTAGCTTTATAATCGGTATACTTAGAATCAAACAAACAGAATCCCTCATGATGCTTGGCAGTAAGGACAGCATATTTCATACCGGCAGCTTTGGCAGTCTTAGCCCATTGCCGAGGATCATATAGATCAGGATTGAAATAATCGAAATACTTTTGATATTGTTCTGTTGTAATTCTTTCATAGTTTCTTATCCACTCATGCCTCGCCGGCAGTGCATACAACCCCCAGTGAATAAACATACCGAACCGGGCATTGGTGAACCATGCCATACGCTGAGCTTTCTTTTCTGGAGGTTCGTTGGTAAGGCTTTTAGTTTGAGCATTAGCAAGCAGTAAAGAGAACAGGAATAATCCAAGCAAAACTTTTTTAAGCATAATTCATTGTTTAATCGTACGAAAGGTCTGGCAGTAACATTTCTTATATGGCATAAAATACCGTCACATCTTAACAAAATGAATATACAAAAACTAGAAGAGAAGATATTTCGAAGGAGAAGTTTTTCCTCGCAAACCTATAAGTAATAAAAAAAAGTCCCAGGAAGATTCTGAGACTTTTTGTGCCCAGGACTGGATTCGAACCAGCACACCTCGCGGCGCCGCCACCTGAAGACGGTGCGTCTACCAATTTCGCCACCTGGGCTACCCGTGAATTGGGCCGCAAACCTAAGAAAAAAAAATCAAATTTTGAATTTCCTAAAAGAATGTTTTAAAAAATTTCCTTACGGATACAGTAGGTATTTTTTTCGCATTTCCTTGTACTGACTTAGGCCCGGCTCCCAGCTTGCTCGTATTTCTTCTTCGGGTGTACCGTTAATAATTTGCTGACGAAAATCGCCTGTGCCCACTAGTCGCTCAATCACGCCCATTTCTTTGCTCAGTTTGGAATCAAAAAACTTCTCTTTATAAGGATGCGCTTTGTACAATTCCATCACCCACTGAATATTGATCTTTCTGCTCTTACGCAGTTGCTCCACATCATAATTGCGCAAATCCAAACCATAGCATACCTGATTCATAAACAAAGGAGTTTCTGCCATGCCTTTTATCGATACCGGCGTGTAAGAGAAAGTGTATTTACCCTTTAGTTCAGGACTTCCCAGCACCGTAAAAGGGAACATGGTACCTCTGCCATGATTAATATAAATGCCCTCAAAGAGGCAGGTAGATGGGTACAGCATAATGGCTTGTTGTGTATTCAGGTTGGGCGAAGGTTTTACGGGCAATGTATAAGGCATGTCGTGATGATAATTCTCTACCGGTACTATTTTCAGCTTGCATTTTACTTTATTTGCCAGCCATCCTTCTCCATTAACCATTTGTGCAAACTCAGCTACTGTCAAGCCATGCGCAATCGGTATGGGAAACATACCAATGCCCGATTTATACTTCATATCTAACACGGGCCCATCAATCAAATATCCATTGGGGTTGGGTCTGTCCAGAATCAACATTTCCTTATCATTCTCCGCACACGCTTCCATCAATCTTGCCAAAGCATTAATATTGGTATAAAAACGCACGCCTACATCCTGAAGGTCATAAATCAACACATCCACGTTAGCCATATCTTCTTTAGTGGGTTTATTGCGAGGCCCATATAGAGAGATAATTGGGATTCCGGTAGCGGAATCTACTTCATCCTTCACTTTCACACCTGCACTGGCATTGCCTCTGAAGCCATGCTCCGGACCAAACACTTTTACAATATTGATTCCCAGAGAAAGCAAACTATCAACCAGATGTTTATTCCCGATGATAGTGGTGGGATTAGCCATTATCGCTACCCGCTTACCCCTTAGATAGTCTACATACTTTTCTGTTTGCTCCGCACCTGTTCGTATGGGTTTATCTTCTGACACGGTATTACTACTTGCCGGCACACTCACGTTACTTCTTTTATTTTTAAAACTCAGTATAAACACCGATAATGTCACAATGCAGAGCACCGAAAGAACTTTTACAGTAGTAATATTTTTCATGTCACTTGGTTTTATGCTAAAATACTTAAAAGTCCGTATAACTGGGGGTAAGTCTTGATAAAAGCAACGATTCTTTAAGTCTCTCCGTAAGCCCAAAGAAAGTTACATTTGTATTAAAGAATAATCTATGAGCAACAACGCTGTTTACATACTCGCTGCTGTACGTACTCCAATAGGAAGCTTTGGCGGGACACTCAAAGACCTCTCCGCTACACAGTTGGGTGCCCACGCCATTAAGGGAGCACTAGAAAAAGCAGGTATCCAGCCCGAACAGGTAGATGATGTATTAATGGGATGTGTTATACAAGCCAATCTAGGACAGGCCCCTGCAAGACAAGCCGCAAAGTTTGCCGGCCTTCCGGATAAAGTCAACTGTACTACAGTCAATAAAGTATGTGCCAGCGGAATGAAAGCCATTACCCAAGCAGCGCAGAGCATTTTGCTAGGAGACGCGGACATTGTAGTTGCAGGAGGTATGGAAAGTATGAGCAATGTTCCTTTTTATGTACCCAATATGCGGTGGGGGAATAAATACGGCGATACTTCCCTGATAGACGGGCTGGCCAAAGATGGATTACTGGATGTATACAATGGTCAGGCCATGGGAATAGCCGCCGAACTTTGTGCCAGTGAATGCAATATCTCTCGCGAAGACCAGGATGCATTTGCTATCGAAAGCTATAAGCGCAGTCAGGCCGCCTGGAATGAAGGACGTTTTAATGCAGAAGTCATTCCAGTATCTGTTCCGCAGCGCAAAGGAGACCCAATACTCGTAACAAAAGATGAAGAACCCTTTAATGTAAAATTTGAAAAAATCCCTCTTCTCAATCCGTCCTTTAAAAAAGACGGCACCGTAACAGCTGCCAATGCCAGTACAATGAACGATGGTGCAGCCGCACTAATTTTGTGTAGTAAACAAAAACTGGACGATCTTGGCCTTAAACCCCTTGCCCGCATTGTGTCCTACGCCGATGCAGAACAGGCACCCGAGTGGTTCACCACCAGCCCTTCCTTAGCCGTACCAAAAGCTGTAGCCAAAGCCGGACTTAAAATGGAAGACATCCATTACTGGGAACTCAATGAAGCTTTTAGCGTCGTTGGTGTGGCCAACATTCGTCAAATGGGACTTGACCCTACACGTGTAAACGTAAATGGCGGAGCCGTATCCTTGGGACATCCTCTAGGAGCTAGCGGCGCCCGCATTATTGTTACACTGATTCATATATTACATCAGCGGCATGCACGTTATGGAGCCGCAGGAATCTGTAATGGCGGGGGCGGAGCAAGCGCTATGGTTATTGAAGCCCTTTGATAATTTCGGAGAATTGTTTTAAACATTTACCGCCATTATACGTTATTCCTACTTTCTCGAAAATCTTCTATGAGTCCATATAAAACAGAAGCCAGAAATACCTTACGACTGGCACTGCCGATAATATTCGGTGAGCTGGCACAGATGAGTCTGCATCTCATCGATACAGCCATGATCGGCTATACCGGTTATAAACAATTGGCAGCTGCGGCACTGGTATTAAATGTCATCAACATACCTTTCATCTTTGCCATTGGTATAACCATATCGGTAGCACAAATGGTATCACTGGCTCACGGCAAATTCGACAAACCTTTAGTATCTCACTATTTCTATAATGGTTTTTGGCTGTGCGCGTTTTGTGGTGTCCTCATTTCGGCACTATTATTATTTAACCGAGATATCCTATTACACCTGAAACAAGACCCCGAGGTTGTGACATTGGCAATGCCATTCATGACCTTAATGAGCATTTCTATCGTGCCCATGGTGCTATTTATGACGCTCAAACAGTTTACTGACGGACTACAATACACCAAAACCGCCATGGTCTTATCTATAGCAGCCATTCCGATAAATGTTTTTCTCAACTGGTTGCTGATCTACGGAAACTGGGGCTTCCCTCGAATGGAACTAATAGGTGCAGGTTACGCCACACTCGTTACACGTACCACAATCTTCATTGTTTTAGCTATTGTTATTTTAAGACATAAAATATTCAGAAAATACATTGCTATTGCGCGTAGTCAATGGTACCTAAAACGAAGCACCTTAAAACAATTATTGAAAATAGGTATTCCTAGCAGCTTGCAAATAGGGATGGAAGCCGGTGCCTTTGCCGGTTCAGGAATTATTGTAGGTACAATCGGGGCTGCAGAGCAAGCAGCGCATCAGATTGCGCTAAGCTGTGCCTCATTTGCTTTTATGGTTTCCGTGGGACTATCCCAGGCCGGCTCCATAAGAGTAAGCCATGCTTATGGTACCCTTAACTACAAGCGGATAACCATAATAGGTAAAAGTACCATTGCCATGGCTTGCATTTATGGTTCCATATGTTGTGCGCTGTTTATGCTTTTTAGAAACCAATTGCCATTTTTGTTTAACGACGAAGCGCATGTAACCAATATAGCCGCTACACTATTACTTCTGGCTGCTATTTTTCAGATTCCAGATGCGGTACAAGCTACCAGTGCCGGCCTCTGTAGAGGCATTAAAGACGTGAACGTTCCTACTATTTTTATATTTATTGCTTACTGGATATTGGGTATCCCATTGGGGTACCTCATGGCCTTTACTTTCGGATGGAAAGAAAAAGGTATCTGGCTCGGATTTATTAGCGGGCTTAGCTTTTCTGCCATATTCCTAACGTTGCGATTTTTGAAGAAAATCAGGCGGGGGTGAAAATTTTGCATTTCGGTATGACATTCTGACCTTGATATTGTAGCGGTATTAAATTTGATAATACCTGATAAAAATTTTCAATATGGCACAAGAGAAAGGAACCATTTCTATACATACCGAGAACATATTTCCCATCATTAAAAAGTTTTTATACAGCGATCATGAAATTTTTCTGCGTGAACTGGTTTCAAATGCCGTAGACGCTATACAAAAAGCTAAAAGACTGGTATCCCTAGGCCAGTTTCACGGCGAATTAGGAGAACCGTTAGTACAGGTAAAAGTAGACGCTAAAGCCAAAACCATTACTATCTCGGATAATGGTATAGGCATGACTGCCGATGAAATAAAAAAATACATCAATCAGGTAGCTTTCTCCGGAGCCTCTGAGTTTCTGGAAAAATATAAGGAAGCGAAAGACGCCCATGAAATTATTGGACAGTTCGGACTGGGTTTCTATTCAGCCTTTATGGTGGCGGATAAAGTAGAAATTCAAACCCTTAGTTATCAGCCCGGAGCCGAACCTGCTAAATGGGTTTGTGATGGCAGCACCAATTTTGAAATGGACGCTGGCAATCGTTCTGAACGAGGTACAGATGTTATCCTTTATATCAACGAAGAAAACAAGGAGTTTCTGGAAGAATACAAGATTCAGGAAATTTTGGATAAGTATGCCAAATTCCTTCCGGTGCCCGTACAGTTTGGTACCAGAACCGAAACCCAACGCGATGGCGAAGATGAAGAAGGCAAACCCAAATATAAAGAAGTAGAAGTTCCAAATATCATCAATACCGTACAGCCTATTTGGACCAAAGCTCCTACCGAATTGAAAGATGAAGATTATTTAGCTTTTTATAAAGAGTTATATCCATTTTCCGATGATCCATTATTCTGGATTCATCTGAATGTAGACTATCCATTCAATCTAACAGGTGTACTATATTTCCCGAAAATCAAAAACAATTTTGAACTACAGCGCAATAAAATAAGGCTCTTCAGCCGTCAGGTATTTATTACCGACGATGTGAAGGATATCGTACCAGAGTTTCTGATGTTGTTGCACGGTGTAATTGACTCACCGGACATTCCATTAAACGTATCGCGATCTTTCCTTCAGGCGGATAGCAATGTAAAAAAGATTAATACCTACATTACTCGAAAAGTAGCCGATAAATTGGCGGAGTTATTTAAAAATGATCGAAAAGCTTACGAAGAAAAATGGAGCGATATTGGTTTATTTGTAAAATACGGTGCTATTAGTGAACCTAAATTCTGGGAGCGCGCGAAAGACTTTGTGCTGTTGAGTAATATCAAAAAAGAATTCTTTACTCTGAACGAATATCGGGATAAAGTAGCTCCGCAACAGACCGACAAAAACAATAATATTGTATACCTATATGCTACGAATCCAGAAAAGCAACATGCATATACCAATGCCGCTGATAAAAAAGGCTATGATGTTTTGTTGCTCGACGGGCCAGTAGACAACCACTTTATTAGTCACCTGGAACGGGAACTAGAAAAAACCTATATCAAACGAGTAGATGCGGACACTATCGAAAAATTGATTGACAAAGACGAAAAGATTGAAAGCAGCCTCAGTGAGGAACAAACTAAGCAACTGGAGGAACTATACAAAAGTGCCATTACAAAACCCAATATGGAAATCAGTGTGGAAAATCTCGCTGCTGATGCTTTACCGGTTACCATCACTATCGATGAATATACACGTCGTATGAAAGATATGGCTGCTCTAGGAGGCAATATGGACTTTTATAGCACCTTGCCGGATCACTACAAAGTAACTGTAAACGCTAACCATCCTTTGGCCACAAAAATTCTATCCGAAAGTAGTAAGGAAAAACAAGCAGCGTTGGCACAACAAGCTTTTGATCTGGCACTGCTGGCGCAGGGCATGCTTACAGGCCCTGATTTAACCGCCTTTGTAGAAAGAAGCGTGAAGATGATTTAAACCCAATATTACTCCTAAATAAAAAACGCCGGTGTATAAGCCGGCGTTTTTACTGTCAATCATTTCTAACTATCTGGTATAATCTAGCACATTGTTTTTTCTTTCGATATCAGCCATTCTTTGAGAAGGATCAATCTCTATCCTTGCTATATCCGAAAGTTTTAAATCGGTACTTACAGTATATGTAGCATCGGTCCAGCGCCATGCCGGATACAATTTTCTAGGAATAGAAGCATCCTCAACAGGCTTGGCTCCAAACATCAAATTCATCGGAATATAATGAAGTTCTTTGCTTCCCTGCTTAGAAGTTATCACTAAATCAATCGGCATGGGTATGAATCCATGATTGCGTAGACGAATTTGAACTTTATTATTTTCTTCCCACACGCTATCAATACCATAATCGATAGTTTGGGTTGTTTGCACCCATTTTTGTTTGTACCAGTCCAGTTTCAGGCCACTTCTCTGTTCAGCCACATGAATAAAATCGTTGACATCGGGGTGTTTAAACTTCCATTTATTATAATAATCCAGTAAAATCTGGTCCCGTACAGAGGCACCTACAATATAACCGAGCTGCTCAAGAAATACAGCACCTTTAGAATAGCTGGCCACACTATACGCCGCATTGGTATTGAAATGATCTGCATGGGTAGTAAGAGGTTCCTCTAGACCGCTTCTCACAATAAAGTAATAACTTCTATAATAGTCCGGTACGCGCCTAGCGCTTGTATCTCCATTTAGCCAAGCCTCTACCCTATCGTCTGCATAAGAAGTGAATCCCTCGTCCATCCAGGCGTAAAGACTTTCATTGGTAGCTAGCACGCCCTGATACCAGCTATGCATCCACTCGTGCAACCAAGCTCCGGGGCTTGCCAATAATGTAGCCATTGGATATTCCATACCTCCATCACCTCCAGTGATAAAAGAATATTGTTTATACGGATAAGCGCCAAAATGTTTAGCTATATAAGGATAAGCTTTTTCTGCTTTATCCAAGATTGCTTCCCACTCCTTAGGATCTTTACCTGCCGGCTTGTAAAGTAAGCGTAGTGTAATGCCCTCTTTAAGAACTCTTGTTTTATGAACAAACTCGGGATCTGCTGCCCACATAAAATCATGCACATTAGATGCTGTAAATTTCCATGTTAGCTTGTCGCCTGCGGGCCGTACGACTTTGGTCCCCGAAGCTTCGTATCCGTATCCTATCTGCTGGGCGTTGGTAAGATAGCCGGTACCGCCTAAAATGTAATTTTTATCGATGGTGATATTTACGTCAAATGTTCCAAAAGGACCATAAAACTCTCTACCCACATAAGGAGTAGGATGCCATCCCTCACGATCATAGGCGCAAATACGCGGATACCATTGACTCATGGAATAGCGCACTTTAGTAGTGGGATTATCACGACCGCTTCGGCGAATCTGTAAAGGCACCTGCGCTTCAAATTCCATATCGAAAACCACTTTCTGCTTTGGCAAAATAGGTTTGCTCAGGTTTACCTTTAATATGGTTTCGTGCACTTCGTATTGCTGAGGTACACCGTTCATTTTTAATGAAAGTATTTTCTGATATCCGATTTCGTCAGGTTTGAGGTTGGCAATACGGTCTCTCACGCGGGTATCCCAATCAGGACGATTGTTCACTAATATCTTACCCTGACGTTGACTGCGCACATCCATCATACTACCGGGCTGAAAAGCATTCCAGTACAGATGATAGAATACTTGTTTTAAAGTATCGGGTGAGTTGTTCCAATATTCCAGCTTTTGCTTACCGGAAAAGCGATTCGTTTGCACATTCATGTCTATATCCATTACATAATGAACACGCTGCTGCCAGTAATTACTTTGAGCTGAAAGAGATAAAACTGTTCCCAAGGATAACAGAAAAAGCAATGTATTTTTTCTTGTCATATAAATAAGTATTTGTGGGGATCCTTAATTCTTGAAGAGCAATTTCAGTAGCGGCCCAACCGCAATCTTATACCTTTAAAAATAAATATTATTTAGTTAAGATTTCTCATATCCTCCCACAACGATAACGATTTCACCTTTCACTGTTTTCTTACTGAAGTAGTCAGCCACTTCCTGTAAAGTTCCTCTTTGCGTTTCTTCAAACATCTTAGTTAACTCTCTGCTCACACTACAGGGGCGCTCCCCTCCAAAATATTGGATAAAATCTCTGAGCGTTCTAAGTAATCGCATGGGCGATTCATAGAATACCATGGTACGTTCTTCGGTTTTCAGCTTTTCCAACAAGGTATGACGACCTTTCTTAAGTGGCAGAAATCCTTCAAAAGAAAACCTGTTAGTAGGTAGTCCACTATTTACTAGGGCGGGCACGAATGCAGTAGGGCCGGGTAAACTTTCTACCTTTATTTCATTACGAACGCAGGCACGTACGAGCAAGAATGCGGGGTCTGAAATGCCCGGTGTACCAGCGTCCGTAACCAATGCCATTTTTTTGCCCGCCGCCAATTGCTGTACCAGATGATCAACTATTTTGTGCTCATTATGCTGGTGATAAGGCGTAAGTGGTTTAGATATCTGGTAATGATTTAAAAGATGTGAGGTGGTACGCGTATCTTCAGCCAATATCACATCCACCTCCTTTAGTAACTCCAAGGCTCTTAAAGTAATGTCCTTCAGATTACCAATAGGAGTAGGAATAAGATATAACATCAGCTAGTGAAATTGATGAACAACGATTAGTACTCACATTTATCGGCCCAGGCAAAAGCCACTTATACTATTTTAATACGTTTACTTCGTAGTATTCCATTACAGCATTGGCCAATAGTTTCTTGGCAGCCTCCTCTCCAACGGTTTTGGCGGCTTCTTCACTTTCTGCATCTACCTGCAGAATAATATTCTTGCCAACTCGTACGTCTTCTACGTTCTTTAAACCTAAATTTTCCAATCCGCCTTTTACAGCTTTACCCTGCGGATCTAATAACTCTTTTAGAGGCATGATAATCACTTGTACTGTATAACTCATAACTAAATTTTACCTGGCTTAAAAATCAAAGATACGAGAACGTAGCTCACAAAAATAACAGGCACCGCCGCCCATCTTAAAAAAATGATGGCTACAATACCTATTAGTAATAAAATGAATTTCTCAATATTGCTTTTAACACTGAAATTTTTAAACTTTAGGCTGATTAAAGGAAGATTCACTACCATCAGCAGCGATACCACCACAGTGATACCATATAAAACATATGGATTCAAAACAACCCCCTCCCAGAATGAGTTATCACCCCCAACAATGAATGGCAAGGAAGCTATGGTAAGACCTGCAGCAGGCGAAGGTACCCCTTTGAAATAATAGGTTTGTTCCTTATCGAGATTAAATTTGGCTAGACGCCATACTGCACAACAAGGGATTAATAACGCCGGCAACAAATAGCCTATATTATCAGGAGCCATTCCATTTCTGCTCAGTGCAAGTTCCAATAATCGATACATAATCATTCCGGGAGCTACACCAAAAGTTACCGCATCGCACAACGAATCTAACTGTGCGCCCATCTCGGAACTGGCATGCATTAGTCTCGCTATAAATCCGTCAAGGAAGTCCACCACTGCTGCTAAAAATATATACACTCCTCCAATCATAAGGCCAAAAGAAAAATCGCCCGGTTTATTGCTAAAAAGCAAGCTATCACCGTCTTTAAAAATATAGATGATAGCCACACAGCCAAAAACCAGATTTAGTAACGTAAAGAAATTGGGGAGCTGTTTCATATTGACTTTATTAACTAATGCCCTTTACCGCTTCATCAGTCTTTCGATATCATCAGCCTCAATGGGAATATTCTTCATCAAGTCTATATTACCGTTCTTAGTAAGCCAATAGTTATTCTCAATACGAATGCCCATTTGCTCTTCCTCAATATAGATACCGGGTTCTATGGTAAGGAGCATGCCGGGTTTGAGCGGCGTCCGGAACGGCCCTAAGTCATGCACATCCACCCCTAGATGATGCGAAATACCATGATAAGTATAGCGACGATAAGCACGGTTTTCGGGGTCTTCGTTTTTCACATCAGCCTTTGTCAGTAGTCCCAATTTCAGAAAGTGCTTGGTAAGCTCATCACCTACCTTCTCGTGATATTCGGCGATGGTGATACCCGGTTTCAGAATACTGGCACAGTAGCGATGGACAGCTAGGCAGGCATTGTACACTTCTTTTTGTCTTTTCGTAAACTTACCGTTAACAGGTACTGTGCGGGTTAAATCAGCATTATATCCACCGTATTCAGCACCAAAATCCATTAATATCAGCTCACCGTCTTTACACTGATTATTGTTAAACACATAATGCAATACACGAGCATTATCACCACTGGCGATGATACTACCATATGCTTCTCCGGTAGCACGTTGGCTTAGGAAGGAGTGCATAATTTCTGCTTCTATTTCGAACTCCCATACACCAGGCTTGATAAACTTCAATAATCGACGGAAAGTATTATCGGTAATATCGATAGCCTTTTGTACCACTTCTATTTCGTGCTTAGTCTTTACGGCACGCAATTCTTGTACTATAGGAGCTGCACGCAAATAATGATGTAAGGGATATCGTTCTTTTAAATACTTAATATAACGGGTCTGTGCCGTATCGGTCCAGACACTTTTGCGATCATGCTCGTTAGAATCTAAATACACATGCTCTGCAGCATGCATCCAGCTTTGAAACAGTGCGGGCAATGCATCCAGCCATACAATGGTTTTAATACCGCTGATAGCCTGCGCTTCTTCCTTTCTCAACCTTTTCCCGTCCCATTTTTCCTTTAGTTCATTAGGGCGTACCAGCACCAGCACTTCTTTATACTTGGGATCGGGGTTATCGGGATACAGGATCAGCATAGTCTCTTCCTGACGAACACCAGTGAGCCAATAAAGCGTACTATTAGGCTTGTATTTATATACGGCATCTGCATTTTGAGGCATTTCATCATTAGCCACAAAAATAGCGATAGCGTTTTTTTGCATCTTGCTCACAAACCGCTTACGGTTCTGAATAAAAAGAGTAGGGTCTAACGGAAGATATTTCATCGAACTATTTTTTGAGGCGCTAAAGATAGGCAAAAAAGCCGGAGCCTTAAATACACGTATGGCAATGTCGCTCTTTAAGATTGTTAGCAACTAAATCTATGCTATTCTGACTCAATAGGTTAAGCGATGTACTGGATTATCGGATGTAGCTAGGCGGATTAGAACAATCCATATAGGGTTGAATCCACCTTGGTAATGATTTCACCGAAGTGTTCTTCGTTTTCGGCAAACTTATTTTTGTCTACGTCGATCACCAAAAGCGGACCTTCTTTATAGGAAGCTACCCATTTGTTGTAATACTCATTGAGTCTTTTCAGATAATCTAGACGAATGTTTTCCTCATACTCCCGGCCGCGTTTCTGAATCTGTCCCACCAGTGTGGGCACAGAAGCACTCAGATAAATCATCAAATCGGGAGGTTTTACCATCGACTTTAATGTTTGGAAAAACTCAAAATAGTTATCATAATCGCGTTTACTCATCAATCCCATCTCGTGGAGGTTGGGAGCGAAGATATGTGCATCTTCATAGATAGTCCTATCCTGTATAACAGTTTCGGTGCCATTTTGGATTTCCAACAACTGTTTTAAACGGATATGCAAAAAGTAGATCTGCAGGTTAAAACTCCAGCGGGGCATATCCTCATAGAAGTCCATCAGATAGGGATTGTGGTCCACATCTTCAAAATGAGGAATCCACCTATAATGTTTGGCCAGCATCTGGGTAAGCGTAGTTTTTCCTGCCCCAATATTTCCGGCAACAGCAATGTGCTTGGGTTTAGATTTTGATTTCGCCATTTTCACAAGATGGTTAATGCTTTATTGTCCGAGCTTTAAATAACTTCATTAAAGTTCGGCAATGATTATGCTTATTCGATCGCTATTTATCAAAAATATAATAATCCCATGGCTTTTCGCACTTCTTTCATAGTGCGTTCAGCACTTTCTGCGGCCTTTTCTGCACCTGAGCTAAGAATTCTATTCAGCTCCGCCTCATTATCACGAATATCCTGAGCCTTCTGCCGAATCGGAGCAATATACTGTACCATATCTTCCGCTAGTTGCTTCTTCATATCACCATAACGGATGGCACAGTTGTTATAGTCTTCTTCAAATTTATGAATTACTTCTTCTTTACTCACCAGTTTCATCAAGTCAAAGAGATTCTCAATGTAATCCGGCTTAGGGCTATTGGGTTCAGTAGGACCTGCGTCGGTTTTGGCCTTCATTATTTTTTTGCGGATCAGATCATCATCATCGGCAAGATAAATAGTAGCATATTGGTTCTCACTTTTACTCATTTTCCCCGAACCATCCAAGCTGGGTACTTTCAACAGAGCTTCACCAAAATTAAATGCTTGCGGCTCTGGGAATACCTCACTATATCTGTGATTAAAACGGTTGGCAAAAGTGCGGGTCATTTCCAGATGCTGTTCCTGATCTTTTCCGACAGGCACCAGTTTAGCGCGATGAAGTAAAATATCAGCTGCCATCAATACCGGATAAGTAAGCAAACCGGCATTGACATTATGAGGCTGCAATCGTACTTTATCTTTAAAAGTGGTTGTCTTTTCCAACTCACCTTTATATGCCAGCATATTTAAGTATAAATACAACTCGGTAGTTTGTGGCACATCGCTCTGACAATAAAGAGTTACTTTCTGAGGATCTAGTCCACAGGCCAGATATTCAGACACTACTTTTAGTACATTTTCTCTTAGTTCCTTTGTGTCGGGATGGGTTGTTAAAGAGTGCAGATCGGCTATAAAGAAAAAGCATTCATACTCATTCTGCATCTTCACATAGTTGCGCAGAGCACCAAAATAATTTCCCAAGTGCAGATTTCCGGTTGGTCGAACACCACTTACTACTATTGCTTTGTTACTCATAGGCTGCGAAGATAAATTTAAAATGCAGAACAGGAAATGGAAAAATCAATAAGTTTCTTCCACTACCCTTCTTTTGGGAACTTCGGCAGCTTCCTATAAGTAAATATTGCAATAAGAAATCGAGACTAGTGGCTAATTAGGACATTAAGGATACTTTTACATCCATCATCTGTCTGATGGCATCCGCAATACCTGCAGCATCGTATCCGCACTCATGATGTAGTTCTTTTGGCGTACCGTGTTCTACGATTCTATCGGGAATTCCGAGGATGCGAATATCGTTCTTGTATCCGTGTGCGGCCATAAACTCCAGCACAGCACTACCAAATCCGCCCACTACAGTTCCATCTTCTACCGTAATGATTTTTTCGTATTTGCTCAATGCCTCATGAAGTAGTTCCTCATCGAGGGGTTTAGCAAAACGCATATCGTAATGAGCGGGATCTATCCCATCCTGCTTTACATCGCGAATGGCGGCAGCTGCAAAATTGCCGGGATGTCCCAAAGAAAGGATCGCTATATCTCTTCCATCTTTGAGTTTTCTACCTTTCCCTATGGGAACTTCTTGCATGGGGGTTTGCCATTGGGGCATCACACCTTCACCACGGGGATATCTGATTACAAAAGGCATTTGAGTAGATTCCAGTTGTGCAGTATACATCAGATTTCGCAGCTCACTTTCGTTCATGGGAGCACTGATGATCATATTAGGGATACAACGGAAATAGGCTATATCATAACATCCGTGATGGGTAGGGCCGTCATCCCCTACCAGTCCGGCGCGGTCTATACAAAGTACCACAGGCAGCTTCTGTATCGCTATATCATGCACCACCTGGTCGTATGCACGCTGCATAAAGGTAGAATACATATGACAGAACACCCTTAACCCTTGAGTTGCTAGGCCGGCACTTAGCGTAGCAGCATGCTGCTCGCATATACCTACATCGAATGCTCGATCTGGCATCTCCTCCATCATGTACTTAAGAGAAGAACCCGAAGGCATGGCGGGCGTTACTGCAAAGATCTTATCGTTCTGTTTAGCTAGCTCAATGATGGTTTTTCCAAACACATCCTGATACTTAGGTGGCTGAGGAGTGTCGAATTTCTTTTTATATATTTCTCCTGTTACCTTATCAAATGTACCTGGAGCATGCCATTTGGTTTGATCTTTTTCGGCCAGGGCATACCCTTTACCCTTTGTAGTAATTACGTGCAGAAGTTTAGGGCCTGGGATATCTTTCAGGTCGTTTAAAGTATCAATAAGTTTGGTAATATTATGCCCGTCGATCGGACCAAAATATCGAATCTTAAGCGCTTCAAAAAGATTGGAACTACTGTTCACAAGCCCCTTTACGCTTTCGGCCAGTTTGTGCATCATGGAGCGGGTAAATTTATTACCCACGGGCAATTTGCCCAATGCATTCCATATATCGTCTTTCAGTTTATTGTAGGTACGTGAAGTAGTAATATCTGTGAGATATTCTTTGAGCGCTCCCACGTTGGGATCAATGCCTATCCCATTATCGTTGAGAATTATTAGCAAATTGGTATTGGCGACACCTGCATGATTCATGGCCTCGAATGCCATACCGGCGGTCATGGAACCATCACCGATGATGGCAACCACTTTTCTATCCTCCTCCCCTTTATACTTGGCAGCGATTGCCATACCCAGCGCAGCGGAAATGGAGGTGGAAGAATGCCCTACACCAAAAGCATCGTACTCACTTTCAGAACGTTTGGGAAATCCGCTTAAACCATTGTATTTTCTGTTAGTAACAAACTGATCGCGGCGCCCAGTAATGATTTTATGACCATATGCTTGATGCCCTACATCCCAAACCAACTGATCGTAAGGAGCATTATATACATAATGCAATGCAGTGGTAAGCTCTACTACACCCAAGCTGGCGGCAAAATGTCCGCCGTGCACACTTACAACGTCAATAATATATTGCCTCAGCTGTTCACAAAACTCATGCAACTTCTCCCGTGGAATTTTTTTCAAATCCTCAGGACTATTCACAGATTGAAGTAAGGGTCCAGGTGTAATAGTCATCCAACAAAGATTTGGACAAAAATAAGTATTTTGATAGGTAAATTTCTCTTTCTAATTTATAAAACTAGAAGTCGCTTCACTGCGTAAGAATATAGGAATAGCTTGTTTCAACCCTTAAGGCAACACTCAAAATACAACCATTTTATTATCACAGCTTTATCATACAAAATGCATCCGTAAAAAGATTCTCAGCAAATTACATTCATCATTATCCGTTTATACATCATCCTTACCACTGATAATTTATTTGAAGAAGCTTGCGGCTTCCTGCTTAGATTTGTTTTATGATAATCGGCAAAAGATACTATTGGGTATTGCAGATTTTGGGATGGAGTGCCTTTTTTTTCTGGCATTTATTTCTAGCCTGGTCGCTCGATAAAATGAATGACCCTCAGGAACGCATCATCATGATACAGCGCATGGCAAGTTTCAGTATACTAGGATTGATACTGTCACACTTACTGCGCATTGCGATACTCAAAACAAAAGTGCTCTCGCTTAAAGTATCGAAACAGATTGCACTGCTACTTTTATATACACTAATCACCTCCTTTGTATGTGGCATTATCGAATGGGTCGTTTTAAAAAAATTGGAACTACTCCATAAGAGCGAATTAGGGATTTTGAACAAATCCCTATTGCTTCTCTTACTAAACAATGCCTTTTCTTGGTTTTTCTATTTCCTCATCTGGAGCTCCGTATATTTCGGTTACCACTATATTACCAAGGCACAGCAAGAACAGATAGACAATCTCATCTTAAAATCGCACATTAAAGAGTTGGAGCTAAAAACCATTAAAACGCACATCAATCCTCATTTTATCTTTAATGCGTTAAATGGTATCAGAGCTATGGTGGATGAAGATCCTCAACGAGCCCGAAGAGCCATTACGGAGCTGAGTAATATTCTGCGAAGCAGTATCAATCTTGATAAATCTGAAACAATTGCCTTATCAGATGAACTGAATATTGTGAAAGATTATCTAGCTCTGGAACAGATGCGTTTTGAAAGCAGACTACAAGTGTCTTTTAATATTGAGGAGGAAACGCTTTACCAACAGATACCTCCAATGATGCTGCAAATGTTGGTGGAGAATGCCATTAAACATGGTATTAGCCATGAAGTAAACGGGGGCATTGTCAAACTTACTTCTACCGTAAAAAACGGCCTTCTTGAACTCATTGTTGAAAATACCGGACAATTGAAAGCAACACCCCCCGACAGCGGTTTCGGAATAAAAAGCATTCGAGAAAGATTATCCTTAGTCTACGGAGATAATGCAACTTTCGAAATAAAGCAAGCCGCACCCCATATTGTAGAAGCTAAACTTCAATTGCCTCTCACATTATAACCGATGCATATGAGAACAATTATTATAGATGATGAAAGGCTGGCACGTGCTGAACTTGCCAAACTATTACAACCTTATACCGATATCGAAATTATCGATGAAGCCTCCAATGCTAATGAGGCGATAGAAAAAATCAACGCACTACAGCCTGATTTGATTTTTTTGGATATCCAAATGCCCGGCAAAACGGGATTTGAAATGCTTACAGAGCTTGATTTTGTGCCTACAGTAATTTTTACTACAGCTTATGACGAATATGCCCTAAAAGCATTTGAGGTAAATGCGCTGGATTATTTATTAAAACCTATTGAATCCAAAAGATTGGAAGCTGCCATCAATAAAATAAAATCTACCATTAAAAACACACCCAATGATGAACGCCCCAAGCACGAAGAAATACTGGGTGAAAACAGTCAGGTCTTTCTTAAGGATGGCGACAAATGCTGGTTCATTCAACTATCCGAAGTACGGCTATTTGAAAGTGTAGGCAATTATGCCAAAGTATTTTTTAATGGACACAAGCCTTTAATCTTAAAATCACTTAACGCACTGGAAGAAAGACTAGACCCTAGAATTTTCTTCAGAGCCAACCGTAAACACATCATCAATCTGCGTATGGTGGAAAAAATCGAACCTTACTTTAATAACGGATTATTAGTAGAATTAAGGGGTGGTGAAAAGATAGAAATCAGCAGAAGACAGGCCGTTAAATTCAAAGAAAGAATGAGTTTCTAATGATAAAAAGGTATTACTTTAAAAAACGGATATTTGCTTAAACTTTTCTGGAAACATGAAAAAAGTCATTGGTTATACACTGCTACTTTGCAGTACTCACGTATACGCACAAAAACACATCAACATTCGTGTAGAAGATGTTTCTAAAACCATCAGCGTACTGGCTTCCGATTCGTTACAAGGCCGTAAAGTGTTTACTCCTGAAATTGATAAAGCCGCACAATACATTGCTGAAGCCTTTCAACAAGCGGGGTTAAAACCTCTCAAAGGCAATAGCTTTCTCCAATCTTTTAGCATGGTCAGTGCCACTCAGGAATCGCTTACAGCCAAAAGCAACGGAACTGAAGTAGATCCCCAAAAAATTGTGCTGATTACATCTAAGCCCCAAATCACGTTATCATCACACAATCTTTCGATAGAAAAAATTACGGCTACTGATAATTTCTTCTCTAAAGCGATACAATTCGCTGCCAGTGACAAGGATTTGTTGGTTGTGGTAGATCCAGCCTTTGCAGACAGATTTCCACGTCTGAGCATGCTGAAACGTAGCTTTTTTCAATCTGCTGCTAGTGTAGCATTTGTATTAGGCGATGTCGATACCCAGAACCTTACTATAACAGCCTCACATAACATAAAAGAACATCAACTTGCCAATGTGGTAGGCATTCTACCCGGAAAGAAAAAAGCTGATGAATATGTTATTTTCTCTGCGCATTACGATCATCTAGGTATTGGTAAGCCCGTAAACGGCGATAGCATTTATAACGGCGCCAATGATAATGCATCAGGCACCACCGCGGTAATTGAGCTAGCAAAATACTTTAAAGCCAAAGGCGATAATGAGAGAACATTAATATTTGCAGCGTTCACTGCTGAAGAGAGTGGAGGTTTTGGCTCACAGTATTTCAGCAAACAACTACCTCCGGAAAAAGTGGTTGCCATGTTGAACATTGAAATGATTGGTACCGATAGCAAATGGGGGAAAAATAGCGCTTACATAACCGGATTTGAAAAAACAGATTTGGGTACCATTCTTCAGAAAAATCTAAAAGGCACGGATTTCAATTTTTATCCAGATCCTTATCCAGATCAGCAATTATTCTATCGCTCCGACAATGCTACTTTAGCCAGACTGGGGGTTGCGGCTCACACCATTTCCACTTCAAAAATGGACAACGAACCCAATTATCATAAACCCAGTGATGAAGTATCTACATTGGATCTTGAAAACATGACGGCTATTATCAAAGCCATTGCCTTGAGCGCCAAAAGTATTATTGCAGGAACTGATACTCCTTCCCGAGTAGATACAAGTGATTTAAGATAGGAGCATCACTTACGAAGTGCCTCCCGTACTTTTGGAGCGATTTTAGTTCCAAAGATTTCGATAGACTTCATGATTCTGTCATGAGAAGGGGCCCCTACGTCCATATGAGCAGAGAAGCGTGTTAGTCCGAAGAGCTCTTGCAATTCGAGAATTTTATCGACAGCTTCATCAGCATCACCGATTATCAAATGTCCACCCTTACCACGTCCACGATCATATTGTACGCGCTGATAAGGAGGCCATCCGCGACTGCGCCCAATCCTATCCATTTGAGCGGAATAAACTGGATAGTAATAATCAGCAATTTCCTTGCTGTCCTCACCAAAGAAAGCATGTACATGCACCCCCACTTCAAAAGCATTCATATCGTGCCCAGCCTGTTGATAAATCGCCTTATTATAGTCGAATAACGGCTTGAACTGTACGGGGCTACCCCCAATAATCGCAAACATTACAGGCAACCCTAGAGAGGCTGCACGCACCACGGATTCGGGCGTACCACCCACAGCCACCCATATTTTTAAATGATTATTGAGTGCGCGAGGTAATACCATCTGTTCCTTAAGCTCTGCCCGAAATTTTCCTTTCCAGGAAATAATTTCCTGTTCATTTATTTGTAATAACAAGCGCAACTTCTCATCGAAAAGTGCATCATAATCATTCAAATCATAACCATAAAGAGGGAACGATTCGATAAAACTACCCCGCCCGGCCATGAGTTCCGCTCGGCCATCAGATATTAGATCCAACGTTGCGAAGCTTTGATACAATCGCACCGGATCGGAAGAACTCAACACCGAAACAGCACTTCCCAGCTTAATTTTTTTAGTAACAGAAGCCAATGCGGCCAATAACACTTCCGGGACAGAAACAGCATAATCAGGCCGATGATGCTCCCCTATTCCGTAAAAGTCAAGGCCCACTTCATCCATAAGCTTCACTTCCTCAATAATTTCCTGTAGGCGTTGCTGTGCAGACTGAGGTTTTCCATCGGGTCCTATACGCACATCGCCAAACATGCCTATACCTAATTCCATTGTTATAACTTTAATGTATATAGGATAACACGCATTCTATAGGAATTGTTTTGCAAGTGATGCATACAGACATGCAATAGCTATTGTTCTCTATGCGCTAAACTACAAGCTTACACGGGAAGAAGAAGCGTGAATGGCCGTGCTCATTTCTGTAATCAACGAAGGGTCTTTTTCAATGGCGTTACCTACGACTACTACATCGGCGCCTGCCTTACAATTATTATAGGCCTTTTCGGGATCCTTAATACCTCCTCCTACAATTACCGGGGCTTCTACATTTTGCGCCACCGACTGAATCATACTTTCTGAGATAGGATTTTTGGCACCACTGCCTGCATCCATATAAATCACGCGCATACCCAGCATTTCGCCTGCCAGAGCCGTGCACATAGCCACATCATTTTTATCGTGTGGAAGTGGAGCAGTATTACTAATATAGGATACGGTGGTTGGAGCACCTCCGTCTACAACAATATATCCGGTTGGAATAATTTCCAACCCACTGTTTTTAACAAACGGAGCAGAAACAACATGCTGACCTATCAATAATTCAGGATTGCGGCCGGAGATTAATGATAAATACAAAAGCGCATCTGCATGCTTACTTAGTTGCGAGGGATTGCCTGGAAATAGTACTACCGGAATATCGCATGAAGATTTGATTTGTTTGATAATTTCATCCAAATGATCTGTAATTACCAAACTCCCCCCTACAAAAAAATAATCCACCTTCGCATCAACGGAAACCTGAATCAATTTGTGAATAGAGGAATTATCAACCCCGTCCGGATCAATTAATACTGCAAAGGATTTTTGCGCAGCATTTTTCTTTTCCCGCAGGGTTTTATAAATATTCTTTTTCATTCAACAGAAACAGGTTTCTGCAAAAATGCAAAAACTTTTTGAAATATCTTTATTTATTAAAGTATGGCAATCCACCACTAACTTTGGCATTTAAAAGACACTGATTATTTAAATCATTCCATAAAATATGGCTGCATCAATACATCCGTACGCATACTTTTCGCCGACAAGAAATACGTGCTATTGGGTATTAAGCATATTCATACTGTTATTGCATTTTATAAGTAGCGCGCAGCTTAACAGAGTTTTTTACGAAAGCAATAAAATAGTAACAGCCAAAAATGGCGCTGTCGTTTCAGCTCATCCACTAGCAAGTAAAGCCGGACTGCTAGTATTGCAAAAGGGGGGCAATGCTGTAGATGCTGCTATTGCCACTCAATGGGCACTAGCAGTGGTATATCCCGGCGCGGGCAATATTGGCGGCGGGGGTTTTATGGTGGCTTATTTAAAAAATAAAGAGGCCATTGCACTCGATTATCGCGAAATGGCTCCTGCTGCAGCTCACAGAGATATGTATTTGGACGAAAACGGTAATCATATTATTGAAAAAAGTCTTTATGGCCATCTGGCCAGTGGTGTTCCGGGTACGGTGGCGGGCCTCTTTGCTGCGCACAAATATGCGAAGCTCCCGATGAAAGTATTGATGGAGCCAGCCATTGAATTGGCCGAAAAGGGCTTTGCAATTACAGAAACCGAAGCCGAAACTTTAAACAGAGCCCAAAAAGATTTTATCAAATACAATACTATTCAGCCTGTATTTGTTAAACCTGAAGGATGGAAAAAAGGAGATCTATTGATACAAAAAGACCTTGCCAACACTCTCAAACGCATCAGCGATCACGGTGAAAAAGAGTTTTATGAAGGCAAGACAGCTCAGCTAATCGTTGAAGAAATGCAACGTGGCAAGGGCTTAATTACACTCGATGATCTAAAAAACTATAAAGCAAAATTTAGAACACCGCACATTTTTGATTATAGAGGATACACTATTATCGGCATGCCGATGCCTAGTAGTGGCGGAATATTGCTACATCAAATGCTAAAAATGATTGAGCCCTATGCTATCAATAAGATGGGATTCCATACGCCTCAGTCTGTACAATTAATGATAGAAGTAGAACGTCGTGCTTATGCAGATCGCGCCAAATATATGGGTGATGCAGATTTCTACAATGTACCGGCAACCGAATTAACCAGCAAGGCATACCTAAAAAAGCGTATGAAAAACTACAAGCCCAATATAGCTGGGAACAGCAAGGATATTATAGAAGGCGTTATACCGGGTTACGAAAGCGAAGAAACTACCCACCTCAGTGTTATCGACAAAGAAGGCAATGCTGTTGCCGTAACCACAACTTTGAACAATCATTACGGCAGTAGAACCGTAGTAGGCGGCGCAGGTTTTATACTCAATGACGAAATGGACGACTTCAGTGCTAAGCCCGGTACTCCTAATCTTTACGGAGCCGTGGGAGGTAAAGCCAATGCCATAGAGCCGGGAAAAAGAATGCTCAGTTCTATGACACCAACTATCGTACTTAAAAATAAAAAACCTTACCTCGTTGCAGGAACCCCTGGCGGAACTACGATACCCACTTCTGTATTTCAAACTATCTTAAACATCATCGATTTTAAAATGAGTACCGATGATGCCGTAAACAAACCCAAGTTCCATCACCAGTGGCTTCCGGACGAAGTATATATCGAACAGAACTTCCCTAAGGCTACCGCTGAAGCATTAACCAAAATGGGATACAAACTCAAGGAGCGAAAAAGTATCGGACGCACAGAAGTTATCAAAGTTCTACCCGACGGTAGTTTTGAAGCAGTTGCCGACAGGCGTGGTGATGATAGTGCTGAAGGCTGGTAATATCTTCTCAAATTCCAATTATATATGAAAGCTTTTAATACCATTGCTTTACTGCTGCTTTCCAATTCTTTCATGACATTGGCTTGGTACGGACATCTGAAATTTTTTAGCAAAGACAGTAATCATGCAGCTACTCCTCTTTGGATGATTATACTGTTAAGCTGGGGAATAGCCTTTTTCGAATATTGCTTTCAAGTGCCGGCAAATAGAATCGGCTCTTCAGAAACAGGCGGCCCCTTTTCGCTGGTACAATTAAAGGTATTGCAGGAAGTGATTACGTTAGTAGTATTTGTAATTTTTTCAAAACTTGTTTTTCACAACCTTCAGTTTTCCCTGAATCATTTTATAGGGTTCGCACTGCTCGTAGGTGCTGTATACTTCATCTTTAAGGGGTAGCCCTATAAGTGGCTAGTTCCTTACGGGCGACTTCAAACTCCTCCCATACACGCTGCACTATATCGGCGGCGGGGGGAAGGTCTTTAATTAGGGCACTCACCTGTCCTATTTCCAGTTCGCCCTCAGAAAGATTACCTTCAAACATTCCCATACGGGCACGTCCTTTCCCCAAAAGTTGCATCAATTCGTCCTTACCAGCGCCTCGCAATTCGGCAGCTTGCACCTGCTGATAAAACTCATTTTTTAATAAACGCACGGGAGTGAGTTGTTTTAATGCAAGCTGCGTATCGCCCTCCCCTGCCTGTAGCACCAAATTTTTAAAATTGATATGAGAAGAAGCTTCCCGACTAGCAACAAACCGACTGCCCATCTGCACGCCTTCGGCACCCAACGCAAATGCCGCCAACATTTGCCTACCCGTAGCAATACCGCCTGCAGCAATCACCGGAATAGAAACAGCATTCACCACTAATGGCACCAGCACCATAGTGGTCGTTTCTTCCCGTCCGTTATGACCACCTGCTTCGAAGCCTTCTGCCACCACTGCATCACAGCCGGCTTCCTCAGCCTTTACGGCAAACTTACTGCTGCTTACCACATGCACCACTTTAATACCCGCCTCTTTGAAATGCGGTGTCCAAGTTTTGGGATTACCGGCACTGGTAAATACTATGGGGACCTTCTCCTCAATAATGACAGCGACCTGTTGCTCGATATGCTGATATAACAAAGGAAGATTGACAGCGAAAGGCTTTGCAGTAGCAGCTTTACATTTTTGAATGTGCTCCCGCAAAATCTCTGGAGACATAGAACCGGCACCTATTATACCCAAGCCACCTGCATTACTAACAGCACTGGCCAATTTCCAACCACTAGCCCATACCATTCCTGCCTGAATAATGGGATATTGAATATTGAATAACTGCGTAATGCGCATGATACGTTTATGATTAATCGTGAACCAGACTACAGCAATTTACGATTAATACTATAAACTTCAGAAAAGACCAATTATCCTAAATCGATACTGGTATTATCGCCGATATTTAGACTGCGGGTTTCTCCCTTTAAGCGAGTGTCGCTACCAATAAGCGAATCTTCCAGTACGATATCGTAGAGACTACAATAAGCGCCTACAATAGAGTTTTTAACGATAGATTGTTTGAGATGGGTAAACTCTCCCAGAGTCACATTAGGCCCCACAATGCTGTTTTCGATAATACAGCCTTCTCCAATACTTACCGGAGGAATAATAACTGTATTTAGATACTTAGAAGCCTTTACCTCTTTACCAAATTTCTTAAGCAGCGTTGCGTTAGATTTCAGTAGAGTATCTTTATTTCCTGCATCAAACCAATTATCCACCTTAAATGAACCGAACTGTACCCCCTTCCGAATCATACAATCGATAGCATCCGTGATGGTGAACTCGCCGTGGGTAACTAGTCCTTTATTGATATTGTCATCCAGACATTCAAACAAGATGCTACTTTCTTTAATCTTGTAGATACCCACCATAGCGAGATTGGACTTAGGAATACTGGGTTTTTCAATAACCGATTCGATAAAACCGTTTTTATCTATTTCCGCTACACCAAAATCTCCCGGATTATCTACCTTACGTACCCCAATCATAGAATGAGGGCTTTTTAGCACGGTGCGAATATCATATTCGCAAATGGTATCTCCTAGCGTAATTAGCACTTCATCGCCCTTAACGGCATCCTTTGCCAAACTGATGGCATGCCCCACTCCTTTTCGATCTTCCTGACCTACAAAATGAGCGACGATATCACTGTGTCTGTCTTTTACGTAATGATATATTTTGTCTCCGAGGTATCCGATTATAAAAACAAACTCCTCTATACCGGCATCTTTAAGCTGGTCTATGATGATACTGAGAACAGTTTTACCCGCTAATGGAATTAAGGCCTTGGGCTGTGAATAACTATGTGGCCTTAGTTTCGTTCCGGTACCTGCAACTGGAATGATTGCCTTCATTATAAAATTAATCTAAAGCACCTTCAAATAAAGCGGTGAAGGTAAGTAAAAATGGAAAAATGGCTACATATACCTTTAGGAATCTTTAAGACAATAATCTTTGTCAAGTTTTCAAATCGCTAGTCTTATCTTTGCGCCATGCAACATGATACTATACTTTTCCAATTGCTGGAGAAAGAATTAGAACGCCAGCGCAACGATATTGAATTAATCGCTTCAGAGAACTTCGTTTCCTATCAGGTATTAAAGGCTATGGGCAGTGTGCCTGCCAATAAATATGCAGAAGGCTATCCCGGTAAAAGATATTACGGAGGCTGCGAGGTAGTAGACGAAATCGAAAATCTAGCTATAGATCGCTTAAAAAAGATATTCAATCTTAGCTGGGCTAACGTACAACCTCATAGTGGTGCACAAGCCAACGCTGCCGTATTTATGGCCGTGTTGAAGCCCGGCGATACCATTATGGGATTGGACCTAAGTATGGGCGGACACTTGACTCACGGTAGCCCAGCCAATTTCAGTGGTAAACATTACAATGTAATTTCATATGGTGTCAATAAAGACACCGGACTGGTAGAATATGACGATTTAGAGCAGAAAGCACTTGCTCACAAACCTAAAATGATTATCTGCGGAGCCTCAGCATACAGTCGCGACTGGGATTATGCCCGAATTCGTGCGGTGGCTGATAAAATCGGAGCCATTGTAATGGCCGACATCGCTCACCCGGCAGGTTTGATTGCTAAAGGATTATTAAACGATCCTTTCGAACATTGTCATATCGTAACCAGCACTACTCATAAAACCTTGCGTGGACCGCGTGGTGGTGTTATCATGATACGTCATGATTTCGAAAACCCCTGGGGCATTAAAGACCCTAAAGGCAATATCCGCACGATGAGCCAGCTGTTAGATTTGGCAGTGTTCCCCGGCTTACAAGGAGGACCGCTGGAACATATCATCGCTGCAAAAGCGGTTGCTTTTGGTGAAATTCTTGATGACAGCTTTACTGAGTATGCTAAACAAATTATTCGCAATGCCCAAGCAATGGCTGACGCCTTTATGGAAAAAGGCTACAACCTTATTAGCGGCGGAACCGATAACCATCTTATGTTGATTGACCTGCGCAACAAAAACATTACCGGTAAAAAAGCACAGGAAACTCTAGACAAAGCATTTATTACACTGAATAAAAATGCGGTTCCTTTCGACGATAAATCGCCTTTTGTAACTTCAGGTATTCGGGTAGGTGTACCGGCCGTGACAACAAGAGGCCTGAAAGAAAAAGACGTAGTAGAAGTTGTAAATATGATTGACAAAGTGTTGATGAATGCCGATAATGAGCAATTAATTGCTGGCGTGCGCGAAGATGTAAAAGAATTCATGAAGCAGTTTCCGCTTTATCCGGAACTGGGATAATGGTAGCATCAACCAAGTTTTCAAAACATCATTGATAACTTTTTCGTATGATTCAAAGAAAACAAACACTTTGGCTGTTACTATCGTCGATATGTAGCGGTTTAACATTCAAATTCCCCTTTTATGTGGGTACGGTAGCTCCGGGTACCCAAGGCGTAGAGGGTCCCGAACTCACCGCTACGGACAATATCTACCTTATATTACTCACAGTGGCAGTGCTGGGGCTGGCTGTAGTGTCAATTTTCCTTTTCAAAAATCGTAAAAAACAAGTCCTACTTTGTTATTTGGGTTTACTTGGCGCTCTTGGCCTTCCAGTGGTTTATTATAATTACTCCCAATATTTTCAACAAGGTGCATTTGCCTTAACATCTTTACTCACAGTACTGATAATCATAGGCTTTATATTCGCCATCCAAGGTATAAGGCGAGATGAAAAACTCATTAGGGACTTAAACAGATTAAGATAGATAACAGCTTTTACCGCATAAATTAATTACATACGGAACTTCTTTGAGGTTCCGTATTTTTTTACTTTAACACACAGTATTTTACCCCCTCGATTTATTTAAATACCTTTGCACGCAATTAAAACCCACCAAGGGAAAAATATTATTATGGCAAAAGTAAAAGTCGGTCTGGTACAGATGAGCTGTACCGCAGATAAGCAGGCAAATCTGAATAAAGCTATTGAAAAAATAAAAGAAGCTGCTTCCAAAGGGGCGCAAATTGTATGCCTACAGGAGCTTTTTACTTCTTTATATTTCTGCGATGTAGAAGATTATGAGAATTTCAAATTGGCCGAGCCTATTCCCGGCCCCTCTACTGAAACATTGCAGCAAGTAGCCAAAGAATTGGGTGTTGTAATCATTGCCTCTCTTTTCGAAAAAAGAACAGAAGGTATATACCACAACACCACGGCCGTGCTGGATGCAGATGGAAGCTACCTTGGAAAATACCGCAAAATGCACATCCCGGATGATCCGGCTTATTACGAAAAATTCTACTTTACCCCGGGCGACCTGGGTTATAAAGTTTTCAAAACCCAATTTGCTACCATCGGCGTATTAATATGCTGGGATCAGTGGTATCCAGAAGCAGCAAGAATCACAGCGCTCATGGGTGCCCAAATTCTGTTCTACCCGACTGCTATTGGTTGGGCTGCCGAACAGGATGAAGAAACCAACAAAGACCAGTACAATGCTTGGCAAACTATTCAGCGGGGTCATGCCGTAGCAAATGGTATTCCTGTGGTAAGTGTAAACCGCGTAGGCTATGAGCAGAACGGCGCCATGAAGTTCTGGGGTGGAAGCTTTGTAGCCAATGGGCAGGGTAAATTGCTTTATTTGGCATCTCACGACCAAGAAGAAACTGAAGTTGTAGAATTGGATCTGAGGGAAGCAGACAGCTTTAGAGTGCATTGGCCATTCCTCCGAGACAGAAGAATCGACTCTTATCATCCCATTACCAAGAGATTTCTTGATGAGGAATAATCTTACCGGAAAATACTAATGCTATAAAGAATAGAATGTAAGCCACGCAGTGTGCAAGATTGGATACTGTTTTGATAATAGTATGCCCAATCCTAAAGCTCCTGCAAAACTGGCCTATAACTTTAAAGCGCTATTGAAAACATCAGACAATTAAACGTATTAAATAAATGAATTCAAACAATTCCGAACTGCAGCCCTCCACGGAAGCAACATTTGTTCCCAAACAACTGGGATATTTCTTCCCTGCCGAATGGCATCCGCACGAAGCGACCTGGCTAAGCTGGCCTCATAAAGAAGCTTCTTGGCCCGGTAAGATTCATACTATTTATCCTTACTATGCGCATTTTGTAAAAGAACTGGCGAAAAGCGAAATCGTAAGGATCAATGTGGCCGATGAAGCAATGAAGAATTTTGCCATTAGGCATTTGCAAAAGCAGGAAGTAGATTTGAACAAGGTTGAATTTTATTATCATCCTACCAATGATGCGTGGTGCAGGGATCATGGTCCGGCTTTTCTTATTAATCCCGCTGCAGCAGGTTCTAAAAAAATTATTGTAGACTGGGGATATAACGCCTGGGGGGACAAATATCCTCCCTATGATTTGGACGATGATATTCCTACAAAGATTGCACGTCACTTCAAATTGCCGGTAGTATATCCCGGTATCGTAATGGAAGGTGGTTCCGTAGAATTTAACGGGAAAGGTACCGTTCTTACTTCTACCTGTTGCTTACTGAACGAAAATCGCAATCCGCATCTGAATCAGGAGCAGATTGAAAATTATCTGTATAACTATTATGGTGCTGAACAGGTATTATGGGTAGATGAAGGTATTGTGGGAGATGATACCGACGGACACATTGATGATACTATCCGATTCGTGAATGAGGATACCGTACTCACTGTGGTGGAGGAAAACAAAAACGATGAAAACTATGAGCTGCTTCAAAACAATCTGAAAAAGCTAAAGCAAATGCGGCTGCTCAATGGGAAGCAACTCAACATTATAGAACTTCCTATGCCTGATCCCGTGATTTATGAAGACCAACGATTACCGGCATCTTATGCCAATTTTTATATATGCAATAAATCGGTAATCGTGCCCACCTATCGTTGTAAAAACGACGAAAAGGCATTGAGAATTATACAGGAGCAGTTCAAGGATAGAACTGTTGTAGGCATTGACTCTACTGAAATTATATGGGGTCTGGGAAGTTTCCACTGCCTTAGCCAACAGGAACCTGCTGTATAAAGATCTATATTATTTAAAGCGAATTCAAAGAGGGTCTTACAGATATTTTGCGGTATGACTCTCTTTTACTTTTTTAATATCTGCAGGTTTTCCGGCAAACACTACTGCTCCCCCACCGTCTCCGGCTTCAGGGCCCAGGTCAATTAACCAGTCTGCGCTCTTAATCACATCCGTATTATGCTCAATTACAATAATGGAATGCCCCTGTTCTATGAGTGCATCAAATGAAGCCAGCAGTTTTTTAATATCATGAAAATGCAGGCCTGTAGTAGGCTCGTCGAAGATGAATAATATTTTGTTACTATTTCTACCCTTTCCTAAAAAAGAAGCCAGCTTCACACGTTGCGCTTCGCCACCTGAGAGCGTATCAGAGGATTGACCCAACTTAATATATCCTAAACCCACATCGCTTAAAGGCTGAATAGCTTTAGCAATTGCATCAGATATCGGTGCGAAAAATTCGATAGCCTCATCTACACTCATCTCCAAAACATCGTGAATATTCTTTCCGTTAACCTGTACTTCCAGTACTTCGTCCTTAAAACGTTTACCCACGCAACTTTCGCATACCAGATGTACATCTGCCAAGAATTGCATTTCAATAACCTGCTCACCCTCGCCTTTACAAGTATCGCATCTACCTCCATCTACATTAAATGAAAAATGCTTAGGCTGAAAACCCCGCATCTTACTTAATGGCTGTTTTGCAAAAAGATCGCGTATTTCATCATAGGCCTTGATGTAAGTAACCGGATTACTACGTGAGGACTTACCGATAGGATTCTGATCTATCAGTTCTATTTGTTGTATACTATCTACATCTCCTTTAATAGCCTTGTGAAATCCTACTTTCTCTCCTGTAAACTCTCCTTTAATTTTTTGTAGCGCAGGATAGAGTATTTGTTTAACCAATGTCGTTTTACCACTGCCGCTTACTCCGCTCACTACACATAATACATTCAGCGGAAATTCGACGGTAATATCTTTCAAATTATTGTGGCGTGCACCTTCTACAATAATAGACCGCGTCCATTTTCTTACCGTTTTAGGCGGTACAATTGATAGTGCCCCGCTGAGATATTTACCTGTGAGACTTTGAGGATTTTTGATGAGGGTTTTATAATCGCCTTCCGCCACTACTTCTCCTCCTAAGTGCGAAGCCAAAGGCCCCATATCAATAATATGATCGGCTTGCCTCATCATCATTTCATCGTGTTCCACCACTACAACGGTATTGTTCAGATCCCGCAGTTCCTTTAAAACTTTTATCAGGTTATCCGTATCTCTCGAATGCAGGCCAATGGAAGGCTCATCCAAAATGTAAAGCGAGTCGGTAAGATTGCTTCCCAAACTACGTGTTAATTGAATACGTTGACTTTCGCCGCCACTCAACGTGTTAGCCACACGATTCATTGTCAGATATCCCAATCCCACTTTAATGAGCGTATCGAGCCTACTATGTATTTCAATTAAAATACGCTTGGCGACTTCCTGCTTATGTGCCGACAATTTTAATTTATCGAACCACGCCTTCAAATCTTTTGCAGGCATTTCGCAAAGCTCACCTATATGCTTACCTCCAACTTTTACATACAAAGCTTCCTTACGAAGGCGATAGCCATTACAATCGGGACAGGTAGTTCTTCCACGATAACGACTCAGCAATACGCGGTACTGCACCTTGTAAAGATTTTGTTCTACTTCTTTGAAGAAATCATTAATACCGCCGGGCGTCTTCCATAAATAATTATACTGCTCTTTAGTTAAGTCGGCAATGGGTTTATGAATCGGAAAACCATCCTTAGAAGCATGTCTAATGAAATAGTCTTTCCATTTACCCAGTTTCTCGCCTTTCCATGGTGCTACGGCTCCTTCAAACACACTTAGCCTTTTATCGGGAATAACCAAATCTTCATCAATGCCCAATACTAGACTGAACCCTTCGCAGGTAGGACATGCACCTAATGGATTATTGAAGGAAAATAAGTTCGGTTGCGGCTCTTCAAATACCATCCCGTCTAGCTCGAATCGATTATTAAAATGTAGCAGTTTTTTCTTTCCTTTTTGAGGAATTACTTCGGCATATACATCGCCTTCGCCCTCATAAAAAGCAGTACCAACAGAGTCACTCAGACGATGCAAATCATCTTCGTCAAAATCTTTTACTACTAGACGATCTATCAGTATATATACTCGATTACCCTGTTTTGATTTAGCAGCGGGCACTTCTTTCCTCAATGCAGCATCATCCAATTCCAACAACTCTTCAATTCGTTTCACCGCCATACCTTCTTCACCTTCCTCATCCACTGCAATGCGGCTGAAACCTTTCTGCATTAAAATATTTAACTCTTCCCTTACTTCTCTGTTTTGATGTTGTTTAAATTTTACTAGGATAAATACTTTATCCCCCTGATTTAATTTTTTCAGTGCCTCTATTACATCGCCAATATCATCCTTGCGAACTTCCTGTCCCGATATTGGAGAAATAGTGGAGCCCACCCGGGCAAACAACAACCGCAAATAATCGTAAATCTCCGTCATCGTCCCTACAGTACTACGCGGTGTACGGGTAATTACTTTTTGCTCGATAGCAATTGCCGGACACAAACCTTTGATGTAATCCACATCGGGCTTGTTCATTCTGTTTAAAAACTGACGAGCATAGGCACTTAAACTCTCTGCATACTTGCGCTGCCCTTCTGCATAGAGGGTGTCAATGGTTAGAGAGGACTTTCCGGAGCCGGATACACCTGTTACTACTATTAATTTATTTCGCGGAAAACTTACAGTAACGTTTTTGAGGTTATGGACCCGTGCTCCTTTTACTATAATATCGCCTTCTTTTTTTACCTTGTTCAATTCCATTAATTAATGCTGATATAATCGCCGAGGTCACAAAAGTAGCTTCAAATTTGCTTGTTCTGAACGTTATTGTGCTGTAATTTTTCTATTTTCGCAGCATTCACCCCTGCGGTGGAACAGAGCTAAAATAGTATATGATAATCAATTATTTATAATTCATATCGGTTAATTTTAACAAAATTTTTAACAGTTTTGGGGATTTTTTTTAGTGTTTTGCAGAAGCTTAGAGTAAAATTTTCTTAACCGAAATTAAAGTAAAGAACATTTAACCTGGTATTCTCTTAAGTAATGACAGCGTATATCAAAAAAAGCGATAACGAGCTAATACATCTATTCGCAAACGGTCATGAATCAGCCCTTGATTCATTGCTGGAGAGATATAAGGACAAATTGTTCAATGCTATCCTGTACATCGTAAAAGACAAATACCACGCCGAAGACATTTCTCAGGATGTGTTTATAAAAATTATTGAAACCCTCAAAAACGGAAAATATAAAGAGGAAGGAAAATTTTTACCTTGGGCTATGCGCATTGCCCACAATCTTTGCGTAGACTATTTTAGAAAATTGAAGCGTTTCCCCTTTGCCAAAAGCAGTACAGATAATGAAATTTTGGACACCCTGAACTGTCCTGATCAAAATGTAGAAGATAAAATTATCAAAGCTCAAAGTGTGGGGAAAGCCAAGGATTTATTGGAAAAATTACCCGAAGAACAACGAGAGGTGATCATTCTGAGACATTTTGCCAATCTAAGCTTTAAGGAAATAGCAGAAATTACCGGATGCAGCATCAATACCGCTTTAGGGAGAATGAGGTATGGACTCATCAATCTTCGAAAATTAATGATAGGTAAATAATTTCATCAACCTACCGGAATTAACAGAACTTATACAATATCCCGACTAAGGAATCGTTATTATTGCGACAAAGATATTGTCATCTTGTATTTCCGTTGGGACTAAGATATTCGATTTACCTTTTCCGAATATTCTTGCCGAATACCAATCGGTTAATACAGGGTGACGACTAGATTACACCGCTTCTCATTAAGGAAGCGGTTTTTTAATACATAATAAGTCTGCATGGTATGCGCATGTGTTGTGCAGGTCTTTCCTCCTCAAGTTCTTTATCGTTGTGCTCAATATTTTCAAAAATCAATTCTGCAGCCTTTTCGCCCATTCTAAAAGAATTTTCATCAATAGCAGCAATGGGCTTGTAATCGAGATATTGTATTAGTGGAAGGTTTCCAAACCCAACAACCTCGGTTTTTTCCAGCTGCTGGGAAAACTCCTGTTTAAGAATTTTGATGACATCCAGGCTAATATAATTTTTAAAAGTAAAAAAAGCGGTAGGCGGATTGTCCAATTGCATCAATCTTCTCACAGCAGCATAAGTCTGTTCTGGCGAAAGATCTACTTCTTCTACTAAAGCAGGATCAAAAGACACTTTATATTTCATCAAAGCATCCACATAACCGTTGTATCGTTGTATGCTAGTCTTTAAAAATGAAGGCCCCATCAAATGAGCAATACGCTTATGCCCGCGCTTTAACAAATATTCCACAGCTTTTTTCGCACCTCCAACATTGTCGGTAGAAACATAATCATACTCTTGTTCCGAAAAATAACGAGCAAAAAATACAAAAGGGATCCCCGCATAAGTTAGTCGTTGGAACCGCTCTACATTTTTTGTGTTTTTTGAAACGGTAATAATGGCCCCATCCACACGATTTTTAATCATGTTTTCTATCAGCTTTTCCTCAATGTCGGCATCCTCATGTGTCTGCGAAACGATTACATTATAGTTTTTTTTGCTGGCAACTTTCTCAATTCCATTTACCGCAAGCACATAAAACTGATCAAGTAGATCAGGTACAATAACTCCTAAGGTATACGACTTGCTCTGTTTAAAGTGCCTAGCTGCCTCATTAGGAATATAATTCCACTCCTTGGCAAGCTTTTTTACACGCTCTTTGGTTAAGGCACTTATCAACGGATTATCATTAAGCGCCTTAGAAACCGTTGATACAGACATATTTAGCCGCTTGGCTATGTCTTTAATTGTAACTCCCTTTTTCACATTTGAAATATAATCATTTTTTCGACACGATACTATATTCCGAATAAATAAAAAAGCACACTACTTACCACTACTCTACACCGCATACTTAGACGTTACCAACGCAAAAAGGTTGATGCACACTTGAAAAATGCCTTAAGAAGAAATTTTACAAACAATTTCAAACGTTGTAACAGACTTTTTTGCGCCAAGCATTTTTAATGAGTGATTGTATTCTCTACTTTTACAGTGAATGATTGCTTAGACGAAATTATTGCTGTGCTATAATGAAAAGTATTAACCTAAAAAGTTAATACCATGCCAGAGGGACTGAGAAGCTGCTTATTTGCATTATAAAAACTGCAATTCCATTTAGAAGTATTGTATTGCCATAGCTATAACTCATAACATCTATGACTAGTTATTCCTTTAAAACAAAACAAAAGTACCTTATACTACTTGCATTGTGCAATCTTGCAATATACATCGCTATTGCCCAAACCCCGCAAAACAAAAATGACGATGTAATAAATGCCACTTATCAAAGATTATTTAATGAAGACAGTATTGTGTTGCTGCATAAAGAAATGCCTAAAGAGCGCCTACTGCAGGCGACAGCAACTGTGTATACGCCTCAACTAATCACTACCCCATCCCCCTCTTTCCTTCAGGCATTACCGGGAAGGTTATCAGGACTATACACCAGACAACGTAGTGGATTTCAAGATACAGACAATCCCACCGGTATCATTGATTTTAAAATTAGGGGACAAATACCGATAATATTGGTGGATGGTGTGCCTAGAGATTTTGCATCCATAGATCCCGAGTCGATCGAAGCTATCACCATTTTAAAAGATGCTCCCGCAACCGTAATGTATGGACAACGTTCTTCCAAAAACATTATTCTGGTTACAACCAAGCGCCCCACGACCCAGCCTTTCCAGATGTCCGTTACGGCCCAAAGGGGTATTCAGGATTTTCTAACCAGGTCCAAGCCCTTGTCTGCTGCGGATTACGCAATACTCTACAATGAAGCCCGCAACAACGATGGACAGCTACCTGTATATTCTGCCAGTGATATTCTAGCTTACCAAAACGGCTCTGATCCACTTTTTCATCCAGACAATGATTATAAAAAATATTTCCTCAATAAAAACGCCGCGCTGGACAGATACAATGTGAATATTCAAAGCGGCAACCAGATAGCAGCTTTTTACGTTGCATTGGATTATCAGAGAGAGGGAGGCTTTTTCAATACTGCTGATATCAATTCCTACAATACTAACACAGGTACAGATCGATACATTGTACGTTCCAACGTGAAAGTACAATTAAATAAATCTTTGAATGTAGGATTAAATATTTTTGGTCGTATACAAAACGCCAATCAACCCGGCGCTACTACAACCAATGTCTTCAATGCCATTACATTTACCCCGGCCAATGCTTACAGCATTTTCAATCCAGATGGATCATTAGGGGGCAATGACAACTTCTCCAATAATATTTATGGAATGCTAAATCATTCTGGCTATTACAAGTCCACACTCCGTGATTTATCCAGTGATATAGAAATCACTCAAAAGTTAGATGCTTGGCTGAAAGGGTTGTGGATTAAAGGAAATTTATCTTACAATAATACTGTCGATCAAACTGTAAACCGCTCTAAGAACTTTGCTACATACAGATTAAGTATTGCATCTGGGGCACCGGTATATACCCAAATCGGTACTCATTTCTTCCCAAACATTAGCATCATCTAGTGCATATGTAATGAGCGGCATGTATCAAAAACATTCCTTTCATAATGAAAAAATATTAAAAGTACAATTGGATGCATCGCAGCCTAATAATAATGCAGTATCCTATGCTTATTTTGACTTCGATAAAACCGCTGCTCAAAAAGCTGATCTTATCTTACTAAAAGTAAAAGGACATACCAACAAAACCACCGCACCATACAGAATACATGTATATGGAATAAGAACCGACAAATGGAACAGTAAAACTCTTAACTGGAATAATGCCCTTTTATTAGACGACACCGAAGCTTTAATAAATAGTGCCGCAGAAGAAGTTTTTGTTGCCGGAGAGATAGCATTTACAAATAAAGAAAAAACGCACTATCTTGACATCACAAACCTTGCAAAAAAATATACTGCCCAAGGTTTTACGTTTGTGTTTATAAGAGAAACTCGACAGCTGGGTGACGATGAAGACAAAGGCTACTACGTTAATATAAGCAATCAATCAGATAATAAACCGGAATTGATTTATTGGATAAAAAAACAATAAAGATTAAAAACAATAAATGGTATTATACGTTATTTTAAATTAGCTGTTAAATAGCATGAAAGCCCAAGAAAACATAGCAAACAATATTAATTAACAATTAACATAGAGTATTTATGGCCGATTTTAGTTTAAATGGTAAAGTAATTGTTGTTACAGGTGGCACCGGAATTTTGGGAAAATCATTTGTACAAGGAATAGCACAAGCTGGGGGGATCCCATGCATTCTAGGACGAAATGAAGCTGTAGCCAATGAGCGTGCCAGTGAAATCATTGCTGCAGGAGGAAAAGCCCTAGCCCTAAAGGCTGATGTAACAAATGAGAATGATTTAGTTAATGCAAAAGATGAAGTACTAAAACATTTCGGTAAAATTGATGGTCTGGTAAATGCCGCAGGTGGTAATATACCCGAAGCTATTGTGCAGCCCGATGCA
Organism: Chitinophagaceae bacterium C216; assembly: GCA_028485475.2. Taxonomy (GTDB): domain Bacteria; phylum Bacteroidota; class Bacteroidia; order Chitinophagales; family Chitinophagaceae; genus Niabella; species Niabella composti. The sequence goes on from CP144143.1 coordinate 2,818,204, forward strand.
GACCTTTTTAATTTAAATATGGATGGCCTAAGAAAAGTTGTTGAACTGAACTTATTCGGCACTGTTCTTCCCACCCAAATCTTTGGAGCAGCTATAGCACAAAACAGTACTGGAGGTTCCATTGTGAATATATCATCAATGGCATCCCAACGAGCCATAACCCGTGTGCTAGGCTATAGCTTGGCCAAAAGTGCTATAGACAGTTACACCAAATGGTTTGCTATGGAACTAGGCAATAGATACAAAGACCTCATACGAATGAACGCCATTGCACCTGGTTTCTTCCTTACCGAGCAAAACAGAACATTATTAACAAACAGCGATGGAAGCTATACTGAAAGAGGAAATCTCGTTGTTACACACACTCCATTCAAAAGACTGGGAGATGCAGACGAACTCATCGGAGCTTTGGTATGGTTACTCAGTGATGCATCCAAGTTTGTTACCGGAACAGTCATTAACGTAGATGGTGGATTTTCAATATTTAGTGGCGTTTAATGCCACTTTTTTTTTACCCTCCTTATACTTAACTTCCTATCCTATCTATCAAGTCCTGTCTCCAATCCTGCGGCCATCCTGTATTAAACATTTAAGCCTTCAACAATTTCAAACGTTGTAATAACAAGTATTGATACAATACTAAAGCTAATTGTGTATTTTAGCAATCGCCGTTGTTTTCAACAGGAACAACAGCGATTGCTTGACTTGGAGACTGTTTATAACGTAAAAAACTTTTATTTAAAATCAAAATGCTTATTAATCACAGTAGGATTGCTAGTCACATAAGCAATCCATATGCTTGCATTGTAATCTGTTAAATATTTCAGCAAAAGAACATTTTATCATTAATAAATAAAACTCGGGATACGGATTTATTAAGGATTCGTACGCCCATTATTTTAAAAAGCATATGAGAGTACTGAAACAAACTTTGCTTAGCACAATGCTAACTGCCTTCTATTTAATCCATCTGGATGCGGGGGCACAGGAGACGCTGGTAACAGGTACTGTAAAAAACTTAAACGATGAGTTTCTTGAAGCTGTATCAGTAGTTGTAAAACGCACTTCGCAAACTACGCTCACCAATCATCTTGGAGAATATTCCATTTCGGTCCAACCAAACGACTCACTCATTTTTTCTTACGCCGGCATGGAACCTCAAACCATTGGCGTATCGGGAAGGAAGGTTATAAATATTATCATGAGACCCGCTGCGGACAGAGAACAATTAGAAGACGTAGTGGTGGTTGCCTTCGGTACACAGAAAAAATCGGAAATAGTAGGTTCTGTGACTCAGGTCAAACCTGAGGAACTAAAAATCCCTTCCAGTAATCTTACTACAGCACTAGCTGGACGCGTTCCGGGCATGATTGCGTTTCAAAGAACAGGGGAACCCGGTGCAGATAATGCAGAGTTTTATATACGAGGTCTTACAACTTTTGGATATGGACGCGGTCCTTTGATTCTAATAGATGGTATTGAATCCACCACAAATGACCTTGCTCGAATTAATGTAGATGATATCCAAAGCTTCAATGTATATAAAGACGCAACAGCTACAGCATTATACGGAAGTAGGGCTGCCAATGGAGTGATTGCTATTAACACTAAAGAAGGGAAAAAGGGCAAAACCAATGTTACCCTACGCGTTGAAACGAGCCTTTCTAAGAACACAAAAGATGTGGAGCTGGCTGACCCTATTACTTATATGAAGCTTAATAACGAAGCCATCCTCACGCGCGATCCTCTGGCTCCTCTTTTATATTCTGAAGAGAAAATAGACAATACGGTTCCTGGTTCCGGTTCTTATATCTTCCCGGCAACGGACTGGCGCAAAGAATTATTCAAAGACCATACTATTAATGAACGAATAAATCTGAGTTTGAGCGGCGGAGGTGACGTTGCTAAATATTACGTAGCCGGTACCTTCACTCAGGATAATGGCCTATTGAAAGTAGACAAAAGAAATAACTTCAACAATAACATTGACTTTAAAACATACTCCTTACGCTCCAACGTAAACATGTACATATTCCCAACAACAGAGATGATTGTGAGGCTATATGGAGTTTTCGAGGATTATAATGGCCCTATTTATTCCGGAGGAGATATGTATACACGTGTGATGCGGGCTAACCCGGTACTTTTCCCTCCCTACTATCCTATAGATGAAAAGCATAAATATGTAACCCATATTATGTTTGGAAACTATGACGGCTCCTATCTCAATCCATATGCGGATATGGTAAAAGGCTACCAAGACAGAGGTCGCTCAAAAATAGGAGCGCAACTGGAGTTAAAACAAGACCTTAAAGCCATTACTCCCGGACTGAAAGCCAGAGGCCGTTTAAGCACAGACAGACACTCCTACTTTACTATTACAAGGCAATATATCCCCTTTTACTATGGGCTTTCTAACTATAACATAAGAGACAATACTTATAATATCTATCTTATCAATGAGGCACAAGGTAGAGAAACCCTTAGTTACGACGAAGGTCTTAAACAAATCAACTCAACCATATATGGTGAGGCGGCTATTGATTATTATAGAACATTGGGGGCTCATACCATCAGTGGTATGGTGATCGGATATTTTCAAGAAAGATTAAATCCTAACGCTGGCAACATTCAGGAATCGCTCCCCTTTAGAAATATCGGATTATCGGGAAGAGCTACATATGGATATAAAAATCGTTACCATGCAGAGATCAACTTTGGCTACAATGGTTCAGAACGTTTTCATCAATCACATCGGTGGGGCTTCTTCCCTTCTGCAGGTATTGCTTGGACAGTATCTAACGAGCCTTTCTTTGAAAACCTGAAAGACAAAATCAATAATCTCAAACTAAGAGCCACATATGGATACGCCGGTAAAGATGATATAGGAAGTGCCAGCGATCGCTTCTTCTACTTATCCGAAGTAAACCTCAACAATAGCAGTTATGGTGCAGTTTTCGGACGCGACAACGGATACTCTCGTCCGGGTATTTCCATTTCGCGCTACTCAGATCCGAATATTACTTGGGAAACTTCAAGAGATGCCAACTTTGCTATAGAGTTAAGTTTTCTTAGAAAATTAAATCTTATAGCCGAATACTATATACGCAATAGATACAACATTCTTCAACAACGTTCTTCAACACCGGCTTCTATGGGATTGTGGGCACAACCGCAAACCAATATAGGTGAGGCAGAAGGCAAAGGGGTTGATATAGATTTAAATTTCAATCACACCTTTAAAAACAATTACTTCATACAACTCATGGGTAATTTCACCTATGCTACCTCAAGATATAAAGTGTATGAGGATTATAATTATCCCGGAGCTCCGTGGCGCGATAGAACCGGTTATCCCATTAATCAACGCTGGGGTTATATAGCATTGGGATTATTTGCTGATGAAGCAGAGGTAGCAAACTCTCCTACTCAAGGATTCGGTGAATACATGGCCGGTGATATAAAATATAAAGACGTAAATGGCGACGGAAGGATTACCGAACTCGATATGGTTCCCATCGGCTATCCCACCACACCTGAAATAGTTTACGGGTTTGGTATCTCGGGTGGTAATGACAGATTTGACATTTCTGTTTTCTTTCAGGGTTCGGGCAGATCTTCTTTCTGGATAGATCCTGAAGCTACAGCTCCGTTCACACCTTATTACTATAACAGCGATGAACGCAATTCCGGAATCAAATATGTAAATCAGTTATTAAAAGCTTACGCTGATAGCTACTGGTCAGAGGACAACCGGGATTTGTATGCTATGTGGCCACGTCTAAGCACATATCCTATCACTAATAATATTCAGTCCAGCACATGGTTTATGCGCAACGGAGCTTTCCTGAGGCTAAAACACATAGAGATTGGATACAAGTTTACACCGCAATTATTAAAAAGAATCGGGCTCTCCTCTGCAAGACTGTATTTAAGTGGCGTAAACCTTTATACATGGAGCAAATTCAAAACATGGGATATTGAGATGGCAGGAAACGGGCTCAGATATCCGAATCAGAAGGTATACAACTTAGGCCTGTTAGTTAATTTTTAAAACTGTTAATCTGAGAGAACTATGCAACGCAAATTATTCATAATTGTTATGTTAATTACATTATCCCTTACTGCATGTAAAAAATATTTGGATGTAGTTCCGGATAATATAGCCACCATCGATCATGCATTCAACATGAGACAGCAGGCAGAGAAGTTTTTATTCACCTGCTACAGCTATCTTCCCCGACACAGTGTCTTATCGGGTTCAGCCAATGAGAATCCTGCATTAGGAGCAGGTGACGAACTTTGGTTTCACAATTTCTATCAACCTTATAGCTGGAACATAGCCCGTGGATTTCAAAACGTGGTTAATCCTTACAACAATTTCTGGCAGGGCACACAAGGCGGTAAAGACTTATATCAGGGCATTAGCGATTGCAATATCTTTCTTGAAAATATAGGTAGAACACCCGATATAGATCAGAGTGAAAGACTCCGGTGGATTGCCGAAGTAAAGTTCCTGAAAGCTTATTATCATTATTATCTCACAAGAATGTATGGCCCCATTCCTATTAAAAGAGTAAACTTACCCATCAATGCCGATCCGGAAACGGTGCGTGTCTTCAGAGATCCGGTTGACTCTTGTTTTAATTATGTAGTACAGTTATTAGATGAAGCCATTGCTGACTTACCGGATCTCATCACGAATGAAGCAGATGAATTAGGACGTGTTACTAAGCCCATTGCACTAGCTATTAAAGCCGAGGTACTAGTTACGGCTGCCAGTCCTCTTTTCAATGGCAATCCGGATTATGCCAACTTCAAAGACAGTAGAGGTGTACAATTATTCAATCCTGTGTACGATCCTGAAAAATGGGTAAAGGCTAAAGAAGCCTGTAAAGAAGCTATTGATGCTTGTCATGCTGCAGGACATAAGCTGTATTATTACAGCCAAAGTGTGAGACAATATAATGTACCGGAAGTGATTCGCACGCAGATGAACATTCGAAATGCATTCAATGAAAAGTGGAATGCCGAAATTGTTTGGGGTAATACCAACAGTATGGTGGACAACCTTCAGATTCAATCTACACCAAGAGGCCTAGATCCCGCACTCAGAGCTTCACGCAGTACCTTAGGGAATTGTGCAGTGCCATTAAAAATTGCAGCGCTTTATTATTCCAAAAATGGGGTTCCCATCGAAGAAGATAATAGCTGGAATTACGGCGCACGTTTTAATCTTACCCAAGGTACCCCCGAAAACAAATATTATATCGTTAATGAATATACAACTGTCCGTTTTAATGTGGATCGAGAGCCTCGGTATTATGCTAACCTAGGATTCGATGGTGGCGTTTGGTACGGACAGGGTAAATTTGACGCAGATGATACATGGTATGTTTCCTCAAAGAAAGGTGAACCTGCGGCTAATATTGCTAACGACAGTTATAACAGTACAGGCATCTGGCCGAAGAAATACGTCAACTATGTAAATGTTATCCAAAGTAATACTTACTCCAGAGAAAATTATCCTTGGCCGATAATTAGATTAGCAAACCTGTATCTCCTATACGCTGAAGCATTGAATGAAGTAAACGGTCCCTCCAATGAAGTATACTACTATTTGGACTTAATCAGACAGAGAGCCGGATTGCCCGGCGTAGTAGATGCTTGGACGGCATACTCTACTAATCCTACCAAACCATCAACTAAAGAAGGACTCAGAGAGATTATACACAGAGAGCGTGCTATCGAACTCATGTTTGAAGGACAACGATTCTGGGACTTAAGAAGATGGAAAAAAGCAATTGACGAGTTAAATCAACCCATTACTGGGTGGGATATCGATCAGGTAACTCCGGCAGGTTATTATCGTGAGAAAGTACTATATCAACAAACATTCGGACTCAAGGATTATTTATGGCCGATACGTGAAGTAGAAATATTTGCCAATAATAATACGGTACAAAACCCTGGTTGGTAATAAATTTTCAAGTAATAAACAAGATTATGATGAACAGATTGCACATAACATATATTTCAATGTTTTGCTGCCTGACGTTAATATGGGCATGCTCCAGAGAAAAATATATTGGACCTTTAGAAGATGGACCGGCACCGGGTTCCGTATCTGTAGTCTCTGTAAGAGCATTACCCGGAGCCGCAGTTGTAAAATACAAGCTTCCTACAGACGCTAATCTACGTTATGTAAAAGCAGTATATGAAATAAGACCCGGAGTAAAAAGAGAAAGTATTGCTTCTCAATACGTAGATAGTATTTTGGTGGATGGTTTTCCTGCAGTAAAGGAGTATGAGATACAGCTATATGCAGTAAGCGAAGGTGAAAAACCATCTCAACCCGTTAGTGTAAAGTTCACGCCACTTACACCCCCCTTGCTGGAAGCTTTTAATACATTTGAGTTCAGCGAAACATTCGGCGGCACTACAATTTCTTTTAGTAATAGTGGAGAAGCTAGTCTGGCAGTAACCTTATTAACTACAGACTCTTCGGGGAAGCTGACTGAGGTAGAAACTTACTATACCAAATCTGCACAGGGAAGATATTCTTTACGCGGATTTCCTAGCGTGCCTCGACTATTTGGAGCTGTAATCAGAGATCGTTGGGGTAATTATTCTGATACTATTACCGAAACGATTACACCTATCTTCGAAGAAATGATTCCTAAGGATCAGTTTCGCATTGTGGCATTACCTACCGATGTTGCCGGAGGTCATGCCAACGCTAGCTGGACACTAGATAAGTTATGGGATGGCAACTATGGATCGGGGTCAGCTCCGTTCCATACGCGCCCTGGCTCAGGAATCCCTCAGTGGTTTACAATTGATATGGGTAGATTATGTTACCTAAGCCGGTATAAATTCTATCACCGATACGGCACGCAATATGTTTATCAGTTAGGCGCGCCTCGTAAATGGGAAGTATGGGGCTCTGCTACAGCGCCTGATCCTTCGGGTAGTTGGAACGGCTGGATTAAACTCATGGATTGCGAATCCTACAAACCCTCGGGCGAGGGACCGATTACAGCAGAAGATGCAACATTTGCATCAGAACAAGGAGAAGACTTTGTATTTCCGGAACAGATTCCCGTAAGATATCTGAGATTCAAGATAAATGAAACCTGGGGTTACCTTGACTATATTTATATAGCAGAACTAACCTTCTGGGGAGATGCAGATATAACACCATAAACACTTACCTATCCCAATGAATAAAATATGAAAAAGTATAGTTTTCTTACAATATTAGCATTGATGATCCTACTTTTGAGCACCTGCTCTAAGATGGATGATACCTATAAAGAGTATCTTAACTATGGCCAATCAAAATATCCCGGAAAACCGGTGCAGGTAAAAGTACTTCCGGGTTATAATCGACTTATACTAACATGGACCAATTCAGCCGATCCTAAGGTTACTCACGCCAAGGTGTATTGGAACAATCGTGCAGACTCGGTTCAAGTGCCAATTGATCCCTCGATCGAATCAGTATATATCCCTTTCAATAATATGCCTGAAGGGCCATATGTATTTGAAATATACACATTCGATAAAGAAGGGAACAGTTCAATTAAGGTTGAGGCTATTGGCCGGGTTTATGGAGATGTATACAAGTCCAGACTCTTGTCGCGACCTATTAATGATGCCACCGTTGTTAACGACAGCTTAAACATCCTATGGGGTAGTCTGTCGGATACAACAATTATCGGAACAGAAGTGAAATACATAGACAATAATGATGAACCAAGGCTGTTCTTTATCGACAAAAGCGTCTTACTTTCTATGACTCCCGACTTCTCGCGGGGAGATATTGAGTACCGAACCGTATATCTGCCTGTTAATGCCATCGACACTTTCTATACAGATTGGGTGGGAATGTATGTAAAAGGGCAGAGATACCCCTTACCTAAAGATGGTTGGGTAGCTACAGCATCCAGCTTTGATACTCGCCCGGGTAGTAGCTACAGACCTCCATCTAATCTTATTGACAATAACCCCAGTACTTTATGGGTAAATCAAATATCGCCGCAAACTTATTATCCGCACTGGGCAGCCATTGATATGGGAGATGTAAAATCTATTGAAGGATTCATCGTACGACAAAGACCAGAAAACGTAAATCCTGTAAAAGATATCGAATTGTATACCAGTATGGATGGTGTTAACTGGACGTTCCATATGAAATACACACTCGAAAACCGTGCAGGTGCGGAGCATTATATTGATTTACCGGAGACTACACAAGCTCGCCATATTAAATTGATTGCATTGAATGATTACGGAAATTCAAACAATGTAGCCTTAGCTGAATTTGGAGCTTATGCACGCTAAAGTGCACACATAGAGCCACTTAAATAAATTAAATAAGTTAAGTTAAATATTCAAACACCTTCGTCATAACCATCTACTCGTGCTCACATCACAAAAGTTCCCCAAAGGGGAACTTTTTTCATTTCTAGAAGCCTTCCATCACCCTTCACAAAATCGTTTTTTCACTAAAGCTGCTACCAGCAACGACTTCGGAATAAAATTTTCTATTTCAAACGTTGTAAATAGGGATTACAGGTGATCAAAAGTGCAAAGTCTCAAGTTGTAATAGATATTATTTATTATTGTTTCACTCAATTGCCTATACTCTTTTGAGCTTGCCAGTTTTTCATTTGAAAAATCATTTACAGTTTAAACGTTAAAGCCATTCGTATGAAAAAGTATTTATCAAAAAAACGGCCCAGAAAAACTTTGCTTGCATTTACTTTTCTAAGCTCTCTATTCATTATTCCTCACTTCACAAAGGCACAAAATCAGGAAGTCAGGGGTAGGGTTATTGACGAACAACAAAAACCCATGAAGGGAGTAAGTGTTATTGTTAATAATACAACCCTAGGTACAGCAACGAACGATAGTGGCTACTATCATATTTCGGGAGTGCCAGCAAATGGTACACTCGTATTTAGCCATACCGGCTATAACAATCAGGAAGTTCAGGTGGGTGGTCGCGCAGTAGTAGATGTAACAATGACGCCCATCGCCTCTAGCATGGACGAAGTAGTGGCCATCGGTTATGCTACGGCACGCAGAAGAGATGTTACAGGAGCTGTAGCATCGGTCAAAGCCACCAATCTCGAAAAAGAATCGCCCCGATCGGTTCAGGATCTTTTAAGAGGTAATGCTGCCGGTATTATTGTGGGTATGACTAACGATGCAAAATCTACTGCCAGCTTTCTGGTGAGAGGTAGTGGAACACTGAAAGCAAGTAACAGTCCACTGAATGTCGTGGACGGAGTGATATTTGACGGTGCTTTTACAGACATCAACCCCAACGATATTGAGTCTATCGACATTCTTAAAGATGCGAGTGCTACTGCTGTATTTGGAGCCAGAGCCGCCAACGGAGTTATTTTGATTACTACCAAAAAAGGTGCAAGAGGTAAGCCCCGTATCACTTTTAATAGTAATATAGGCTTCGTAAAAGAAGTAGGAACGCCCCGTGTAATGAATGCTGAAGAATTTCTTAAATGGCGCTATGATTATGAAATGGGGAAAAACAACGATGCTTACCACCAACAATATCCAGAGAAGTTTGTAGATCCGCGAAAACTTCAAAACGTAGATCCCTTGACATGGTACAACTACGACATGCAGACTCCCGTTACCTCTGTTACCGAGGAAGAATTAATACGCATGTGGTTATCCCGCCTAGAGTTAAAAGCGCCCGAAATTGAAAACTATTTAAATAATAAAATTACAAACTGGCAAAAACTAGTTTTCCAGAAAGGGTTCCAGCAGGATTATTCAGTAAGTGTATCTAATAGAAATGATCAATCCAATTATTATTTCTCCTTAAACTATGTGGATCGTAAAGGAGTGATTGTTGGGGATCGTTATAAAAATTTTCGTACTAGGTTAAATCTGGAATCGAAAATCACGTCCTTCTTAAAAGTAGGCGCTAATACAAACTTCGCCGTACGTGATGAAGGTTTTCTCCAAGCTGACTGGGGACAAATGACCAACATCTCTCCTTTTGGCTCCAATAATCTGGATGATCCCAATAGCCCGTTCAGACGACTGCCCACCGGAGACCCCACTCCTGTCAATCCATTCCACGACAATCTTTATCGGGATAGAAAGGACATGTATAATACCTTAAACTCAAGTATCTATGGTATTATCAATCTACCTTTGGGTATAGAATTCCAGTCCACCTACACGCCTTCCTTCGTATGGAGAGAATTCTATAACCACGAATCCTCCAAAAACCCGCAATGGACGGCAACCGGGGGCTCCAGCGAGCGTACATTCGAAAAAACCTTCAACTGGCAAATAGATAATATCATCAGATGGAAACGTCGCTTTAACGAACATAATGTTGAAGTAACTTTATTACAGAATGCTGAAAAGGGTCAGAGGTGGCGCACTACCGCCAAATCTTCACAATATAGTCCCAGCGACATTCTGGGTTATCACCGCTTGCAGGCAGGGGCTGTTCCTTTAGCCGAAAGTGATGATACTTATAGAACTGGTGATGCATTAATGGGAAGAGTGTTCTATTCTTTCAAAGATCGCTATATGATTACAGCATCTGTGCGTCGCGATGGGTATTCCGCTTTCGGTTCTCAAAATCCCCGTGCTACATTCCCCGCATTGGCATTTGCCTGGGATTTCTCAGAAGAAAAATTCATGAGCAATATCCAATGGCTCGATTATTCCAAATTAAGACTTTCATGGGGTAGAAACGGAAACAGAGAAATTGGTATTTATGACGCATTGTCTGATATGACCTCCGGCCTACACCCGTATATAGATCAAAACGGCAACATTTATCTGTACTCTCAGCTATATGTTAACCGTATGGCCAATCTGGCTCTGAAATGGGAAGCTAAAGAGTCCTACAACCTAGGGCTTGACTTCGGATTGTTCAATAACAGATTAAGTGGTAGCATTGATGCTTATATCGCTACAACCAAAGACTTATTGGTGGATCGCGTGCTTCCGGAAATTATCGGATTCAATAGCGTAGCTGCCAATCTAGGTAAAATGGAAAATAAAGGCTTCGAATTTACCCTCACAGGAGATATTATCCGTAAGAGTGATATCAAATGGACCTCTTCCGTAATCTTCATGCTGAATCGCAGGAAAATCAAGAGTCTTTATGGCGATATGATCGACATTTTGGATGAGAACGGCAATGTAATCGGTCAAAAAGAAGCAGATGATATTAAGAATGGCTGGTTCATAGGTCAGGATCCAGATAGATACTGGCATTATGAACGCATTGGCGTATGGCAAATCGGCGAAGAAGCCGAAGCAGCCAAATATGGTAATCAGCCGGGCGATTTCAAATATAAGGATCAAAACGGAGACGGTATTCTTTCCAATGAAGATCGCATCTTCCAAGGATACTCTACACCGCGCTTCCGCTGGTCATGGAGAAATGATATTGATTACAAAAACTTCAATCTCTCTTTCTTCCTTTACTCCAATTGGGGACAAATGGGAACATTCAACCGTGCGGCTAATAATGCCAGCTTTACAGACAGGACTACTGATTATGCAATGCCCAGATGGACTCCAGACAATCCGATCAATGATTATGCACGCATAGGTTCTAAAAACCTAGGCAATAATTATGTGGAGCGCTCATTCATTCGACTCGAAAGCGTTGCGCTTTCTTATGCTGTCCCCAAACACATACTTAACAAAATAAATGTAATGGGACTGAGAATATCAGCATCAATAAGAAATGCTGCTGTATGGGCCCCTAAATGGAAATTCGGAGATCCAGAATCAGGCGCCAACCCTACACCCCGCACCTACAACTTAAGCTTTAACTTAACCCTTTAATCATTGATACTATGAAACAGAAACATATATATAAAAGTGCATTGCTTGTATCAGCGCTTGCTCTTTCACTTGCAGCATGTAAAAAAGATTGGCTCAAACCAAAGCCCCTATCATTTTACGAGCCTGGTGTAGCACTATCAGATGTGCAGGGCATGTATTCTGCGCTTACTTCCTGCGAAAGAAACATGCGCCATGAGTTTTTTGGAGACGGCTCTCCTATTCTTACCGAAATCATCCAATCCGATGTTGCCGTGGAAGGAACTACAGACAAGGCAGGTCCTCAAATGGATATGGATATATCCTTGTTGCCTGATGCAGACCTAAATAATGTGAATACAACTCGCGTCGGATGGTATTGGTACGAGGGATACAAAGGCATTAAATACGCCAACTCCGTTATTGCCAGAATAGATAATGCGCAATTTACAAGCGAAGAAGAAAGAAACGCTGTACTAGGTGCCGCATATTTTCAGAGGGCTTATCGCTATTTCAAATTAACCCACCAATTTGGAGATGTACCTTACATCGGTGATGAAATCAGCGAACCCAAATATGACTTCTATTCATACGATCGTTGGACTATTTTGGAGCAGATGAAAAAAGACCTAGAGTTTGCATACCAATGGGTGCCGGATAATGTAGACCGTGGCCGCACTTCCAAATCTGCATGTGGAGTATTGTTGATGAAAATCTGCATGGTGCTTGGAGATTTTGATCGCGCCATCACCATCGGCAAAGAGATCGTTGCAGCTCACCCTTTGATGAAACAACGTTTTACTTCTAACAGGAATAAACCTAATACCAATCTGATGTTTGACCTCCACAGTGTAGAAGCTAAGTTGGACATGTCAAATACCGAGGGATTGATGTATGTGGTAGCTTATCCGGAAGTAACTGGTTCCGATCGTATACAAAGCATGCGCAACGCCGTTCCCTTCTGGAATAGTGGTAGTGTAATTACACCTGATGGCAGAACCGGTACCAATGTCACACCGGCTGCCGATGAAACAGACCCTACCATGGATTTGAACAAAACTTATGGCCGCGGAATCGGGCGATTAAGGTCGACATGGTACTTTACCAATGATATCTGGCGCGCCGATAAGGAAGCGAATGACATGCGTGGTATTCACAACCGTGATAGCTGGAAACGAATGGAAGATTTGAGATATAATCACCCTAATCTGAAAACAGGGTCCAGTCCCAGTCCATGGTATGGCAAGAACTTAGTAAAACCGGCTTCTATGAGTGTGGAAGACACTATCCGGTGTTGGTATCCATGGCCTCATTATAAGGTGTTTGTCCCCGATCCACTACAAACACAATGGGCAGGTGGAGAAACTCCTTGGTATATCTATCGTTCTGCCGAAGTATATCTGCTACTAGCCGAATGCTATTACTGGAAAGGGCAACCAGCAGAAGCCGCAGTGGCACTGAATGAAGTTCGTACTAGAGCCGGCGCAGAACCCCTTACTGCCGCTGATATAAACATTGGAGAAATTCTTGATGAAAGAGCCCGTGAATTATATTATGAAGAAAACAGACATATTGAACTCGTTCGTATATCTTATATCTACGCAAGAACGGGTAAGTCTTGCGAAGTTTTCGGTGGGCGTGTGTATAAATTAGAAAATCTAAGCGGACCAGGAGGTACTAATGCCAACGTCAAACAAATGGGCATCAACTTTTGGTACGATTGGGTTGTGACTAAGAACAACTTCTACAACAAAGGTGTAAAACACAAATGGGCAGAATACAAAATCAGTGTACACCATATATTATGGCCGGTACCTTCCACAGTAATCACTACCAATATTAAAGGTGTAATCAATCAGAACATCGGATATCCCGGTGCCGAAAACAATGTACCACCATTAAGAGTAGAGGTGCAATAATGCAATATATAAGCAGTTTTTCTCAGGAATACCATTCTGAATAATCAGAATGGTATTCATTTTTAAACTCAAAATAGATTAGCAAAACAGGCTGAATATCGACTCTTTAAACATCATTTTTTCAGCTTAAATATTTCAAACGTTGTAATACAAATTACTCTTCCAAAAATCATCAGAACAAAGATTTATGACGTACCTTAGAAATCACTTTTAACGTTATTCTCCTACTACTTTAAAACGATTGTGATGGCTAAATCCGATTTCAACAAAAGCAGAAGAAAATTTATTAAGAACACATTAAGTGTGTCTGCCGGCGCTCTTGTTTTTGGCGCTCCAACTATTGTACCGTCTACAGTATTTGGCAAAAACGCACCTAGTAATAAGATCAACATCGGACAGATCGGATGTGGTCGTATTGCTCGCACACATGATTTACCCGAAACATTTAAAAATGATGTGGCGCGCATCGTAGCTATAGCAGATGTAGATCGATATCGTAGAGAAAAAGGTAAAGAACTGATTGAAGGTTGGTATACAAAAAAAACAGGCAATAGCAAATATATCGATGTCAAACTTTACAATGATTATCACGATATGCTTGCCAATAAAGATATCGACGCAGTGATCATTAGTACTCCCGATCATTGGCATGCACAACCGGCCATGGAAGCTGCTCTGGCGGGCAAACATATTTATCTGCAAAAACCAACCTCTCTTACCATTGAAGAAGGCCGCACCATGAGCAATGTGATCCAAAAAACAGGAGTAGTCTTTCAATTGGGTAGCCAACAACGCTCCGTCTCTCCTTGGCCTCAGTTCAAAAGAGCTTGCGAGCTAGTCCGTAACGGACGCATAGGCAAACTAATAGAAGTTCACGTCGGACTCCCCTCGGATCCTCCCGGAGGAAATACCACCGAAATGCCTATTCCAGACGGCTTGGATTACGATATGTGGTTGGGCTCCACTCCTTACGTTTATTACACTCAAGACAGAGTGCACCATCCTACCGATATTGATTCAAGACCCGGCTGGCTAAGAGTGGAACAATTCGGAGCCGGAATGATAACAGGATGGGGCGTGCATCATATCGATATCGCCCACTGGGGCATGAATACGGAACTAACCGGACCTATTGAAGTTACCGGAAGAGCCGATTTCCCTAAAACTGGGCTGTGGAATGTTCATGGCGACTACGAAGTTGTAGCCAAATATGCTAATGGCGTTACCATGTACATTAATAGCAAAAATCCCAACGGTGTTAAATTTGTGGGAACCGATGGATGGATATTTGTTTCTCGCGGTAATGTAGGCGTAACAGCTACCGATCCTACTAGTGGTAATAGCAAGGAGAATAAAGCATTCAATGCAAGCAACCCCGAGATCCTTAAATCTGTTATCGGGCCCAGAGAAATTCATTTGTATGAAAGCCCTGAGCAACATAAAAACTGGTTGGATTGTATTCAATCCAAAAAACAAACCATAAGCCCGGCAGAAGTAGCACACCGTTCATGCAGTGCCTGTCTGATTGCACACGCTGCCATGAAACTCAACACTACTCTATATTGGGATCCTGTGAAAGAAGTTTTCAAAAACAATATAGAAGCGAACAAACTGCTTAGCAGACCGCAACGTTATCCTTATGGTACCAATTATGTTCAGCATAAAATCAAAAAATAATTATGATCAGAAAAATATTTACACCTTTAGTTCTGGCTTCGATTATAGCTTGTACAAATACCGATAAAAATAGCAGTGACCCTTCTAAGATGACACTAGTTACATTAGACCCGGGTCACTTCCATGCAGCCTTGGTACAGAAAAGCATGTACCCTAATGTAGACAGTAACGTATATGTATATGCTCCCGAGGGACCAGACCTCCAGCTACATATGGATAGGATTAATGCCTATAACACTAGAGCTGAAGACCCTACCCGTTGGGCAGAGCATGTATATACCGGCGCCGACTTCTTTCAGAAAATGATTGAAGAGAAGAAAGGCAATATTGTTGTAATGGCAGGTAACAACCAAAAGAAAACAGAGTACATCTACAATACTATTGACGCAGGAATGAATGTATTGGCCGATAAACCTATGGCCATTAACTCAGAAGGCTTTGAACTGTTAAAAAAAGCTTTTGAAAAAGCTGCAGAAAAAAATGTGCTCTTGTACGATATCATGACCGAGCGATTTGAAATCACTACCATTCTTCAGAGAGAATTTTCGCAGCTCAAAGATGTGTTCGGCGAACTGGAAAAAGGTACTCCCGAAAACCCTGCTGTCACTAAGGAAAGCGTTCACCATTTCTATAAATTCGTATCGGGCAATGTATTACAGCGCCCGGCTTGGTTTATGGATGTTACACAACAGGGAGAAGGTATTGTGGACGTAACTACACACTTGGTAGACCTCATCCAATGGGCATGTTTCCCCGAACAAGCATTGGACTACACCAAAGATGTAGAATTGATTACTGCTAAACGCTGGCCTACTACAATGACTTTAAGCCAGTTTCATGCTATAACTAAGCAAAACAGTTTTCCCGACTACCTACAAAAAGATTTGAGCAACGACACCACACTGAATGTGTTCTGCAATGGAGAAATTAACTACAAACTGCGTGGCGTTCATGCTAAAGTACTGGTAAAATGGGACTATAAAGCCCCCGAAGGAACTGGTGATACGCACTTCTCTATAATGCGCGGCACCAGAGCCAACTTGATCATCAAACAGGGAAAGGAAGAAAACTTCAAACCTGTATTGTACATAGAGCCTGTTAAAAAAGATGACGCTACTTTCGAGGAAGACCTGACAAAAGCCTTGGCCACCATTCAAGCTAAATACCCTGGTGTAGCACTAAAAAAATTGGCCAATAAGTGGCAAGTTGTAGTGCCTGCTGAGTATGATACAGGTCATGAAGCACACTTTGCTCAGGTTACTGAAAACTACCTAAAATACCTGAGCGAAGGCAAACTTCCTCATTGGGAAGTTCCTAACATGATCACTAAATATTATATCACCACTAAAGCTTTGGATCTGGCAAAAGAATCAGGTAAATAATGAAACAATATATATACACAGTATGCGCTGCGCTTACACTTGCGCTACTAAGCACAACCTTACAGGCGCAGCGTATTGCAACTTTACAGGTAAATACTTCAGGAAAAGAAAAACTAAATATTCCTGTCGAGGTAGATCTGGACGCTATCACTACTCTGGCCGACAGTAGTCTGCAGTTGTTCGAAATTATCAGCGGTAAAAAAGAGCCGGTAGCTTTTCAGATTGCCATTACGGGTAATAAACGTACATTACATTGGGTTGTCACTTCTTCTAAGAGGTCGCAAAGAACATTCGAGTTGGCACAGTCTCGACCATCCAATATAGTTTCAAAAACATTGAATGTTCTTGAAAAAGATGGAGCCTTAGTGATTGCTAGCAACAATAAGGAGCTTTTACAATATAATTACAAAACTGTTTATCCACCCAAGGGAGTAGATACTGCTTACAAAAGAAGCGGGTTCATACACCCGCTTAATACTCCATCGGGTCATGCACTCACACGCATTAATGCACCCGACCATTATCACCACTGGGGGATGTGGAACCCATGGACACATGTATTGTTTGAAAATGATACGCTCGATTTTTGGAATCTGAAAGACAGAAAAGGCACTGTACGCTTTGCCGGCTTTAATGCTATAGAAGAAGGAAGCGTTTTCGCAGGCTTAAATGTCCTTCATGAACATGTAGCATTTAAAAAAAATGGCACTCAGAAAGTCGCTATCAATGAAATTCAAAACATACGGATTTACAGACAACAACCCAACGATCCTTATTATATTCTGGATATAACCTCTCAGCTCAGTTGCGCTTCTTCGAGTCCTGTATTGCTACTGGAATACCGCTATGGGGGGTTAGGTATCAGAGCTACAGAACTTTGGAACAAAGACAATAGTACGACCCTCACTTCCGAAGGCAAAAACCGCAGAGAAGCCGACGGCAGTACAGCTAGATGGTGTATGGTTCAGGGTCAGTTGGAAAACGACTATGGAGGATTGGTAATGATGAGTTATCCCACCAACTATAATCATCCGGAACCATTGAGAGTATGGCCTGAAAACTCCAACAGACGCGGAGATGTATTTATCAACTTCTCCCCTACTAAAAATAAAGACTGGCTACTGGAGCCTGGCAAAACATATCTGCTTAAATACAGGCTGCTGGTGTTCGACAATCAATTATCCCAAGAACAAGCAGAGGAGGCTTGGCGAGCATTTGCGCAGCCGCCGGCAGTAAAAATTATCAAATAAGGCTATCGCAATTACAAAGCCACCATTAATACATTAACACTGCTATTGCCATAAGAAATCTTAGAATGAAAAAAAGTATCACTATAGTTATAACAATTGCGTTTTTATTAAGCGCTGCTAGCTCTTCATTTGCTCAAACTAAAGTAAACTGGAAGAATGTGCGGGTGCTCGTGTACACGAAAAACGGTAAGGGATATGTTCATGAAAACATTCCTTATGCAGTACAGGCAATTCTAAATTTCAGTAAGCAGTATGGATTTAAAGCGGATACATCTTCCAACCCCGCGGTAATGAATGAAAATAATTTAAAGAAATATCAATTGATCATTTTCCCAAGTACTAATAATGATGTATTCGATACCGATGCACAAAGACTAGCCTTTAGAAGATATATTGAAGCAGGTGGCGGTTTTGTAGGCATCCATTCCGTTACTGGTACCGAACGTAATTGGGAATGGTTTAAAATGATGCTGGGAGGTACTTTCTCTTGGCATGCCAAATTTCAGACATTCACCGTAAGAGTGATTGACACTAAGCATCCTTCCATGAAAGGCACTCCTACAGTATGGGAAAAAGCAGATGAATGTTATTTTGCCAAAGAACTTTACCCCGGCCCCAGAGTGCTGATGGTAAACGATTTTTCTACAATCGACACTACAGATGCTAAACAAAAAGACTTGTTGAAGAAAAACGCGGGGACCTTTGCCAAATACTTTCCAAGTGCGTGGACACATGATTTTGACGGCGGTATTACTTGGTGTACTACTCTAGGACATGATAAAAAAGATTATACAGACCCCACATATTTGAAACATATTTGGGGCGGCATTGAATACGTAGCTAGTACTGTAAAGCCGCTGAACTTTGCAAAGGCATATGCACAAAGACACGACGAACCTGTTCGATATTAACAGATAGAACCTTTATTGAGAAGAAGTAAGCTAGTATTTGAAGAAGATCTCCGTGGCACCATAGCCGTAACGGGGATCATACTGATTCACAAAATAGCTTACTTCTTTTTTTAGTTTTAACGCATCATGTATTTCATCGCGTAATTTACCCGTACCCACTCCGTGAATAATCACTAGATTAGGAAGCATATGCGCAACTGCTAAGTCATAATACTTTTCAAAAGTTTTCAATTGCAGCGCCAGAATTTCTAAATTACTCATACGCGAATGATCATCCGTAAGTTTTTCTATATGCAAATCCACAACACTCCGCGGAGGTTCTAAGTGATTGCGCGCATCCTTGGCATTATATATTTTAAACCCTCTATTGGCCAGTTTATCTAGAGGCAACCTTTCTTCTTCCGGCTCTTTATCAGGATATTCTTCAAACAATAAATAAGAAAAGGATGCTTCATTTTTTTGTCGAAGCTCTTCAATCCGGCTAAATAACTGCTTAGGGCGCAGTTTTACTGTTGCTTCATAATGATCTGCCTTTTGTTTGGAAGGTGTTGCCAATGTAAAATCAAACTCAAAAGCCGGGCTATCACTCATATCACCAAAGTCAACATCATGGATATAAAAGTTATCAAAAGGCTGAATAGTGCTTTTAAGATTAAATTCAGGTGTTCCGAAAAAAGTGAGATAATACTCAAAATTGTATGTAATACGGGTATTATTTACCAGATATACTTTCAACTTTTCGACATACTCATCGCCAAACTCATCAACATCCATTACTGGTAAAAAATTCAACCAAACCCCATCTTCCCTACGTTGCTCTTTTGACTTTTTCTCCTTTTTGATATCGTCAATATATTTTTTTCGAGGGGTAGTAGGCTGATTTTTCTTTTCTGTAAAACGTTTGTAGTAAGGAAAATCGATCTGGTCTAGATAAACAGGGAATCGTACACCCCTTACCTCAACCATAGCCATCTTATCATTAATAAAATCTACGATTTCACCCTCTTCGTTAGAGTGCAGTACCAATACCTTATCACCAACCTGAAATTTCATCCGGCAAATTTAATCAGCTTCTTTCAGATAAATAAAAAGTGATGATTAAGACCATAAACAAGGTTGAGAGTAAACACAGATTCGTCTACTAATCCGCCGATCTTGCCAACGTGCTATTTCGGTAGCCGTAAAGAAAATAGATAGCAAGCCCTGTCAGCATCCATACAAAAAACCAAAACCAACTTACAGCCGGAATTTCAATCAGCAGATACAAACAAGATAATACTCCCATTACAGGGATAAAGGAATATTTGTGAACGATGGTCTTCATGGCAATAATTAATGCCACTACCAGAAATATCAAAAATAGGATTTCTTGATACGCTTCGTGGCCAATATTCTGAAAAGCCTCCACAATTCTTTCTCTAAAGAAGTAAACAAACAGCACATACAACACCGGTATAATATAGCGTCCGTTAATGTAAGGAAGTTTAAACTTGCCTTCCTCCTTAGGAATTGGAGGCAGCAAAAGCACACCTCCGCACACCAATATAAACGCAAACAGGGTTCCGATGCTGGTAAGATCCGTTACTAGGTCGCTTTGCAAAAAAAGCGCACCTATCCCTACAATTACACCTGTTACGATAGTAGAGAAAGAAGGAGTTTTATATTTAGGATGTATTTTCTGAAACACTTTAGGTAATAGCCCGTCGCGGCTCATACTCATCCATATTCTGGGCTGTCCAAGCTGAAATACTAGGATAACAGAAGTAGTAGCCACCACGGCACTTACCGAAATAATTTTTTCGATCCAGGGTGCGCGTTTTTCAAAAACAAAAGCCAGCGGATCATCTACCCCCTGAAAGCGAGTGTAGTGCTCCATTCCTGTAAGCACCAGTGCAATTGCAATGTACAAAACAGTACAGATGAGCAGCGAATAAATCATACTGCGCGGTAGATCGCGTTGTGGACTCTTACACTCCTCTGCTGTAGTAGAAATAGCATCAAAGCCGATATAAGCATAAAACACCGCCGATACACCTTTTAATACACCAGTAAACCCTTCCGGCATAAAAGGCTTCCAATTATTAGTATCAACAAAGAACGCTCCGGCCACAATTACAAATATGATAACGGCAACCTTAAAGATTACCATAAAATTTGCAGACTGTTTACTTTCCTTAATACCAATGTAAGCTAGCCATGTTACTAGAGCTATAATAATAAAGGCTGGAAGGTTAAAAAAGATAGGAGTATTACCGATTCGTGGGGCTTCATTATAAGCATTTATGGCAAACCGATAACTGGCTAACTCCTCCGGTGAAAGTGTAGCACCACTTGCCAATGCTGCAGAAGCTTTATTATAAGCTGCCACTGCCGTTTGCGGATCTACCAGCATCCAGTCGGGCAAGTGAATATTAAAGACATGCTCTAGCAAATTATTGAAATAACCACTCCACGAAATTGCTACAACAATATTTCCAATAGCATATTCTAGAATCAAAGCCCACCCGATAATCCAAGCCACGATCTCCCCGAAACTCACATAAGAATATGTATAAGCACTACCAGACACCGGTACCCGACTTGCAAACTCGGCATAACATAAAGCAGAAAAACCACAGGTTATAGCAGTAATGATAAATAATACCGATACACCTGGACCTCCATGATAGGCAGCGCCGCCAATGGTTGAAAAAATTCCAGCACCCACCACAGCCGCAATCCCCAGAAAAGTCAAGTCTTTTACACCTAAAACTTTTTTTAATCCCTGCTTATCCTGACCGACGTGCGCTTCAGCCTCTTGCAGAATGTTTTCAATTTTCTTTTTCCGCAGTACAGACATTGGCCTAAATATTTTATAGTGATAAATACATGATTTAATAATCTCGTTTTACCAATAGTCCCGCCAGATCCTTTAGAGGCTGTTTTCTCTCAGGCGCTATAGGGATTTCATCAATATGAGTCAGCGCTTGGGTGAGATACACTTCTTTTTGCTCCTTTGCCCACTCGCCTATTTTACAATCATTGTATAACTGTAATACCCGTTGCACTTTATCCGCTTCGTTGGTTGCTAGTAAATGTTGTAGTTCGCTACGCTGTGTATCATTAACAATCTCTAGGGTTTTTATAAGCAAAAATGTTTTCTTATTAGCGAGAATATCTCCACCGGGTTGTTTACCAAATTTCTTCGGATCCCCAAATGCATCCAGATAATCATCTTGCATCTGAAATGCCAATCCTATCTTTAGCCCAAATTGATACAACAACTCTAGATTTTGCTCATCGGCACCTCCCAGTATACCCCCCATCTGTAAGCTTGCGGCTAGCAGCACGGAAGTTTTCAGGGTAATCATATGCAGGTATTCATCAAAGGACACATCATTACGCGTTTCAAAATCCATATCCAATTGTTGTCCTTCGCAAACCTCCCTGGCAGTTTTATTAAATATATGAAGAATACGTGAAATATAAACTGGGGATAATTGATTGATATAATCATACGCCTTTACCAGCATAACATCACCGGCTAATATGGCTGTACTCTCCCCATACTGATGATGTACAGTAGGCTTTCCTCGACGCAGCGGCGCCTTATCCATAATATCATCATGTATTAGTGTAAAATTATGGAACAGCTCGATGGCTGTAGCTACATTCCATGCATCGGCTTTTATCTCTCCGAACAATTCATTACCCATCAGGCATAAAACCGGCCTTAATCGCTTTCCTCCTAATGACAAGAAATAATTATTGGGTTCGTATAACGTAGCCGGTTGTGCCGGAAAATGCGAGCGGCTGAAATAATCGGCAAACTTCTTGGATAATTCGTCAAATGATTGCATTGACCAAAAATAGAGAAATCGATATTATTCTGCGAATGAATTCCTATTTAGAAGACAACAATGATACCGAATATTGATTTACAGCATCAATCCTCGCAATTCAACCTATAAAATATGCGGTATTTATTTTTCCCTTACCCACTCGTAATCCAGCTGTCTTTTCTCCAGATTGGCCGCAACCACCCGAATACGCACTTTGTCGCCCATAGTAAAACGAATTCCCGTACGCATACCAATGAGCGCATAATCATTTTCTGAATGTTTGAAACTGTCATAGGAAGCAAGACTGGTAATAGGTACCATACCCTCACACAAATGCTCCACGGTTTCGGCCCAGAATCCAACCTTGGATACCCCACTCACAATGGCATCAAACTCTTCGCCTATGAAGTTGCTCATGTACTGCACTTGCTTGTACTTATTGGCAGATCGTTCACACTCCATAGCAGCTCTTTCACGCTCACTACAATGGGTACATTTCTCCTCCATTTTTTTATCTACTTTTACGCGATCTTCCAGTACATCCTGCAAGATACGATGCGCCATAATATCGGGATAACGGCGAATAGGAGAAGTAAAATGACAATAGTGCTCAAATCCCAAACCATAATGCCCCACATTGCTAGGCGTGTATTTTGCTTTCGCCATGGTGCGAATTCCCAGTTGATGCAACACGGCTTCTTCAGGTCGGCCCTTTACATCCTTAATCAACTTATTAAATGACTCCGCAATAGCTTCGGCACTGGAAATATCGAATTTGTAACCAAACTTGTTGGCAAATGCAATAAAGGGAAGCAACTTTTCCTCATCCGGGGTATCATGAATACGATAAGGGAAAGGGATAGCTTTGTTATTAACCTTTATTTTGGATATATGTTTAGCCACATACCGGTTGGCTAATAGCATTAACTCCTCAATCAACTGATGCGCTTCCTTGCTTTCCTTGAGCAGGATACCCACAGGAAAGCCTTTCTCATCCAGTTTGAAACGCACTTCTGTAGAATTGAAATTGATGGCTCCTTCGTCGAAGCGGTATTGTCTTAAGGTTTGACACAGTTTATTTAGGGTTAAAATCACATCCGCATGATCACCCTTTCCGGTTTCAATAATTTCCTGTACTTCTTCGTAAGTAAACCTACGTCGGGAATGAATAACGGTTTTGCCTAACCAGTACTGTTTTACTTCTGCCTTATCATTAATTTGAAAGATTGCGGAAAAAGCCAGTTTATCTTCATTAGGTCTCAACGAGCATAACACGTTAGATATCTGCTCGGGGAGCATGGGATTTACACGGTCGGGCAGATATACTGATGTAGCCCGCTGGTAAGCTTCCTCATCGAGTACAGTACCTGGCGTAATATAATGACTTACATCCGCAATGTGTACACCAATTTCATGATTACCGTTTTTCAGTTTTCTGTAAGAAATGGCATCATCGAAATCTTTGGCATCGGCCGGATCAATCGTAAATGTCAGGATTTTTCGAACATCCTTTCTCTTACTAAGCTCTTCCTTAGAGATTGTTTCTGGCAGGCGGGAAGCCATTTCCAACGCTTCGTCGGAGAAGCTTAGCGGGAAGCCATGATCCAGGAGAATATTTCGCATGGCCGCATCGGCCGCATCTTCCTCTTTAAGTATGGAAACCACTGTTGCCGATGGGCTCTTTCCCTTACCTCCCCAGTCCAATACACGGGCTACGACGGTATCACCATTCTGTGCACCATTAATATTACCTTCAGCAATATAAAAATCAGGAACATTTTTCTCGCCGTCGCCTAAAACAAAAGCATACCCTCGATTCATCTGAAGTTTTCCGATAAACTCGGTGCGCTTGCGTTGTACGACTTCGGTAATTTTTCCTTTAAGCCGTGTAGCAAAACCACTAATCAGCTTTACCCGAACAATATCGCCGTCTATGGCATCTTTGAGGGCATTCGGCGCTATCATAACATCTTCTTCCAGTCCGTCCACAATTACAAACCCTCTCCTTGATTTCGTAACTTCTAGTCTACCCTTAAGTGTAGTTTCGGCTTCGCGCTTTGTGCGCCGGGCTTTTTTTTGTGCTTTGGTTTTCTTCTTTGGTTTATTACTGCTTTTACTCATTGTTTTTCTTTACTCAATTTTTAATCAGTGCATCAGACACATCTAGCATAGTTTAATAACGTTGCTAGCTCTGATGCACATTACATTTCTCAGATGAATGCTTTTATTTTCATTCTCAGCGGTGGCTTACCTACCGACATATCTTAGAACCCATTCGTCGAATATTCCTCCTTCATCAAACAAGAAACGATGCCGAATAGGTAATGCATAAACCGGAAAATCTCTCAACTCGCTAAAGTCTGCCAATCGCACGGCGTCTTTCTCAGTTGTTAAGATAATTTTATTTTCGGTATTTAATGCCTGATATGTTCCCAAAATATCCCCAATGTCATTAGTGGAAAAGTGATGATGATCGGCAAATTGGAGATGCTCCACCGTACATTCATATTGACCTAAATAGTCTATAATCGGTTGCGGATTGGCAATTCCCGTTATTAGCACTACCCCCTTCACATTGCTAAGAGAGATAGTTTGTTTATCAAAAATCTGATAAGCTATTCCGTAATCGAAAGTGGTAAAAAATACTTTCTGATAAGGTTGGGGTTGAATACTTTCAATAATACGTTGTTTTTCCGCTTCGGTAAGAGCAATATCGCATTTGGTCACCACTATAATGTTGGCCCGCTTGTAATTGGATTTCAAATCGCGCAGGGTTCCGGCAGGTAAATACCAGTCTTCTGTGAAAATGTTCTGATACTCGGTAAGTAAAATATTAAATTCAGCAGTTACTGCACGATGCTGAAAAGCATCATCTAGTATAATAACGTTTATCTCTGGAAATTGTTTAAAAATAATTTCAATCCCTTTTGCACGCTGCTCATGCACCACAATTTTCACTTGTGGAAATTTCTGATGAAACTGCATAGGCTCATCGCCTATATCTGACGTAGTACTTTGAGCATCAGCCACTACAAGGCCTTTGCTTTTTCTTTTATATCCTCTACTTACCACAGCTACTTGCGGGGAGAACGTCTCCTGCCCTGCATTTACCAATAAATGCAATAAATACTCCACCATGGGTGATTTTCCGGTTCCACCTACAGATAAATTACCTACGCAAATAGTTTTTACAGGAGGTTGATATGATGGAACGATCTTAAAATCATAGAGTTTATGATAAACCCATACTCCCGTCTTATACAACCAGGAAAAAGGAAGCAGTAAAATATTTTTCTTGCGTATTAAATTATCAAAATTCATACATCCTTTCGGGTGTGATACAATAATTTAAAGGTACGTCAAATTCGTTGCGATCCTCTACTTTATCTATAGGATCAAAATAACTCAGCCCTACTTTTATAACATCCGGACGAGCATGAGCCAAATAACGATCATAAAAACCTTTACCGTAACCAACACGATACCCATCCTTGTCAAAACATAGAAGAGGAACAATGACCATATCAATACTCTCCGGAGGTATGGCTACTGCTGTAGCCGGGTCAGGCTCAAGAATACCGCGCCGGCTCTTTATAAAGGAGGTACTTTGAGATACCACCACGGCCTGCATGGTACCGTTGGAAAAATCACTGATAGGATACGCTATCTGCAACATCGGATTGCGAAACAACATATAATCCACCAGAGGGTCTGTATTTACTTCTACATCCATCGCTGCATAAGTAAGCACAGTACGAATGTCTAGTAGAGGTAGCTTTTGAAAATGAATCAGAATCAGATCATCCCATTTCAACCGTTGCTGATAGGGTATTTCTTTCCGCTTCTTACTAAACAATTTTCGGGCCTCTGATTTTAGCATATGAACTCATTCGTTAAAGACGCTGCTGAGAAACTTAGTTCTCAAATACTGAAAAGATGGTAGTTCCGTATTTTTTCTCGAAGCTATACTTTTCGAAATTCTTATAATCGTTGCGCGGAGTATGTTCCAATACAAATATTCCACCGGGAGCTAACAGATCTTGCCCTACAATAATTTTTGGCAATTCGTCTATTTCTACAAGGGCGTAAGGAGGGCCTGCAAAGATAAAATCATATTGCTCGGTATGATTTTGCAAAAATTTAAACACATCCATCTTCACAAAACGGATATTTTGAATTTTCAACTCGCCGGCAGTTTTCTTGATAAAATTGAACATCTGATTATCCTTTTCCACGATGGTGAGATCTCCTGCACCACGACTCGCCAGTTCGTAACTGATACTTCCTGTACCACCAAATAAATCAAGCGTTTTAATACCGTCAAAATCGATACGATGCTGTAAGGTATTAAACAGTCCTTCTTTTGCCACATCAGTAGTAGGACGAGTATAAGGCATTTTTGCCGGCGGATTAATTTTTCTTCCTCCTAGGCTTCCTGCAATGATCCGCATAATATGAGTTCGTTAAGCGATGTAAAATAATGTGCCGGCAGACCAGAGATCACATCATTCCATGTTGCCTGCTTCAGCGAAATGAGAAGAAAATAATCGTAGATGGTCTTATACAAAGCTGAATCCTCATCTATAAGCCCTGATATTTGTAATTCGGCTTTCTCCTGAGAAAGCCCATAAATTTCACATATTTTCAGCAGATAAAAAACAACATCCTCCGGAACTGTGTATGTATATTTTTTTGCCAACAACAATGAGGCTCCTTTAAATACAACCACATCAAAACTCTTCTCCGATATATACAATCTTAACAATCCCTCTTCCGGAGTATTATTCACAGTGCCAATGGCTACTGATAAAGCATGTAGATAATCAGATGATGGAAAGTTATGCACCATCCAAGTAAGAATGGAAGGAGGTGTGGTGTACACATTGGTAATACCCCTACCCTCGATAAGCTCTGTGATGACATGATCTTGCTGGTCGGCATGCTCCAGATACATTAAAAATGTAAGATCCCCCTTACTCATTGCCTCCGGCAATAGCGCATTAAAGCCAAAATCTAAACTGGTAATAATTTTGTGAAAGGGCTTTTCCAGTATGGCATTTTGCGCTAATATAGTATCAAGAGTATCTGTTGTAAGATTATCAAACCGATACCGCTTTAATTGTAACAATCGGTTTTCTTCCGGTTCATAAATACAAAATGAAAAACTCCCGTTGTTGAGTTGAATAGCCAAACAACAAGATTCCGTGTAAATTTCCTCCGTACCTAAAATATTAAACTGTTCCTGCAAAATAATTCAATTTGTATGCGCAAATATATTATATAATCGTATAGGGGAAGGTATAATATTGCTTCAGCGCAAATATGTAGTAAACTGATTATTGAATAATAAGAATTATAAAAAAATATTAATGCATAAATTGAGGAGGAGTATGGAGCTTATCCCCACATCACACAAATAAATCCAATACCAATACGCCTACCAATCCCATCATACCAATCAATGATTCCACTACCGTCCAGGTTTTGAAGGTATCTTTCAAACTGAGCCCTATATACTCTTTAAACATCCAGAATCCGGTATCATTCACATGGGAGCACATCAAACTTCCTGCTCCAATAGCAAGCACCATTAATTCAGGCTTTACATGCATGGAGGCTACCAAAGGCTGCACAATTCCCGAAGCGGTTAACCCTGCCACAGTGGCCGATCCGATAGCAATTCTAAGGGCCGTAGCTACTAGCCATCCCAATACCAACGGTGGCAACGAGCTATTCTTAAAATATTGAGTAATGTATTCAGCAGTACCGGTATCAACAAGGATCTGCTTCAATGCACCGCCTGCAGCAATGATGAGAATAATGGAAGCGATGGCATTAACTGCGCCACCCGCTTTATCCATCAATACCGCAGTACTTTTCCCCTCCTTCACACCTAACAGCAGTATGCCTAATAGCACCGCAATCAGCAATGACATTCCGGGATCTCCAACAAATATCAATGCATCACTTAACAACCCTTGTTCGATTTTTAGAATATGAATACCTACAGTTGAAATGGTCAGTAACAAAACAGGCAACAACGCTATAAACAAGCTAGCGTAGAATGGCGGCAAATCATCTGTCTGCAAAGCCTCCTCGTTAAAGATCCCTTTGGGTGGTTGCGATTTTACCTTTTTTATCCATTCGGGAAAAAAGTGTGCTGCCACCCACAATACAGGGATGGATATCATCAATCCATACAATAAAGTTTTACCCACATCTGCATGAAAAACGCCTGCAATGACTACCGGTCCGGGATGGGGTGGCAAAAAGCCATGGGTTACGGAAAGCGGAACCGCCATGGCAATGGCCAGATATACTAATGGCAATCCGCTCTGGTAGGCCACCGTAAATACCAGCGGTATCAACACTATAAAACCAGCGTTATAAAACAAGGCTAAACCTACACAGAAACTGGTGATTGCCAGAGCTAACTTTGCGTATTTAATACCAAACACACGCAATAACCTATTGCTAATCTGCTTGGTAGCACCTGTTTCTGTCAAAATACTACCCAGTACCACTCCCAATCCCAAGACCATAATTACTGAACCCAGCATGTCTCCAGCCCCCTTGCTAATTGTGGATAACAACTGGGCAGCGCTCAATCCATTTGTAATGCCAATGAATAAAGTGGCAATAAGTATGGATATAAAAGCGTTCAGTTTGGCTATACTGATAAGGCATAATAACAATACAATACCACTAAGCAAAATCAATACAGGCGACATGCAAGCTACTTTTTATAAGGATGAAAGCCGATCAAGTACCATCGCAGCATTCTCATCCAGTGTTTTCGTAAGTATAACAGTTTCTATATTCTCCTCGTCCGGTAGCGGTTCTTCTAATGTCTCAAATTGGCTTTTCAGCAAAGCCACGGGCATATAATGCTCCTTTCGTAAAAGCATTTGCCTATACGCTTGCTCATATGTAACCTTAAGATACACAAACGTCAATTGTTTTATTCCGGCTCTTAATGTATCTCTATATTGTTTCTTTAAGGCAGAACAAGCAATCACACATTCTTGATGGCCGGCACTCAATGTATTCGCCTCTTTAATAATCCGGTCGAACCACCCTTCGCGGTCTGCATCCTCGAGCGGGATACCCTGCTGCATCTTAGCTACATTTTCTTTCGGGTGTAAATCATCGCCATCGATAAAGACGGCATGGCGATTAGCAGCAATAATTTTCCCCAATGTAGTTTTACCACAACCGGAAACCCCCATTACGATAATTACCCGTGCGGCCATATTTATTGTTTTAATGAGAGCGTAAGTATTCCTCCTCCACCTCTAGAAATTTCTGGTTTAATAAGATACTTACTGAACCCACTTTTCCAGCTCCCACTGGCTTGCCGTCAATCTCTACAATCGGAAGAATACGTTTGGTAGTACTCGTCATAAACACTTCTGCGGCATCTCTTAATTCATCTATATGAATATCGCGCATAACTGTGGGCACTAATTTATGGCCAAACTCCAAAATTCTTTTTCTTGTAATACCCTCTAATACATTTTGTGCAGGCGTTACCAGCTCTCCCTCCTTGGTAACAATAAATACATTCGCTCGGGGAAACTCCGTAACAATGCCGTTATGATAATAGAGCACATCATCCAACTGCTTTGCACGAAGTTGTTGTTGCAACCAGATACCCATCAGATAATTGATAGATTTCACGCCGGGCAAATCGCGCATATATTCATGCGTCATAATTTTCACCCCCGCAAAAAACTTATCTTCCGATATGAGGGTAATAGGCTCTTGATTGATAATCAAATTTCCTGCTACTGGAGTATAACTATCAGGAGAATAGCCACCCGTTGCTACAAGACGGATGCCGCTTTCAGGCATACCATTCCTTTCTATCAGTTGTAAAATCACTTCCTTTACCGCTTCTTTAGATAACGGGATATTAATGAACATTTCCCTTGCGGAATTAAAGAAGCGTGTCAGGTAATCATCCAGGAACAAAGGTTTATGATCTCTTGTTCTCAAATAATCAAATGCTGCATACCCTCTTTGTATTGCTAAATCATTGGTAAGGATGAAAGCTTTTTCTTTTTCAACAAACTGATTGTTTACAAAAACCCATTTCATGGTTGATACCTGTTATATTTTTTTAAAATAGAGATCACCTCATTTTTAGGAAGCGAAGATACCTTATTCCCATCACGCCCCGTCATGGAGCTAGCGGTAAATAAAGAATTAATAATAGCTTCTTCAGTTGCCTCAATTGCCGCCAAAAACAAAGCAGACATATCGTCGTTATGAACCGTAGCTGTTTGATAGAGTTCTTGCTCTTTCTTATGAGGCATGCGTACCGACTTATTGGCCGAAAAGGCAATCACATAATCGCCACTACCATTACTGGCAATACCTCCGGTTTTTACCAACCCCATAAAAGCTCTCTTGGCCATACGTTCTAAATTACGGGCATCCAGCGGTGCATCTGTTGCTATAACAATCATACAGCTCCCATCAGCCTGCTGATTCAATTGATCACTTAAAAAATATTTGCCCAGTTCTTTTCCCACAGGCACTCCGGCAATTTCCAGTACACCACCAAAGTTGGTTTGCACCAGTACTCCCACCGTATACCCTCCTGAAGCAACCGGCAGCACACGCGATGCCGTACCAATTCCGCCTTTAAATCCAAAACACACCGTTCCCGTTCCGGCGCCTACGTTACCCTGCTCTACATATCTCGACTTAGCATTTTGAATGGCACTTAATACATCCTGCTCCGTTACATGTCTGCCACGTATATCATTCAGATAACCGTCATTCGTCTCACCCACCACTACATTTACACTACGTACCTGCTCATTTCCCGGTTGAGCTAAGGTATATGTAATGCCCGCATTTATGGCGGTAGCTACACTTAATGTATTGGTAAGAATGATAGGGCTTTCCAGATTACCGAGTTCCTTCACCTGTGTAATGCCTGCAAGCTTCCCAAAACCATTCCCTACATAAATGGCCGCCGGCACTTTCTCCTGAAACAAATTGCCTTCGTGCGGAATGATCGTCGTAACACCTGTTCTAATGTCATCACCTTTTATCAATGTGGTGTGCCCTACTTTAACTCCTTTCACATCCGTAATGGCATTATATTTTCCTTTAGGCAACACACCTATTTTTACTGGTGGATGAAAAGCCTGCTGGGCATTTAGGGTTGTTACGGAAAATAAAAGCAGGAGAGCCGAAGAAAATTGTACTAAGATTTCGGATAGTTTCATACTACCCTAAAAATAATGAATCCCTAAGAGTTTTAAGGCTTTTTTTAAACTCCATCAATTTAGAACATCAAACCTCTACGTCTTTCTGCAGTTTGTTATAGAATGAACACAAAGTATACAACACCTCTTAACCCTGATTCATGCTTCTGGGATAAATACTGTACTTTGCTTTAAGAAGTGTACTCAAAGCCCCTAATTTTAAACCCATAGTGCCCTATCATTGTTATAAGCTTAATTATTGATCTCTTTATTGAAAGATGAAGAGAGCGTTCTCAATCAAGACAACAATTTAAAATATTATTAAGATGGAACCCAGGGAAACACACTCTTCCTCAATTCAAGCTCCCAGAGAACCACATTTAATGAATGAAATATTTGTGAAAGCATATAACTCTGGAGATGTAAGCAATATTAATCTACTTTTCGAAAAGGATGCTGTTGTTGTTCGTCCTAATGGGTCTGTGATCCAAGGTGTGGATGCTTACACACAGGAACATCAAAACCTAGTCAAAATAGGAGGTGTAATGACCTCCATAAATAAATCGTGCATTATACATAACGATATTGCATTGCTTAATGCCGAATGGGAAATTAAAACTAAGAATGAACAAGGAGAACCCATCACCATAAGCAGTGTTAGCACCGAAATAGTACGAAAGCAAAGCGATGGAAGTTGGCTATACATCGTAGATAACCCGTTTAGTGCGCGGGTAGCTCCGTCTCAAAAATAGATATGACACTATCAGTTGACTCAGGATTCTAATTATAGAAAAGCTACACATCTACAAAAAATCGTTTTTAAAAACTCCTTCCCCTACGCTATTCCGGTGTTTAATAAGCTTTATTTTGTCCCATACACTTCTTCATTTTGGTCTCACAGTATCCTATCTTTACAAAAAAGCTTATTATGACTTCAGAAGTAGTTTATAACGGTGATTTACGCACTACCTGCACCCACTTGAAAAGTAACTCGACATTTGAAACCGATGCCCCTACCGATAATAACGGAAAAGGCGAACGATTCTCTCCTACCGATTTACTGGCTACTAGCCTAGCAGCCTGCATGGTTACGGTAATGGGTATCAAAGCACGCAGCATGAATTTTGATTTAAACGGAATAAAAGTAGAAGTGCTGAAAAAAATGGCTGCCGATCCACGCAGAGTAAATGGCATTGATCTCAAATTTCATATTCCGGATAATCTTGGCGCATTGGAACCTAAAACCATCACCATTTTAAAAAACACGGGCATCACCTGTCCTGTAGCAAAAAGTATTCACCCGGATATTGAAGTAAATATCAACTGGGGAGCTTGGTCATAATATAAATGATTTCTCAAAGGGCTTTATGCCCTTTGATTTTTACTATCTATCTACTATGATACCAACACAGCTGTATTATGAATTATACTGCCGCGCACCAAACAATAAACTACCAATCCGAACCATAGTGCTTCCCTCCTCTACTGCGATTTTATAATCGCCACTCATACCCATTGATAAAATTGAAAACTGAATATTGGGAGCTTGCTGTTGTGTATGCAAATCAAACAGGCGTTTCAATACAGCAAATTCGTTACGCACTTTATTGACGTCCTCTGTAAAGCTGGCCATGCCCATTAGCCCTTTGATGCAGATATTCTGAAAATCTCCCACATTATTCAAAATAGCCTCCAGTTCATCTGAATCTAAACCAAACTTAGTTTCTTCCTGTGCAATGTGCACCTGTAGAAGACAATTGATAATGCGATTATGTTTTGCTGCTTGTTTATTGATTTCCTTCAATAGATTTAGACTATCCACACCGTGTATCAGATGTACAAACGGCGCTATATATTTCACCTTATTACTTTGCAAATGACCTATGAAATGCCAACGAATATCAGTGGGCAACTGAGGCTGTTTAGACAACAGCTCCTGCACGTAATTTTCACCAAAATCCCTATGTCCCAAATCATACAATTTCTGAATATCCGACACGGGCTTGGTTTTAGATACCGCCACCAGAACTACCTGTTTTGTGCTTAACTCCTGAATCAGCTCCTTGTATACCTGCTCATTAACTGCCATGAAACAAAAATAACAATGTTCTTGAACTCAAGCTAAGTACACGGAGGATTTCTGAGCAAAATGCCTTACATCCAACTGATTAAAAATTCACGAAGTTTTCTTGGCGGATTTATCCGATGGCTGTTGCTCCTTTTTCTTTTTAGGATAAGTACCATTGAAGGTACAGTCCAGCGCCCCCATACGCGACCCACATCCCCTTACTTCATTTAGTGTAACACTGTTTTTCTGAAATTTCAGCTCCAGTACGCAGGGATCGCCCGCCTGTCGGTATTCAACCGTGTTATCCGAAGTAATAATTCCTTCTCCCATTAGCTCTCCTTTACAATCAGAATTTTTCTCTTCCAAGTGAATAAACAACTGCACGCGGCCGGGGCGGATATCATCCCTTACCGAAATAATATTCCTAGCACCTACGCCATAATCCCCTGCATATTTAAAGGTGGTACCTAGGGTATCGATAGGATTAATGAGCTCTGCCTCATCCCCTAGCAAATCAGTCATCACCAGTATAAACTTTCGAGCAGCACCACTAAGCACATATACATCGTCACCTGTAATTTCTATACCGTTAGGCAAAACCTTTTTACTCTTTTTGTAAATATTAAATAGCTTATTGATGGTAACAGTTACCGCAACTTCCTTATTAGCCTTGCTTTTCATTACCGGCAATGCCGCCACAAATGCATTTTTATTATCATAAGCTGTGATATACATTACCTTAAGCTTTTCGGTAGCAGCCTTTGACATCAAATAAGTATACCCATCTTTATCCTTGAATTTACCAATAGCATACAGTTTAGGTTGATCGGCACCGTAATTTTCAGCTAGTACAGAATCGGGCGTAAACTCGTTGAAAATTTCAGGACTGATGAGCAGGCTGTCATGTGTAGGAGCATATAACGCACTATCGGAATAAGAGAAAGGTAGGGTGACCTCGGGGAAAAATTCGATATACTCCTGTATGTTTACGTCATCCTCCCCGGCCATAGTTTTCTTTTTCTTTCCGCATGACATCAATAAAACGATCACAAGAGCCAAAGTACAGAATCTGTATAACATACTTATTGAATTATTATTCAATATACAAATAAACAATAGTTGTTCAATAATTTGATATCGTCTTTTTTAAAGAGACAAATACGAGAGATGATTTCCGAAAGATATTTTGAAAAAATAAATAAATAATTTAGGTTTGTCTAAGTTTTTTATTAGGCAAATATAGATTTCATATAACAAATTATCATTGATACATAACTAAGCTGCTAAATGGGCTATTTAGAATAGGATGAAAAGGCATCATTCGGAAATATCGCTAAGCGAAGTTCATCAGTCTGTTGACACTACCCGGATACAGAAATCAAGGTGGAGGAGGATTCTAGCATTTTTTGGACCTGCCTATCTGGTAAGTGTAGGGTATATGGATCCGGGAAACTGGGCTACCGATCTGGCAGGGGGTAGTCAGTTTGGATACTCCCTACTCTGGGTCCTACTCATGAGCAATATTATGGCCCTATTACTACAAAGCCTTTCGGCACGATTGGGCATCGTACGCAATCGCGACCTAGCTCAGGCCAATCGAGAAACTTATCCTAAATACATCAACTTTGCGCTATACATTCTTGCCGAAATAGCCATAGCGGCTACCGACCTAGCCGAAATACTAGGAATGGCAATAGGCTTACAGCTGCTTACAGGTATGCCGCTGATTTACGGAGTACTCATTACTGCCTTGGATACTTTTCTGTTAATGGCCTTACAGCGTTTGGGCATTAGAAAACTGGAAGCCTTCATCATCGGGCTTATCTTCATCATCGCCATGTCGTTCCTCATTCAGATCATTGTGGCAAAGCCCGATGCTGGGGAAATAGTTTCTGGTTTTGTTCCGCATATCGAGAACGACACTGCTCTATACATCGCTATTGGTATTAT
Organism: Chitinophagaceae bacterium C216; assembly: GCA_028485475.2. Classification (GTDB taxonomy): domain Bacteria; phylum Bacteroidota; class Bacteroidia; order Chitinophagales; family Chitinophagaceae; genus Niabella; species Niabella composti. The sequence goes on from CP144143.1 coordinate 2,854,235, forward strand.
AGGCGCTACTGTAATGCCTCACAACCTGTATCTACACTCGGCGCTCGTACAAACCCGCAAATTCAAGACTGATGCGGCAGGTATCAAAAAGGCCTTAAAACTCAATTTTATTGATAGTGCCGTAGCACTAAACATGGCTTTCCTGGTGAATGCAGCCATACTCATACTGGCAGCTACGGTATTTTTCAAAACCGGACGTTCCGATGTAGGAGAAATCAAGCAGGCTTATGAACTGCTTCCACAGCATCTGGGCAGTGGTATTGCTGCTAAACTTTTTGCCGTAGCGCTTATTGCAGCCGGACAAAGCAGTACAGTAACCGGAACGCTTGCCGGACAAATTGTTATGGAAGGGTATTTACGACTGCGTATTAACCCTATCGTAAGAAGATTAATCACCCGACTTATTGCTATTGTACCTGCAGCACTGGTAATCCTTATCAACGGCGAAGAAGATGTAGACCGCCTATTAATATTTAGCCAGGTAGTATTGAGTATGCAATTGGGCTTTGCCATCATTCCGCTCATTCATTTTGTGAGCGATAAAAAAACAATGGGGCAGTTTGCTATCAAACCGTGGTTAAAAGTTGCCTCTTGGTTGATTACCGTGGTATTGGTATATCTGAATGCATGGATGGTAGCAGAAGAAATCTCCGGTTACTTCCAATCTCCAGGAAATATATTCTGGAAAATCCTCATCGTAATTGGATTACTATTGATTATAGTACTATTGTATTACACCATCGTCTTGCCTTTTAAAAAGACAACCCCACCCAAAAATATCACCATACACGACGAACCCCAAACCTTGCAGATTGCTCCTATAAGTCGATATCGTAAAATTGCCATTACGCTGGACTTTGGCGATCAGGATGAGAAGGTCATCAATCACGCTTTAGCACAAGGTAGTCCCGACTGCACCTATCTACTCATTCACATTACCGAAAGTGTAGCCGGAACTGCCAACTATACAGAGAGTGTCGATAACGAAACACTTACCGACAGTAAATATTTAAACCAATACGTACAACAACTTACCGCTGCCGGATATAAAGCCGAGGCAAGACTGGGCTTTGGTAAAACTGCACAGAGTATTGCCAATATTGTTCAAAGCTCAGGCTGCGACTTATTGGTTATAGGAGCGCATGGCCATAAAGGGATCAAAGATTTCATTTATGGCGAAACCATTAACAACCTCCGACACCTTGTAAATATTCCGGTACTTGTAGTACAGGGATAATGAATTATACAATAGGCGTAACGGATGTAGATCTCCTATTTTTAATAAGATGCTTGAAGCGACTAAACGTTTCGGGTTTAATATTTAGATAAGAAGCTAGATATTTCTGGGGTACCCGTTGTATGATTTCGGGATGATTCTCTACAAAGTTGAGAAAACGCTCCCTAGGTGACTGCATAATAAGGCTTGTCTGCCATTTATCTTTCAGTACCATGGTGTGTACGGTTACCAGACGACCCAGTCGTTCCAGATTATGACTCTGCTGAAACATATTTTCCATGTCGTCATAAGATATGGACAACAATACGCTGGGCTCGATGGACTCCACATAATATTCCGAAGGTGTACGGGTATAGAATGATTCTTGGCTGGATATCAGATGCCCTTCTCTAGATATCTGTACAATATGCTCCTCTTCATCGCTCTTAAAATACTTTCTAAGAAGCCCCTTATTGATAAAATTAATGTAATCCTCTACCTCTCCTGCTCTTGTAATAATTTCTTTTTTATTGAATTCTCTAAGGGTGATGATCGGAAGTAATTGTTTTCTGACTTCGGTGTCTGTAAGGGGCACGAATTGTTTCAGGAATCGGATAAATTCCGCGGCGGTTTTTTCGTTTACAGTCATACAATGCAAAGGTAGTACATATTATACTATTGTTACATCGCATTTTTAAACAAAATTATATACCCCGTCAAGGCCTACCGCCAACAGGAAGCAATAAGTTATTGTCGTATTGATGTTTTATCTGTAAGTTTGCCACATTACACAAATTAAATAAAATAATATACGTATGGCTGAAAAAATTAAAGTAGCTAACCCGGTTGTAGAACTGGACGGCGATGAAATGACCCGCATTATCTGGAAATTTATTAAAGATAAGTTGATATTGCCCTATGTGGATGTAGACATCAAATACTTTGATTTAGGTATAGAAAATCGCGATGCTACCAATGACCAGGTTACTATTGATGCAGCCAATGCTATCAAAGAGTATGGTGTAGGTATCAAATGCGCAACAATTACTCCAGACGAGGCCCGTGTAAAGGAATTCAATCTGAAACAAATGTGGAAAAGCCCGAACGGCACTATCAGAAATATATTGGATGGTACCGTATTCCGTGAGCCGATTGTAATTAAAAACATTCCGCGCCTAGTGCCTAACTGGACCGCTCCTATCATCATTGGTCGTCACGCATTCGGAGATCAATACCGTGCTACCGATACCGTAATCAAAGGAAAAGGTAAGCTGACAATGACCTTCACTCCCGAAGATGGTGGCGAACCTCAAACCTTCGAAGTATACAACTTCAAAGGCGATGGTGTAGCATTGACCATGTATAATACCGATGAGAGCATCAGAGGATTTGCACGTAGCTGTTTCAACATGGCCTTAAACAAAAAATGGCCTTTATACCTTTCTACCAAAAACACCATCCTTAAAAAATACGATGGTCGCTTTAAAGACATTTTCGAAGAAGTTTACCAAAATGAATTTAAAGCCCAGTTCGATGAAGCAGGTATCACTTACGAACACCGCCTTATCGACGACATGGTTGCAAGTGCACTGAAATGGAACGGCAATTTTGTTTGGGCTTGTAAAAACTACGATGGCGACGTACAAAGCGATACCATTGCTCAGGGATTCGGTTCGCTGGGGTTGATGACCTCTGTACTGATTACTCCCGACGGAAAAACTATGGAGGCCGAAGCTGCACATGGTACCGTTACTCGTCACTACCGCGAGCATCAGAAAGGCAACCCTACCAGCACCAACCCTATCGCAAGTATTTTTGCATGGACTCGTGGTTTAGCCTTCCGCGGAAAACTGGACGGTAACCAGCAACTTATCGACTTTGCTAATGCATTGGAACAGGTATGTATCGAAACCGTAGAATCCGGTAAAATGACCAAAGACCTGGCCGTATGTATCCATGGCAATAAAGTAGAGCATGGCACCCATTATCTGTACACCGAAGAGTTCCTGGAAGAACTTGATCAAAACCTGAAAAAGAAATTAGCTTAATACTTTTTCTACAATCCAAAAAAATGCATCAATTTTTCATTGGTGCATTTTTTTTGCACATAATTTTTCAACTTAGTGTTAATGAATATTCAGATAAGAGAAGCATCCGAAGCAGACCTTAAAGTCATACAACAATTAGCATACGATATCTGGCCCGAGACCTACTCGCCTATTCTGTCGCAGGAACAAATACGGTATATGCTAGAGTTGTTTTATAGCCTAAAGGCATTACACACCGAATACCATAAAGAGGGCTACCATTTCTTTATTATGCGTATCGGCTCAATAGATGCCGGTTATGCGTGTGTGGAACGAAAAGATGCCGCGCATTGGCATTTACACAAAATTTACCTTCACCAGCGGTATCAGGGGCAGGGCATTGGCAAAAAACTGATTCAACATGTAGAGCACGTGGCTTCCCAAAACGGCGCCCGGTATATGACCCTTAACGTGAACCGATACAATATAGCACGTTACTTTTACGAAGCCTGCGGATACAGCATCATTAAGGAAGACGACATACCCATTGGCAACGACTTTTGGATGAACGACTATATAATGCGTAAGGATTTCACGCCCGAATAAATTGCATCCCTAATTACAGTATCCAAAACAGATATTGCATTTTATAAATCTCAAAAATACAATTTTCAGAAAGAGAACAGATAGAAATGAAACGAAAGTAAACATTTGACTATCAATATATTAAAACACATCTCTCTGTACCCCTTCAGACACATAATACCATAAGGATGGGCATTTTTTAATGCAATTTTTTACAGTTTCCAATAGTGCAATCCTCATGCCACGTCGGGGCAAAAAGGGCTTGTGAGCCACCATTTTACCTCAAATAATTGTTACCTTTACATCCTTTCGAAAACTTCGATTGCATCGAATATTATCACTATAAATTGATCAAGAAAAATGAGTACAACTCCAACCACTTTGTTTGATAAAGTTTGGGACGCCCATGTGGTAAGAAAAATTGAGGATGGACCCGATGTGTTGTTCATCGATCGTCATTTTATTCACGAAGTAACCAGCCCGGTAGCCTTTTTAGGCCTGGAAAACAGAGGTATTGGCGTGCTATATCCAGAGCGTACTTTTGCTACTGCCGACCACAATACGCCTACCATCAACCAGCACTTGCCTGTAAAGGATCCACTATCGGCCAAACAGCTGGAAGCCCTTTCAAGAAATGCAGCTAAATACGGCATTTCTATTTGGGCACTGGGAAGTCCTAAAAACGGTATTGTACACGTGGTAGGTCCGGAAAACGGTATTACCCAACCAGGAATGACCATTGTGTGTGGAGACTCTCATACTTCTACTCACGGAGCATTTGGTTGTATCGCATTTGGTATCGGTACCTCAGAAGTAGAAATGGTACTTTCCTCTCAATGTATCATGCAGCCGAAGCCTAAAAAAATGCGTATCACCATCAACGGTAAGCTGGCTAAAGGCGTATTACCTAAAGATGTGGCACTGTACATGATTTCACAAATCACTGCCAGCGGTGCTACCGGTTATTTTGTGGAGTATGCCGGTGAGGTATTTGAAAACATGAGCATGGAAGGCCGTATGACCGTGTGCAACATGTCTATTGAAATGGGTGCCCGCGGTGGTATGATTGCTCCCGATGAAACTACTTTCAACTACATCAAAGGAAGAGATAAAGCCCCTAAAGGAGAAGATTGGGATAAAGCTGTAGCGTATTGGAAAACATTGAAAACAGATGAGGGTGCTGTATTTGATAAAGAGCTGATATTTGATGCTGCCGATATTGAGCCTCAAATTACTTACGGAACCAATCCCGGCTTGGGAACTGGCATCACCAGAACGATCCCCAAAGCCTCTGAAGTAAAAGACGGTGCTATCACCTTCAAAAAGGCTTTGGACTACATGGACTTTAAAGAAGGCGAACCTTTACTGGGTAAAAAAATCGACTACGTATTCCTAGGAAGCTGCACCAACGGCCGTATTGAAGACTTCCGCGCTTTTGCTTCTATAGTAAAAGGCAGAAAGAAAGCCGACCATGTAACTGCATGGCTCGTACCGGGCTCACATCTAGTAGCGCAACAAATCAAAGAAGAAGGAATTTTAGATATACTTACCGAAGCTGGATTTGAATTAAGACAACCGGGATGCTCCGCTTGCCTGGCTATGAACGATGATAAAATTCCGGCAGGTAAATATGCCGTAAGTACCAGCAACCGTAACTTCGAGGGTCGTCAGGGACCGGGAGCCCGCACCTTACTGGCTAGCCCTTATGTAGCGGCAGCCGCAGCCGTAACCGGTGTGGTTACCGATCCAAGAGAGCTTCTGCAGGAAGAAGCCGCGGTAAGTGCTTAATGCAGCTTCGATGAGAACACATTTCCTGAATAGTGATATTGTCAGGAATGGATTATTAAACCCAATTCAAATCAGCAATTAAACAATGGCATACGATAAATTCACAGTATTAACCTCCACTGCAGTTCCGCTGCCAATTGAAAATGTGGATACCGATCAGATTATTCCAGCACGTTTTTTAAAAGCTACAGAGCGCAAGGGTTTTGGTGATAATCTTTTTCGCGATTGGCGTTTTAACAGCGACAATACGCCTAAAAAAGATTTCGTACTAAACAATCCTATCTATTCAGGTAAAATACTCGTAGCTGGTAAAAACTTTGGTAGCGGTAGTAGCCGGGAGCACGCTGCGTGGGCGATTTATGACTATGGCTTCAGATGTGTGATTTCAAGCTTCTTCGCAGATATCTTCAAAGGCAATGCTTTAAACATCGGCATACTACCCGTAACTGTAAGCGAAGCATTTCTGGATAAAATCTTCAAAGCCATTGAAGCCGATCCTAAAGCTACATTCGAGGTGGACCTGCCTAACCAGAAAGTAACTATACTTTCTACCGGTGAAAGCGAATCCTTTGATATAAACGGATACAAGAAGCATAATCTGATGAACGGCTTTGACGACATCGATTATTTGCAATCCATGAAGAGCGAAATCATGGCTTTTGCCGAGAAAAGCATGTACTAAGACAAATGGATTACACGGCCACATTATTCTAAAATCCGTTTAAACCAAAAATGACCTCACAACATACCAATAGTGTAAATACATCTACAGTGCAGGAAGGAAATAAAAGTGGCGTACGACATATCGAAATCATGGATACCACACTCCGCGATGGGGAACAAACCAGCGGAGTGTCTTTCTCTGCACAGGAGAAACTAACAATTGCTCAGCTATTACTAACCGAAGTAAAAGTAGACCGCATTGAAATTGCATCGGCCCGAGTTTCGGAAGGCGAATTCAAAGCTGTAAAAAAAATTACAGACTGGGCTGCCGATAATGGATTTATCGACAGAGTTGAGGTATTAACATTTGTAGACGGAGACGTCTCCATCAAATGGATGCAGAAAGCGGGGGCTAAAGTAATGAACTTGCTCACCAAAGGTTCTTTGAATCACCTCACCCATCAGCTGAAAAAAACGCCCGAGCAGCATTTCAGCGAAATTGCTTCCGTTCTTAAATTGGCCACTAAAAAGGGTATTCAGTGCAATGTGTATCTGGAAGACTGGAGTAACGGTATGCGCCATTCGAGAGATTACGTGTACCGCTTTATCGACTTCCTGTCTACTCAGCCTGTAAAGAGAGTACTGCTCCCCGATACATTGGGTATATTAATCCCATCCGAGGCTTACGCATATCTGTCTGAAATCGTAAATCGCTATCCTCATATCCATTTCGATTTTCACGGCCATAACGATTACGACCTTAGTGTAGCCAATGCACTCGAAGCCGTGAAAGCAGGGGTGCGTGGCTTGCATCTTACCATTAACGGTATGGGTGAACGTGCCGGCAACACACCTTTGGAAAGTACCGTAGCGGTATTGAACGATTTTCAGAAGGATGTAAAAACCTCAGTGAACGAAAAAGCACTATACAAAGTAAGCAAGCTGGTAGAAGCCTTTTCCGGCTTCAGAATTTCGGCGAACAAGCCTATTGTGGGAGAAAACGTATTTACACAAACAGCCGGCATCCATGCCGATGGTGATAAAAAGAAAAATCTTTACCACAACGATTTGATGCCGGAGCGATTTGGTCGTAAACGTAAATATGCGCTAGGCAAGACTTCCGGAAAGGCCAATATCGAAAATAACTTGGCACAACTGGGCATTCAGCTTTCAGAAGAAGACCTAAAAACCGTTACACAGCGCATAATTGAATTAGGCGATAAGAAAGAAACCGTTACACAAGACGATTTACCTTTTATCATATCGGATGTACTAGACAGCCATTCCTTTGCAGAAAAAGTGGTGGTGGAAGATTATGTACTTACACATTCAAAAAATATGCGTCCCTCCACTACCGTGCGCTTAAAATTTGAAGACGAGGTGGTAGAAGAGCATGCTTCAGGAGATGGTCAGTACGATGCTTTCATGAATGCGCTGAAGAAAATCTACAATAAAAAGAAATTACCTCTTGCGAAATTGCGTGATTATGTAGTACGCATCCCACCGGGAGGTAAAACCGATGCGCTTTGCGAAACCCATATTACCTGGGAGCTTAACGGAAGAGAATTTACTACTACAGGACTGGATAGTGACCAAACCGTAGCAGCTATCAAAGCCACACAAAAAATGCTTAATCTTATTTAAGACAGAAGGCACTCCGCTTCCAAAGCAAAGGTTTCAGCAATATTAGTGAGGATAAAATATTTTCTGGATTGGACATACTAAGGAACCGCACATATCTTATTTCGATTCTTTTATTACTCAGTATAGATATAGTACTGATAGTGCTGAATGTGCGTCATCCTCACGAAACACATTCAGAAAACACTCCTTATGATATCACTAAAGAATATAGCTATGGTGGATACTTTCAGTATTGTAAACAGTTGATCACCGTTGCAGCTATACTAACCCTGTCCTGGAGTAGAAAGGAGAAAAAATACCTCACATGGTTACTGATACCTGCATTCTTGCTACTGGAAGATATATTTCATATACATCATTATCTCGGTCATTTTTTTTACAATGTTTTTGGCATGACGAGTGGGCAACAGGGACTCACACTAATGAAAGCTTTTGCGGCAGTATTTTTGAGTTTTATCGTCTTTGTTCCTTGCCATGAAGCCTATAAACGCGGTGATATCGTATTCAAAAACCATTGCTTAAAAGCGCTGGTTCTATTACTATTATTTTTATTTTGCGATATTGTACTAAATCAGGCATATCAGTGGGCAGCAGTCAATAATAAACTCAACTATGATAATGTAGTAGATATATTAATACATGGCGGATCGATGATTACAGCAAGCCTGCTTACCGGTTATATGATATCCATAGCATTAAAGAAAATAGTATAACACTCAATAAAATACCTGAAATGAAAAAAAACATTCTTATAGTTCCCGGTGATGGCATCGGGCAAGAAGTAACAGCGGTTGGTAAGAAAGTGCTGGATAAAATCGCCGAAAAATTCGGTCATGAGTTTGTATATGATGAGGCATTAATAGGACATGTAGCTATTGAAGCTACTGGGGAGGCCTTACCAGACGAAAGCCTGCAAAAAATGAAAAATAGTGATGCCGTACTGTTTGGAGCTGTAGGACATCCTAAATACGACAACGATCCTTCGGCCAAAGTACGACCAGAACAAGGTTTGCTGAAAATGCGCAAGGAACTAGGCCTATACGCCAATCTACGCCCCATTAAATTGTTCGACGAATTATTGGGTGCTTCCAGCATTAAACCTGAAATTCTGAAAGGTGCCGACATTTTATTCTTCCGCGAACTAACCGGGGATATTTATTTCGGGGAAAAAGGTAGAAAAGATAATGGAGACAGCGCTTACGATATAGCTACTTACAGTAAGTTTGAGGTAGAGCGCATCGCCCGCAAAGCATTTGAAGCAGCACGCACACGCAGAAAAAAACTATGCTCTGTAGATAAAGCCAATGTACTGGAAACAAGCCGTCTTTGGAGAGAAGTAGTACAGCAGGTAGCTAAGGATTATCCAGATGTAGAAGTAGAATATCAGTTTGTAGACGCTACCGCTATGTTGCTGATTAAGGATCCTAAGCGCTTTGACGTAGTGTTAACTGCCAATCTGTTTGGAGATATCCTGACTGACGAAGCTTCTCAGATTGCAGGCTCTATGGGCATGCTAGCATCCGCCTCTATTGGCGACGGCACTGGCGTATACGAGCCCATTCACGGGTCAGCTCACGATATTACCGGTAAAGGTATTGCCAATCCGATGGCTTCCGTACTTTCTGCTGCATTACTGCTAGATATTTCTTTTGGATTGAAAGAAGAAAGCAATGCTATTATTAACGCCGTAGATGCTGTACTGAAAGCCGGTTTCAGAACTGCCGATATTGCCGATGCATCTACTCCTAAAGAAAAAATTCTGGGTACCGATGCTATAGGAGAAGAAATCATTAAACGATTATAAAAACATTATTTTTTATGGGCTGGACTAACTTAGAGAGTGAGGAAATGCTAAATACTATTCATCAAAAATCGTTTGAAAAACCTCAGCTGATTTTTAAACACAGTACGCGTTGTTCTATCAGCACAGTGGTAAAAAACAGGTTGTTTAAAAACGAGACACCGGACACTGTGGATTTTTATTATTTAGACCTCATAGCGTATCGGCATATCTCCAATCAAATAGCAGAGCGCTATCAGGTAACGCACGAATCGCCACAGGTTTTATTGATTAAAGATGGAGTATGCATTTTCCATGAAAGCCATAGTGCTATTTATATGGAAGATATTCTAGAAAAGGCTTCATAAACTTAAAAAATGATTTCTTTTTTCAATTAAATATCTCTATTTTTGCGGCCCGTCGGCGGGGTAGCTCAGGTGGTTAGAGCGCAGGATTCATAACCCTGAGGTCATGGGTTCAACTCCCATCCCCGCTACAAAAATTAAAGGATTTTCATTGTTGAATGAAAATCCTTTTTTTATACACTCACTTATTGAAATCGATCTTTACTCAGGTACTTTATCGGTTTTTACGCCTCCTCCCCCCATTCTTTACTTGACATTTTATGGAAAAGCAATTTTTATTACAATAACCTGTCACAGCAAATAAAAAATAGGGATGCTTAGATAATGCTAAACACCCCTATTTTATTTAGTATGTCAGGCCTGGTTAGTTATTACCTGCAAATTGTTTTCTGATAATATTCAATGCCCCACCAGCTTTGAACCATTCGATTTGTTGAGCATTGTAGCTATGGTTGGCCAGAATTTCCTCTGAAGTACCATCAGCGTGATGTAACACCAAGGTAAGTGGTTTGCCTGGAGCAAACTCAGTCAGGCCGATAATATCGATAGTATCGTCTTCCTGAATTTTTTCGTAATCATCTTTATTAGCAAAAGTCAGCGCCAGCATACCTTGTTTTTTGAGGTTTGTTTCGTGAATACGTGCGAATGACTTTACCAACACAGCACGTACACCTAGGTGTCTGGGCTCCATTGCGGCATGCTCACGGCTACTACCTTCACCATAGTTCTCATCTCCCACCACAATACTTCCGATACCTGCGGCTTTATATGCACGCTGTGTAGCAGGAACCGGGCCGTATTCGCCGGTCAGCTGATTTTTAACGTTATCAGTTTTATCGTTGAAATAGTTTACCGCACCAATCAGTAAGTTATTGGAAATATTATCCAAGTGACCTCTGTATTTCAGCCAGGGACCTGCCATAGAGATATGGTCGGTAGTACATTTACCTTTTACTTTAATCAGTAGTTTCAGCCCTTTCAGGTCGGTACCTTCCCATGCGGGGAATGGCTCCAACAATTGCAAACGCTGGCTGTTAGGATCTACTATCACTTGAACACTACTTCCATCTGCAGCTGGGGCTTGATAACCCGGATCATCCACTGCAAAACCTTTAACAGGCAGCTCATCTCCTGTAGGAGGATCCAATTTTACTTCCACTCCATCTTCATTCACCAGCGTATCCGTCATCGGGTTAAAGGTTAGATCTCCGGCAATAGCCAGTGCCGTTACAATTTCAGGAGAAGCTACAAAGGCGTAAGTATTGGGATTACCATCGGCACGTTTAGCAAAGTTTCTATTGAAAGAGTGAACGATGGTATTTTTTTCTTTTTTCTCAGCTCCTACCCTGTTCCACATACCGATACAAGGTCCACAAGCGTTGGCAAATACAGTAGCACCGATTTTATCAAAGGTTTCCAAGAACCCGTCGCGTTCTATGGTATAGCGCACTTGTTCAGAACCCGGGGTAATGGTGAACTCGGCTTTAGTTTTCAGATTTTTTTCGCTTACCTGCTTAGCCAGCGATACCGCACGGCTAATGTCTTCGTAAGAAGAGTTGGTACAGCTACCAATCAAGCCTACTTCTACTTTAGTGGGCCAGCCGTTGGCAGCAGCCGCTTCTTTCATTTTGGAAATTGGAGTAGCCAAATCAGGAGTGAACGGACCATTCAAGTGCGGCTCTAGTTCATCCAGATTAATTTCTATTAATTGATCAAAGTATTTTTCAGGATTTGCATAAACTTCGGGATCCGCTGTAAGATGCTCAGCCAGTGCATCGGCCAGATCTGCTACATCGGCACGGTTAGTAGCTCTCAAGTAGCGGCTCATGCTTTCATCATAAGCAAAAGTAGAAGTAGTAGCTCCTACTTCGGCCCCCATGTTACAGATGGTACCTTTACCGGTACAGCTCAATGATTGAGCTCCTTCTCCAAAGTATTCAATAATACAGCCTGTACCACCTTTTACGGTAAGAATACCTGCCACTTTGAGAATGATATCTTTGGGTGCAGCCCAACCGTTCAGTTTACCGGTCAGTTTTACACCAATCAATTTAGGCATTTTCAATTCCCAGGGGAGACCTGCCATTACATCACAGGCATCAGCACCACCCACACCAATTGCAATCATCCCCAAACCACCAGCATTTACGGTATGGCTATCGGTACCGATCATCATACCGCCGGGAAATGCATAGTTTTCGAGTACTACCTGGTGAATAATACCGGCTCCCGGTTTCCAGAAACCGATGCCGTATTTATTGGATACGGAAGCAAGAAAATCATATACTTCTTTACTCTCTGCATTAGCTCTTTTCAGGTCCTCTTCGGCTCCGGTCTGTGCCATAATAAGGTGATCACAGTGAACCGTAGAAGGCACAGCCACTTTATCACGCCCCGCCTGCATAAACTGCAACAAAGCCATTTGGGCAGTGGCGTCTTGCATCGCTACACGGTCAGGAGCAAAATCCACATAATCTACGCCGCGTTCAAACGGACGTGTAGCAGGGGTAGTAAGGTGAGCATATAATACTTTTTCAGCGTAAGTCAGAGGACGGCCAAGTAGTTGGCGTGCAGCATTTACTTTTTGTTCAAATTCTGCGTACGTTTTTTTAATTAGATCGATATCAAATGCCATTTGAAGTTGTTTTTATCTGAATAATAGGCCCTTAAGAAAGGTTACAAAATTACAAAAAATAGGCGTAAAGAGGTTATCCGATATGCATTTTACAAGATGTTTTAATAAATTTGGGTGTGTTAACCTAAAATCAATTAGTTATGAACCGCCTGAAAAGTTTTGTTGAATGGAGCGCTTTCGGTGTATGTGCATCTATTGGTGAAAGGTTAAACATTTCTCCCTGCCGTATTCGACAGTACTTTATTTACACCTCCATGCTTACCATGGGATCGCCCATTGTTGTTTACATGATTCTCGCTTTTCTAAAAAACATCAAAAAGTACATCTATTCTTACAAAAGAAACCCTTGGTATTATTTATAACATCCTTTTATATCTTTTTGTTTCTTACATTTATTTTTCTATCAGCCCCAATTAAAAACAAAGAAGGATGTTCCGAATACGCAGAACATCCTTCTTTGAGAATTTCACGGTGTTTTAAGATTTAACGGCCTTAATAACTTTTGAATAGGTAGTTGTTCCGTCAATATCTACCTGTGCAATACGCACATAAATCGTTTTATCTGTTCCGGTATTAACAACATCTGATTTGCTACATGCATACAGCCCCATACCGGTTAATGCAATCATCATTGCTACGCCCCATTTCGACACTCTTCTTCCTAAACCAGCCAGGCTCATCAATCCTAACACAGACACTGACAATACACCTAGCGGTAATGCACTGCGATCAATAGTGTGTGTGTAATCCAGCGGTGTGTTGCTTACCAGTTGAGCTTTACTCAGTACTGTTGCTACTTTGGTAAAGTGTTTACCATCAACAGATACTTCTATATCGAAGTGATGATTATTTACCTCTGATAATGTTTGCCAATTTACAATCAACCCTTCTTTGGCCAAAAGAGCTTGAATAGTGCCAAACTGAACCGGATTAACAATATCTCCAAAAGGACGAGCCATGTCGCCTAGCAGCGTATATTGTGCTCCGGACCTCATATTCATCAACCCCATTCCATCATTATGAATATTACTTACATCCAGAATATTTACACCGCCTGTTGTCAGATCTATTTCGCCATACTCCCCCGAAGCAAACAATGCATACAGATGATTCCCGGCAATATTAAAAGCCAAACCAACCAGTGGTGAAGAGGGTACTTCATTAGTTATGGTGCCTACCGGATTAGCGATATAGGCTTTCCTCGATGCGTTCAGGTTGGCTGCTATTGGGAAACCTACCATATCTTCCCCTCCGAGTGTCGGATGTGGATAGTTGATATAAGAATACAATAATCCGGTTTCAGGATGCACATCTATATCGTGAAAGCCTGATTCAGTTCTCGAGGCACTGTAAAGCTTGTCGCCCCAGTTGCCAGGCGTATTATTGTAATTATCATTAAAGCTTTGCACGAATGCATTAACGGCTGCCTTTACACGCGCGTTACTAATGTCCAGTTTATAATAACGAGAAGGAGCGGCGGGGGTACTGGTCAAAGAAGAAATATTATCTATTTCAGCTACATAAATCGTAATATCATCAGCATCTAAGTCTAAAAGCTTTTTCCTAGATGCTATCACCGATTCCATCTTCCCCAAATGACTTAAAGCTATAGTCAAATAAATGTATTTGTCATTATAAACGGTTCCAGCTAAGAAGTTCACGTACTCAACTTTTACTTTGTATCCCCTATCAGAAACATTCTTGCCTTCACCTGTAACGGGCAATACGCCTAAATCCTGATAAGTACCATCGGCACCAATTCTGTAAAGGTGTACGTCATCGGTGAGATCTTCAGGTGTGCCGTTATCACTGTACACAGCAGAATACAATAATTTGTCCACATTATTCAAACCAACCCCGTTTACTTCATGAGGCGAAAAATCCACTGTGGCACATGAAGTGAACCCCAAGGCATTCTCCATACCCGCATTCGGTATAGTGTAAAGTGTATAATGGGAATTGGATCCTGCCTTTGACACCACTACGGCTGTTTCTGCCGGAAACGGAATTTGAGCCACACAGAAGGCTGAAATCAATATTGAAAATAAAGAAATTATAAATTCAATTTTCTTCATAAGTATTTGATTTACAGGGTCAACTTTTAATTCACAAGGGCGTAATAAAACGGGGCAAAAAAAATCTGTAAATCATCTCATGAAGAAAATATTCGCCGAATGCCACTACTTGTTCGCTGAATACACCTATTTTATCGATGAAATATTTTTACTCTTTATGTGAAAAATATAAGGAAAGCTTTGAGTGTAACATTTCGATGTTTTTAGCTATTATTAGATATAAAAACAACGGTACATATTTGGAGATAGTACAAGAAATAGCAATTGACCCGCTGGTTGAACGGTGTCGTACTGGAGATAGAACTGCCTATTACGCGGTATACCGACAATATAGCAAGGCTATGTTAAGTAGCAGCATGCGTATACTAAACAACTTGGCCGATGCAGAAGATGTGGTACAGGAAGCTTTCGTAGATGCGTTTAAAAATCTGGATCGTTTTACTTACAAAAGTAGTTTTGAAGCTTGGCTACGCAGAATTGTTATAAACAAATCCATTAATCTAATCCGCAAAAGAAAAGTATATTTTTCAGACATAGACAGCACAAATCTTAGCTCCTTGAAAGAGGATGAGTTTGATGAAGAACAGTGGGATTATAATATCGAACAGATTAAAAAAGCTATTGCGCAACTTCCAGACCGGCATCGCATCATCTTTAATTTATATGCGGTAGACGGCATTCCTCAAGAAGAAATCGCGCTAATGCTAAAACTTTCGCATAATAATGTGCGTACCCTTTATCACAGAGCCAAAAAGAAAATAATGGAGTTTATCAATTATGAACAGAAAAGGTAAACTGGAAACATTTATACAACAACATAAAGAAACTTTTGATGAGTACACACCATCCGATGCCCTCTGGCACCGAATTGAAAGGGAGCTCAACATCCCTGATAAACAGTCGGGAAAAGTATACTCTCATAAATGGATGCGCATTGCCGCAGCAGTTGCAGTTTTCTTAGCTGTTTCCATTATCATTTATCAGACCACCATTTCTAAAAATATTTCCCCTACAATCACTCATACACAAACTCCTCCGCCCTCGGCAGACTCCAACAAAGGGCTGATGGTACCCATTCCGGAAACGGAAGAATCGAACAACAGTCCCCTACTGGCTGACCAAAAACAGACACCTTCCGATGCCCTAGAGGAGGAGGCTTTATATCATTATTCACGCCTTATTGAAATTAAACAGGAGCAGATGGCGAAACTAACAGAAAACGAGCCAGAGCTCTCCAAAGAATTTGCAACCGATATGGAAGCACTCGAATCTGAATATAAAGCATTAAAGCAACAATTTAAAGAAGGTCTTAACAGAGAGCAGCTATTAGAAGCGATGATTGCAAATCTTAAAATGCAAGCTGATCTACTTAACAAACAATTGAATATTTTAAAGGAAATTCAAAAGAAGAAAAATGAAAACTATAAAAGTCTTTAGCATATTGTTAATTGCAATCTGCTGCCGTACCATTACAGCGCATGCTCACTATACAGAGAAGATCAAAACCTATACACAGAGCTACCCCTTGCAAAGTAATCAGGTGATAAAAATATCCAACAAATTCGGGAAAGTTGTAGTCAATTCTTGGAACCGCAACGAAGTAAAAGTAGAAGCTACCATCATTACTTCTGCAAAGGATGAAAGAATGGCCCAACAATTATTGGATCATATCAACATTGAAAGTCGTGCAGGTACATCTATAACATTTACTACACGGTTTTCGGGAAGCACGGCCCGAGGAAAATCCTCACAGTCCAAAATGGAAGTTAATTATGTTATCTATATGCCTTCTTCCAATCCATTGGAAATAAAAAATGAGTTTGGAAACACTTTCCTTCCCGACTGGAAGGGCGTTATAGACATCGACCAGGCCTTCGGAGAGCTTTCGGTAGGCAGTATCGCTAATGTCAAAAGTATAAGAGTAAAATTTGGAGGCTTGAACGCTACTGCGATTCATGGTGGAGATATTAAAATTTCCTATTCTAAACTCCATATTGACAAGCTTACAGGCACAGTAAGTGGGAAAATCGATTTTTGTAGTGGGGTGCACTTAGGATTACACAATGCTCTTGAAAAACTGGATCTTAAAACCAGCTACTCGGACATTGTATGCAAAATTGCCCCTGCATTAGATGCCACCTTTCAGATATCCACCAGCTATGGAGACCTAAAAAATCTGAGCGGAACCGAAATTGTAAATCAAACCAGAGAAAAAAGATACGGACCTACCTTTGACAAATCCTATAAGGGTGTAAAAGGTTCAGGAAAAGTGCCGGTTAATATTAGCGCTAGCTTCGGCAATATAACTTTAAAATAAAATTTTTCAGATACACTTTCAAAATAAAAGAAAATTTACACTTAAGAATATCAACAAACTACTATTGCTTTAACATTAAAAGATACTTCTCTATATAATACTGCTTTTCTTTCGACTTATATTGTTGAATAAAACGGGGGTGTTCGAGTATTTGAATCTTACCGAACAATTGTGCCTCTTTATTTAAAGCAGCAATATATCCGGCATTTTTCTTTCCTAGCACGTATACCTCCTCTGTGTACAAACCCATTTTCACGTGCTCCCTCAGGGATTGTATCATAAAATCTTTTACACACTTATACAATTCAGGATCGTCATAATAATTAGCATTCACCCATTTGCCTTTTACATTACGAATAATAGCCAGTGGAAATGGCGAGTTAATATAAAAATCATGGTAAAAAAGTTTCGGCCCTCCATAGGCCTCAATCATGTCGTACATAAACACCGATGATATTTCATGGGTATGGGCCGTTTTCATTTCGATACCACAGGCAGCGGCCAAGCGTTTGGTATCGGTAAAAGGCACCCCTGTTACCCCTGCCCCATGCCTACTAGGATTAATACCAATCAAGAACCTTCGTTTATTGTGATCACCATAATATTTATGGTAAAACTGCTGCATTACTATCAAAGTTTCAGGATTGTCTAAATAGGGATTCATCACCTGAAAACCTTTAGGCAGTTTACCGATGTACTTTAAGTTTTGATTAAATGCAATTACCCTATCTGCAAAAGTGAGCGCCATAATCCTCTAATTATATTCCTCAACTTAAGCACTGTTGTAAGTTCCGTATACTTTGTATCATCTTCTCCAGCAATGCAGTAGTTCCCGAAGCCATTTCAATAAAAGCGTACTCCAGTCCGGCCTGATGTTGGTTTTCAAATATTCCTTTAAAATCCACTATACCTTTTCCGATAATGGTAGTATTCTTTGTTTGAGCATCTAAATCTCTCAGATGCCACAAAGGGAATCTATGGGCATAGCGCTCAAAATAAGATAAAGGAGATTGAGCGGCGTACTCCATCCATCCCATATCCATTTCAAAAAATACAAAGTTCGGATCCGTATTTTCAAGTAATATGTCAAAGGGATGTTGCTGATTTAGCATCTCAAATTCGTAAGCATGATTATGATATGCCAGTCGAAGACCATAGGAGTTAACAATGGCTCCTATTTCATTTAACATTTCAGCGGCTTTTTTATAGGTATCTTTTGATAATTTATACGCATCTTCTAAATAGGGTAGTACTATATATTGCATCCCCATTTGAGCAGCGCATTCACACACAATATGAACTTCCTGCGGAAGAAAGAAAAAATGGCCACAAGGCATACTCATCCCCTGTGTTTCTACCATCGTTTTTAAGTCCTCAGGTCTGAATCCTTGAATTGTTTTATCCTGAACACTAAATCCGGCAGGCTCTACATAACGATACCCAACATCGGAGAGCAACGATAATGTACCCATAGGGTCTTTCTGAAGTATTTCTCGCAAAGACCATAGTTGTGCTCCGATACGTAGCGTCATTTCAGGAAAGATGAAAAAAGTTTTATGAAGTAGTTTTTACCAGTTGTTGCACAAGCTGCTCTAATTGCTTAATGCGACGTTCGATATCCGGCAGATTACGACTTAGTGCCTGACTGCGTAAAGCAGCTGCATAATCATGAGCAGGAGAACCGGTCACTGCTTTGCCAGGTTCAATACTCTTACTCACACCACTCTGTGCATTAATCTTTGCTCCGTCACCAATATGTAGATGCCCTACAATGCCAGCCTGCCCACCAATCATCACACCCTTACCTACCTTGGTACTACCGCTGATGCCCGCTTGAGCGGCCACTACTGTGCTACCACCAATTTCTACATTGTGGGCAATCTGAATAAGATTGTCCATCTTCACTCCTTTCCGGATAATAGTAGAGCCTATCGTTGCCCTGTCAATAGTACAGTTAGCTCCTATCTCTACATCATCCTCAATCACTACATTTCCAATTTGGGGTACTTTGGAAAAACTACCATCAGCCTGCGGTGCAAATCCGAAGCCATCGCTTCCTATGATGGTTCCAGCATGAATGGTTACATTATTACCGATAACACAATTATGCAAAATTTTTACCCCAGGGAAAATCACAGAATTGTCGCCAACAGTTACATTATCACCTAGATAGACGCCTGGGTAAATTTTGGTATTGTTACCTACTTTTACATTTTCACCCAAATACGCAAAAGCGCCTATATACACGTTTTCTCCATATTTCGCACTCTGAGCAATATAACAAGGTTGCTGAATCCCTTTCAGCTGTTGCTGCATGAACTCCTGATATTTTTGCAATAAGGTAGCGAAGGCTGTATAAGGGTCGCCTACTCTGATTAAAGTAGAGGCTACTGGATGTTTGAGCTCCAGTGATTCCTTTACAATAATGATAGAAGCTTTGGTAATATATAAATATTCTTCGTATTTCGGATTTGCCAGAAAGCTCAACTGCCCCGCGCCAGCTTCCTCAATCTTACCGAATGAATTCACAGTAGCATTGGGGTCGCCATCCACTTTTCCCCCAATCATTAATGCAATTTGCGAAGCAGAAAAATACATTGTTTAATATTTAATTAATAATTTATTGATTAAGATCGAAAACCCAACGGGTAAAAATATTAAAAACTTATGGCACCCGAGCTACAAGCGCAAAAAACAGATATAATATTTTTTAACAGGTTCACTGGCCTTTACGTCGATAATGGCATTGTCTACTTGAGAAATATCCTTCAGCGTACCATCCTTATACAAAATACTGATATTTTCTTCGTTTAAGTTATACAATGTATTGGTAGCCTCACCGCTAAATGCAAAGTATCGCGCTTCCTCTTCACTAACTTGCATCACTTGGGCCAGCTCTTTACATTTATCAATCAGCACCTGCTCATCAAAAGGCCGGGCCTGTAACTTGATGTGCATGATTTTGCGCTGAATAAGGGCTGTACATAAGGTAGAGAGTACTTTATCTTCATGCCTACACCAATTCTTTATCGTTACCATTACATCATGGTCATCCATACTGCAAAAGTCATCTAACAATTCCTCTATATTCACCGAAGTGTCTCTGGCATGTAAGAATCTATTAAGAGGGGCAGTTGCCGCAGTGATAGGTACTCCCTTTGCTATCAGTTCCTTTGCCCTGCGGATAATCATAATCAGCATTTTTTCAGCTGCTACCACTGTTTTATGCAGATAAACCTGCCAATACATGAGTCTGCGACTCAAGAGAAATTTTTCGATCGAATAAATAGCTTTTTCCTCCACTACCAGATTACCATCTTTCACACAAAGCATTTTTATAATTCGATCGTAGCCTATTACCCCTTCGGCTACACCGGTGAAAAAACTATCACGGGTGAGATAATCCATACGATCGGTATCTAGCTGACCCGAAACCAGCTGATGGAGGAATTTTTTGGGATGCCTGTTAGTGAAGATTTCAATAGCTGTGTTCAGCGCACCATCCATCTCCATATTCAGCTTTTGCATAATCAACAAAGAAATCTTCTCATGATGGGCTCCTATTATCAATTCATTTTCAAGTGCATGCGAGAAAGGACCATGCCCAATATCATGCAGCAAGATAGCCAGTTTAGCGCCCAGCTCTTCATCTTCGGTAATTTCTACCCCCTTACCTTTCAACTCATTTAATGCAGTGCACATTAGATGATAAGCACCCAAAGAATGATGCAAACGGCTATGTACGGCTCCTGGATAAACGAGATAACCAAAAGCCATTTGGTGTATATTGCGCAAACGCTGGTACAGCGGATGAGAAATTACCCGTAATAATACAGGGTGGTTTATGGTAATGAACCCGTAAACAGGATCATTGATAATTTTGCGTGCCTGTGGCATAATTTATTAAAAATGCAAATGTATGATGCTACTGCCTATTTTGTATCATTCCCCACAATATTCACATAGTATCTTAGCCTGTTTTTAAATCTTTATCTTTGCGGGGCAATAAACAATATGATCAGATATACACAAAACACGTTAGATAAGCTCGAGACCATTGCTGAACAATGCGGCTATATACTGCGGTATGAGCGTGGTAATTTTCAAAGCGGATATTGTATATTGGACAATAAGAAGGTAATTGTAATTAATAAGTTTCTGCAAATTGAGGGACGTATTAATACATTACTGGAAATTATCCCTCAGCTGGAAATTGACACGAATTTGCTTGACGAGAACTCCAAAAAGTTTTATACCGAAATATTTGAGAATGAGAAGGGGCCTTTACCTAAAGAGGACTCAACGGGTAAAAATTGAGTAATAAATAATATTTTTATCCTGATTTCATTGTTCATTATCATTTCGACTCTAACGTTTTGTCATATCCTCAATTACAAATCACGTTTTTGGGTACGGGTACCAGTTCGGGTGTCCCGATGATAGGTTGTAAATGTGAGGTATGTACCTCTTCAGATCCCAGAGATAAACGCCTACGATCTAGTATTCTAATAGAATCCCCTACTACTACTATTGTTATTGATACCGGTCCCGATTTCAGACAGCAAATGCTTACTCACGACGTCACGAAGCTAGACGCCGTGTTGATTACACACTCGCATAAAGATCATATCGCAGGATTAGATGAAGTGCGTGCATACAATTTCTTTCAACAGAAGCCGATGGATGTTTATGGCAGTGTCCAAAGCCTAGATAGAATCAAAACCGAATTTGATTATGCTTTTACGGAGGTAAAATATGCCGGTGTGCCCTCCATCAATCTGCATCCTATTCAGGAAAACGAAAGTTTTACTATTGGCGATCTGCACATTATTCCTATTCCTGTGTGGCATCTGCATATGCCCGTCCTAGGGTTTAGACTAGGCGATTTTACCTATATTACCGATGCCAACCGTATCGACGATGCCTCCAAAGATAAAATACAAGGTAGTAAGATACTGGTAATCAATGCGCTACGTCACCAAAAACATATATCCCACTTTACTCTACAGGAAGCGATAGCAATTGCTGATGAACTGGGTGTATCCGACACTTATTTTATCCACATGTCGCATCAGTTGGGCACCCACGATGCAATAACACGTATACTCCCTCCGGGCAAACATCTCTCATATGACGGCTTACAACTAAAAATATACTAACATTTGTTAGTTTATATAAAAAAAATCTATACTTTTGCAACTGTACGACCTCAATTGTTTGCCTAACCTATGAAACACACGAACAAATGAAAAACCGTCACGAGGTGACGGTTTTTTTATACAAAAACGCTTCCTTTAGTTCTACTCTAAAGAAAGCGCTAGATATGCAAAGATGAATTGTTAGAAATCGTCATTGAGTGCAAATACCGGTTTGCGATACATCCACTCTCCGCCCGTAAAGTCTGGGAATTCCACCGTCTCATTACCCAGAGCAATGGACATTTCACTTAAAGGTGTGATAGCACTCCAAGCCGCTGCATCATACACATCCATTTGAGTGGGCACTTTACGCTTGGCCGATTCAATGAACGAATTTATAACAAACCAGTCCATGCCTCCATGTCCTGCTCCCGCAGCATCCTGGCTATATTTTTTCCATAAAGGATGGTCGTATTCGTCCAGCCATTTTTTAGCTTCATCCCATTTATGAGATTGGGACTTACCTTCCACATAAATGCTTTTTGCTACATCCATCCATAATCCTTTGGTGCCCTGCACTCTGAAACCCAGCGAATAAGGACGGGGTAAGTTGGTATCATGTTGTAGTAGAATGGTTTCGCCATTGGCACAAGCAATCTGGGTGGTAACCACATCACCCAGTTTAAACTGCACCTTAGCGTTTTTATGGTTAGGACCGCCTACTTCTACAATATAATTATGCAAGCCTCTTGCTTTAGATGCAAAAGAGTTCAACGAAATAAAACGGTTCCCTCTATTAATATTGATGTAGTGAGCAATAGGACCGATGCCATGAGTTGGGTACAAATCTCCATTGCGATGTACAGAATGATCTGTTCTCCATCTGGACTCTGAGTAACCATCCACAGGGCCAAACTCAGCACCTTTACCGTAAGGGGTTTTGCCGTCGTTGAATTTCACTCCCCGCAAATCATGCTGATAGCCTCCTTGTAAGTGAATCAGCTCACCAAAAATACCCTGACGCACCATGTTTAGCACCGCCATCACATCGCGCCGATAACATACATTCTCCAGCATCATCACATGACCTTTATACTTTTCTGCTGCCTTTACAACATCCCAGTGATCCTGTAAAGTAATACCCAATACTACTTCGGTACCTACATATTTAATACCGGCTTCCAGAGACTCTATAATCATAGGCTTATGAAGCTCCCAGGGAGTAGATATGATGATGACTTCAATACCCTTCAACTCTAGCATCTTCCTCCAAGCATCCACTCCCTCTGTAAAATACTGCGGTTGCTTTTTTCCTGCTTTAGCAACCAGCTGCTTAGATTTTTCAATCATTTTTGGATCGATATCACACACAGCCACTACATCCACATCATTCCTGCGGAGCAGTAGATCGAGGTGTGTAATCCCTCTGGCGCCAACACCAATTAAAGCAGTTTTTAAACCCGCCTGTGGTTTTCCGATTATACTAAACACACTGTTAGCGGGCATTACAGAAAGTCCTGCCATGACCACCCCAGTGCTTTTAACGAAGTCTTTTCTTTTCATTGCCTGTAAAAAATTTAAATTATTAGGATGCTATGGAAGCAATTGTAATATCACTTCTACGAAAATAATCAGTAATCGACATTAAATATCATTCAATCGTTTGCGCATTCGTTCAACAATAGTCATAGCAATATTTCCTTATGCTTATTCATTTTCCTCCCTCTCATAACACCATAAACTCTAATAGGGAATACTTGAGTGATTGCATTAATCATGATAACAACATATCAAAACACCCATTACTACAACTGGAGAATGCATACAATAAATAAGGGATAAACAGCTATTAAGAAACGCTGATTATCCCTTTAATAATAGTCTTTTTTAATAATAGTCTTTCGCAACAACTGTTTCACTTACTAGAATACAGAACTGAGAAAGCTCACTAGTTCTTCCCAAGAAGCTTTATCTGCTGTTTCGTCGTAAGCTACATCGATATTATGTTTTTGCCCAACAGCTGTAGCATTGGGATTCGTAAATGCATGTTTGGCACCTGGGTACCCTATAAATTTATAATTAACTTCAGCCTCATCCATTTCTTTTTTGAACGCCTTTACTTCTTCCTCAGGCACCATAGAGTCTGCCTCGCCATGTAAAACCAAAAGGGCTGCTTTTATAGAACCTTTCTGAGCCGGTGTTAACCCTCCATTCAAACCGCCATGAAAGCTGACAACGCCTTTGAGATCAAGTCCCAAACGTGCCATATTCAATACCATGGATCCTCCAAAACAATAACCGATAGCTGCGATTTTGGAGCTATCTACCTGATTAAAGCTTTTTGCCTTTTCGAGTGCTGCTTCAAAATGCTTTCTTGCTAACTGAGCATCTTTGTAGAACGGTGTTGCCAGTTCGCCCGCTGTAGCCGGATCGTCTGCAGTTTTCCCATCACCGTACATATCTACGGCCATGGCAAAGTAACCAAGCTCAGCCAATTGTTTCACTCGGCTGCGAGTGTAATCATTAACACCCCACCATTCGGGTACTACCAGTACTACAGGAAGATTTTCACCACCCTCCTTGTAAGCGGCATAACTCTTAAAAGTTTGATCCCCTGCTGAATAATCAACAGCTAACTCTGTAATGACAGTTGAATCTGTTGTACTCATAGCATCGCTATCTGATTCGTTTTTAGAATTATTGTTTCCGTTACAGCTTAGTAAAGGAAGTGCGATAATAGACAAACTAAAACATGCAATTTTAAATGACTTCATCATTATACTTTTTTATATCACAGATTAAATAAGCATCGCTAGCAGGCAATAAAATTACTGATTAAAGATTAATTTCTACCTTTATACAAATTTATTTAGTAATTAAATGAGCGAGAAAAAAATTGTCATTGCGATTGATGGCTTGTCCAGTTGTGGGAAAAGTACCATTGCCCGCCAGCTGGCCAAAGAGCTCAACTATCTGTATGTAGATAGTGGTGCCATGTATCGTGCCATTACATTATATTTTCTGAGAAACAACATCGATTTTAATAATAAAGAACAAATACTCAATGCTCTTGACGGAATGGATCTGGACTTCAGACTAAATGAGCAAACCGGAAAAGTAGAAATGTTCATGAATAACGAAAACGTGGAGTATTTGATCCGGGAAATGATTGTTGCTGACAAAGTAAGTGAAGTAGCAGCCATTCCTGAAGTACGCGAGTTCGCCGTAAAACAGCAGCAAAAAATGGGGGCTAAAAAAGGAATTATCATGGACGGGCGAGATATCGGCACTACCGTTTTCCCTGATGCAGAACTTAAATTATTTGTTACTGCGGATAATGCGGTACGCGTAGAAAGAAGATTTAAGGAACTATATCAAAAAAATCCTAACATCACTATTGAAGAGGTAGCTCATAATATTGAAATGCGCGACTACATTGATGCCAATCGTGAAGTAAGTCCGCTAAGAAAAGCCAGCGATGCCATTGAAATTGATACTACAAATCTCACACCCGAAGAACAATTACAAAAAGTGTTGAAGATTGCTCAAAATGTTATCAATAACTAAAAAGTCGATAAGTTTAATTTTATAATCCACATTGCTCTAAACTACATGCCATGAAATCAAGACGAACATTTCTTAAACAAATGGGTGTTGTCTCTGCAGGTTTACCATTAGTAGGCCCGCAGTTATTTTCCTTCAATCCACAACAATCACCCGCAAATGAAAAAGTATTGCGTGTAGCACTAATGGGGCTTGGAGGATACGCAAAGCGTGTTGCAGAGGCCATGAAAGATTGTAAAAGAGCAAAAGTAACAGGCCTCATCAGTGGAACTCCTGAAAAACTGAAAGAATGGGGAGCACTATATAACGTTCCTGAAAAAAATCGATACAATTATCAAAACTTCGACTCCATTAAAAATAATCCCGATATAGATGCTGTGTATGTGATTACTCCCAATTCCTTACACCATAACCACACTATAAGAGCAGCCCGCGCAGGCAAGCATGTGATCTGCGAAAAGCCCATGGCGATTAGTGTAAAGGAAGGGCAAGAAATGGTGGAAGCATGTAAAAAAGCCGGTGTGCATTTGCTGGTAGGATACCGTATGCGTTTTGAACCGCACACTCTTGAAGCGGTACGTATGAGAAAAGAGGGCGAACTAGGCGCTATTAAATTCTTTCAAGGACTTAGTGGTTTTCGCATAGGCAATCCTAACCAATGGCGTCTTAATAAAGAACTGGCAGGTGGTGGAGCATTGATGGATATCGGCATCTATGCGATAAACGGCTGTCGCTATATGGTAGGTGAAGAGCCTATCTGGGTTACTGCACAGGAAACGAAAACCGATCCTGTGAAATTTAAAGCAGGAGTGGACGAAACGATATTGTTCCAGTTCGGCTTCAAGAGTGGCGCCACAGCCTCATGCCTTTCCACATATAATATGAATTATCTGGACCGATTCTTCCTCAACGGAGAAAGAGGGTTTATTGAAATGCAGCCTGCAACCGGGTATGGCCCCATTAGAGCGCGTTCTAATAAAGGTGAAATTAATGCACCCGTTGTAGTGCATCAGACCGTCCAAATAGATGAAATGGCCGCTATCATACTTGATGGCAAAAAGCCCGAGATCCCTGTAGACGGAGAAGTGGGCCTTCAAGACTTAAGAATTATCGAAGCGATTTACAAAGCTGTCGAAACCGGGAAGAAGATCCCTCTTTAAAGTCACAAATACAAATAATAAGGCTGTAACAAACGTACGAACGCGTCAGTATAATTATTATCAGTTTTAATGACTATTTCCTCCTGCTGTAAGGGTGTTTCATAAAAAGAGCCTTTTAGCAGGAACCGGAAGTGCGTGTGTTTTTCTGTTTGCCTAACAGATACCATTTTATTGATGCATAAATGGCTTATCGCTATTTCCCGTTTTATTTCCTGAATACGTTTAGCAGGGAATAACAAATAAAATGTACCACTGGGTTGCAGCACTTTCTGTATCAGCTTTACAAGCGCATCAAGTTTCAGACCGTCGTCATGATGCGCAATATTTTTACCACTGCTATCGCTTCTCAGGTCCTTTTCATAGAAAGGAGGATTACTGATCACTACATCATACTTTTTCGCATACGGAAAAGTAAGCGCATCACCCTTAAAAATCTGTATTCGCTCTGCATAGGGCGATTGAGCAACATTCTCCAAAGATTGAAGATAATCCGAGTCTTGCAATTCTATTCCTTCTATATGGCCATTTATAGATTGAGCCAACATCAAACTTAGTAAGCCACTGCCACTACCTATGTCTAAGATCTCATATTTTGGGCTAGAAGCAGCATGAAGCTCATGAGCTACCCACGCGCCAAATAAACAGGCATCTGTAGTAACCTTCATACTACACCGATCGTGATATACGGTAAATTGCTTAAACTGAAAATAAGGATTGGCCAAAGACAATCTGTTTTAATTTCGATGCTCTATCTAACTTACTCAAATCCCCTAGCCGCGGGTTGCACGGTTAAAGGGGCAAACTCCTTATTGAGGTATTTATAATATGCCGTAATAGCAATCATACCCGCATTATCCGTACAATACTGGAACTCCGGAATAAATGTATTCCATCCGTTTTTTTGCCCCATTTCGGTAAAAGCTTGTCGCAAACCGCTATTTGCCGAAACTCCACCTGCAATGCAAAGGTCTTTTACTCCTAAATCTTTAGCAGCTTTAGCAAACTTTTTCAGTAAGATGGTGATGATTCTATTTTGCAGAGAAGCACAGATATCGTAAAGGTTTTCTTCTATAAACTTCTTGCGCTCTTCTTCTGTTGCGGTAAACGCTTCTTTATAGATCTGGCTTTTGCCGGCATTCATCAGAAAATAAAGCACCGCCGTTTTCAAACCACTGAAACTGAAATTATAGTTGGGGATTTTAGGCTCCGGGAACTGAAACCGTGCAGGATCGCCTTCCCTGGCATATTTATCAATCAGTGGTCCTCCCGGATAAGGAAGTCCCAATAGTTTAGCACATTTATCGAAAGCTTCACCCGCTGCATCATCAATCGTCTCTCCTATCACCTCCAGATCTAGGGGAGATTTACATAATACAATCTGCGTGTGCCCTCCACTGACAGTTAAGCACAAAAAGGGAAACTCCGGTTTACGATCTGGTATTAAGTTGGCTAATACATGCGCCTGCATATGATTTACCGATATCAATGGCTTGTTTAATGCAAGCGAAAGTGATTTCGCAAAAGTAGCACCTACCAATAACGAACCAATAAGACCCGGAGCTTGTGTAAAAGCAATCGCATCCACATCTTTGAGTTCCTTTCCGGCCTTCTTTAACGCTACATCTACTACAGGTACTATATTCTGCAAATGGGCACGCGAAGCCAGCTCCGGCACTACACCTCCATACTGTGCATGCACCGCCTGAGTAGCAATATTATTGGATAAAATCTTTCCGTCTACACACACCGCTGCCGACGTTTCATCGCAGCTCGACTCTATGGCTAATATAACAGACATCAGTATAAAATATCGCTAATTTGAAATGTTAATATTTCTCTTCTTGGGCTTAGTGTCGGCCATAATATCACACTGTCTTACCAAGTATTTACTCAGCTTCTGATAGCCACAACGGGATTCATTTTAGCAGCCTGCATGGCCGGAATAATACCGGCAACCACTCCCACCAGCACACAAATTATAAAAGTCCATACCATATTCGCTACCGATACATATACCGGAAACTCCAAGGCCTTGGATAATATAATAGCCAGTACGGCCACCAGTATCAAACCTATTAACCCACCAATCACACAAAGAAATGCCGACTCCAATAAAAATTCTGTAAGTATAATATGATTTTTTGCCCCAAGCGCTTTCTTTAATCCGATTTGAGGAGTGCGTTCTTTTACAGTGACAAACATAATATTGGCAACACCGAATAGTCCTACAATAAGGCTGATACCTCCAATTATAGCACCCCCTATGTTCAGTCCTGCAAATGCGGCCTCAACATCTTTACTAAAATCGTTTAAATCGTTCAATGCAAA
This sequence comes from Chitinophagaceae bacterium C216, assembly GCA_028485475.2. Classification (GTDB taxonomy): domain Bacteria; phylum Bacteroidota; class Bacteroidia; order Chitinophagales; family Chitinophagaceae; genus Niabella; species Niabella composti. The sequence goes on from CP144143.1 coordinate 2,883,520, forward strand.
ATCTGACTCCTGAGTGGGTCTTAACTTATGTATGCTCCGCATCACTCCTTCCAGCTCGTCCTTAAGCACCGTACTGGTAATATGTTCATACCCTTTTACCATGATTTTGGGGTCAGAATATCGCTCTAGGTAGATGGTCTTGGCGTAATGATAAGGGATAATCATGCATCGATCGAACTCCCACCCTCCGGTAAGCTGTTTACCTTGCTTCTTAATTACCCCTATAACCTTCACTTGCTTTCCTTTAACTTTAATCTGCTTGTTTAATGCAAGCTCAGGATCGACAAAAAGTTTAGTGGCTACTTCATGACCAATTACAGCTACATTGGTGCCGAAATGAAATTCTGCATCAGATATATATCTTCCGTAATCGAAAGTCAGTTTCTGAATATCATTATACTCTTCAGTTACGCCATATACTTTTACACCATTGAGCAAAGACCCCGAAAATTCAAGATTATCGGTAACATCATAAAAGAAAGCTGCGTATTGTGTAGAGGGAGATCTTTCTTTTATCTGCTTCAGCTCATGATACTTTGGATAAGGTCTGTTGGCAAACTTCCACCAAGGATAATCAGGACCACCACCCCAAACCCATTTATCTATGAAGATAATATTACTGCCCATCTGCTTAATCTCATTTTGAATATTTCGCTTGAGACTATTTACAGTGGCCAGTACGCCAATAATACAGAAAATACCTATGGTGACACCGAACAAACTTAAAAAGGTACGTAGCTTGTTCTTTAACAGCTCCTGCAACGCTATTACAAAGCTATTACCTAATATCTCTAAAATGCTGCGCACTTTTTATTAGTTTGATTAGTGAGTGGTATTATTCGAATAATTCAAACTTGGTTTTTGGCCTTAGTGCTTCTTTCCAAATAAATCCTTCCAGCTTCATTTCGCCCGGCTTTTTTTGCTGTATGGGATAAATCGTGCCTTTAACGTTTCCTCTGAATACTACCTTGTGCAACTGCTTTTCATTAAAATAACTGTCGATAATATCACCAGTAGAATGGTTAACGGCAGAAAAAGCACTATCATCGTCTTGTATATAATAAATCGATTCTGCCGATCCTTTAGCCCTGACTGAGTCCAACGAACCATCTACAAAATAAGCATCAATACGAGAGGATTTCACCTGATTATACGCTTCACTACCCACATAGCTCACGATAAATCCATTTTTAAATGCTTCCATCCAGTGAGGTTTCTTATTTTTCGTGTGCAATAAAATGGTATCGCCCGTAATTTGACTTTCCTTTCCCCATACCACCGGATCTTTATATAATCTGAATATAGAATCTTTAAATGAATAAAACAAACTGTCGGACACCGCCTGCATCGAATCGGAGTAAATCCGCACATTATGAAAAGCTTCAAAATATCGGTCTGTACTATCGTTTACAGTGGTTTTAGGCTTCTCAAATGTAGTGGAAATGGTTGCGGCATCTTTTTTCACCGCTACCTTATTGACATCCTTTGAAGGTGTATTGACATTTTGAGCAGGCAAGACACGCTGAGGGATTACTGTATCGGCCTGTAACAAGGTAGTTGCTATTTCTGTACTGTCTGCCAATTCCTGTGTAAGTATGTTTGCTTTTGCATCATCCACTATCGAGCTGTCCATTTCGTTTATAACAGGCATATTTACCGAATCTGCTGCAGGAGCTACTGCGGCAATTTGCTCCATAACCGTAGGTGTTATTGCTGGAACGGATAAGCTATCATCTTTTTCTACAGTTGGGGCATCGGTATCGGGAAGCTCTGCGGGTGTTACAACCTGTTCTTCAAACAAGTCGCTCAGCTTGGCGCTAAACAAAGTATCTGCTGCCACGTACAATGAATCACTATCCTGTTTAACGATCATCACAGGTTTTTGAGTGGCCAAGACCGCTTCATTCAGCCTGTTTTGAAAAATAAGATTGGCAATAATAATCGTACCACGCGTAGAATCTACCGCCACCGCATTCCCTTCAGCTCGAGCGATATTGTCATCAAGATATACCACATCAGCGTTCAATGTAAATTTATTATCATCATTGATAAAAGGCCGCTGACGGAATTCAGCCTGATTCGTATTCAGATTATAGTAGCCCTCCTTAGTATCAATAGTACGGCGTGCCGAGTCTACAATATGTGTCTGCGTAAGAAAGGTTGCAATGCGGGTACCGGTATTGTATTGAAGAGAATCTGTAGTGATTTCGTATGCAGGATCTTTAACCAATACATTTTTCTTAAAGAAAACATCCTGCAAATCCCGGTAGTATTCGCCCTCGGTACTGGTAATGACGGTTTTCTCATTCACTACTTTACCACCCTTGTTATATATGCCTATATTGGTGGTCATATCATATTTAAGACTGGGAGTAGTAAGTATCACGCGGCCGTCGGTGAGTTTTACATTACCATCCAAATGAGCCACCTGTGTAGTGCCAAAATATTTTAAATGGTCGGCATAAATATGTGTGGTATCAGCATCAGTGATATGCACACGTCCCCACGCCTCAAAAGTATTCAGTCGATTATTTTTTATGGCCTTATCTGCTCTAAAGATCGAAGTGCCTTGTTTAGCCAGCACATTACCCTCTACAATCAGTAAATCGCTGCTGTCATTATCTTTTTGCAAGGAAAAAGTATTCGCCCGTATAATAATGATGGTATCCTGTAGTGGTAAAGTAACAATAACAGGAGCTGTCTTGCGGGTTCTCAGTGTAGCGCTGGAAGCTACTACACAACCCAGCAATATGATTACTAACGAAAAAAGTAAATGTCTTTTAAAAAAATCTTGCCTTATCACCTGGGAACCGAATCTTTTATTGCGGGAGCGGTTAACTCGCCGGATTTATTTTTCTTACCAAATACAGAAATATTCACATAACGCTTAGGATGTACACGAATATCATCCAACAATATTTCCAAACTTAACAACACATCATTCAGTTTGTTGTACATCTTACGGTCGTGCATGAGTGCCCCAAGGCTACCGTTAGGATCAGAAATACCGGTAATAGTGGTGCGCAAGTCCGAAATGGTAGCATTTAAGCTGTCAATCGTACGTTGAAGTTGCAACTGCTTTAAGTCATTAGTGAACGTATTGGCATTATTTAAGATGCCTTCTATAGCCTTATTCTGATTTTTGATATTCGAAGTAATGGCATTCATATTCTCCATTGTAGACGATAAAGGCTGATTGAGGCTATTTAGTAATGCATTCAAAGCGGCTGTAGAGCGACTTAAATTGGCTATCGTAGCTTGTAGCTCATGCTGCGTTGCGGGATTAAGAATATTGTTAAAATTTGACAAGAGCAATGTGGCCGTATCGGCTGCATTACGCACCTTGGAGATCAGCGGCTTAGCCTCCGAAGTCAGGTTACCTAAAAGTCCTGCTTCTTCCTTGGTTTGAATCACATCTCCGTCTTTGAGATTAGTGGTAGCATCTCCTAACTCAATAATAACATTGGAAGAACCTAACAAGCTACCTTCTATATAAGCCACCGAATTGGAAGGGATATTCACTTTCTCGGTAATACTTAATGTTACTTTTACCGCAGTAACATTTTCATCGGCAGGCTCCATGGCATATACAGAACCTACTGTAAGCCCGTTTATTTTCACAAAATTGGCTTTCTCCAAGCCTCCTACCGATTTAAAAATAGCATGCAGTTTAGGTGTACGGTTAAAAATATCTTTCGCTTTTAAAAACCTGAAACCGACGATCAAAGCAACTATGGCTACTACGGCCAGGATACCTACTTTTACTTCGTTTGAAATTTTCATTTGTTTACACTTATAATACAGGTGAGTTTGTCATAGCACTCTCAATCCTTCCACCTCACATATAATTTTACATTTAGTACAGATCACTAACTTTTCCTGACTGTTTTACGCGGCAAAAACCCTGATTCTCGCTGTAAAAATGAATATTTTTCATTTCTTCTCCTGTTAAATTCATCTGAAAATCAGTTATATTCACAGGTTTACTCCTCGCAATTCCGAATTACAGTTCGTATTCTAATGGCAAAATAGGTAAATAAGTTGGTTTTAGCCATATTTTTCGATATAAGTCTTTACTGCATTGATAATGCACTGTACGATGGTATTCTGTCCCTCTTCACTCATCATATAGGCTTGCTCATCATTATTGCTAATAAATCCCATTTCGACCAGAATACTGGGCATGCCGGTAGCTTGTAATACCCAGATACCCTTATGATTACGCTGTTGCACCCCTCTACTCACACGGCCACTGGCCACGAATTCTTTTTCTACCAGGGTGGCCAAGGCATAACTTTTTCTAAAATAATGTTGGGCGTAAATCAGCATCCGCGCTCTTTCTGCGGGATCGTTGGGATCGGGCAACGCTAAAGTATCCGCCCCTGTATCCTCCGTTTCTTCATTGTAGTAATCTCCTTCCTCGTTGTTATCCTGACTTACTTGTCCGATGGAAGAAACTTTCTGATCGTTTTTATTGACAGCCCAAATATAGGTTTCAGTACCACGAGCTGTATTTTCCACCCACACATTTGCATATTTGTTTACATAATAGGTTTGTTTCACCCTTTTTTTACCCTTTTTGACATATCGGGTCCGCGCTTCTCTGCCCACCACTTTTTGTGCATACCAACCTCCCGGCTTTTTTCCTGCAGCATTGCAGTGAAGAGAAATAAACAGATCTCCATTATTGGCATTTGCAAATTCGGCACGGTAGCGATTGGCAGCAACAGAATTGGTAGTATTTCCTGGGAATGCCTCCGTAGGACGGGTTTCCAGTATCTTAATATTGGGGAATTCTTCCCTCATAGCTTTAACCAGCTTTTTAGCCACTGCTAGCGTAATGGTGGCTTCGTTGGTAATGGTACCTCTGGCACCTACATCCGTGCCTCCATGCCCTGCATCAATAATGATGGTATTTACAGAAGACCTGTTAGAGGGGTTCTGCGCGCTTACGAAGATGCAAGAAACCAAAAAACATAAAAGTGGGCCTAAACAATATCCAAAAAACCTCATACAGCTCTGTTGATAAATTAAATTTGTTAATAGTTACCGGTGGTGAAGGGATGTTTACTTTGTTATTTATACATTTGCGTACTTTACAACCCTAATGCGCAAATTTAAAAGAATTTATCATGCCGTACTTTTACTTACTGTTATTCTGCTCATAACGGTAAGTAATCAAATTGGCGCTATTGATAATGTTGCTTCAAGAAATAAGGTTCTATACGGGGTATGGGCGTATGATACCACAGCACCTCGGAGGGACACTATTCCCACAAATAATGATACGATTCCATCTCCCGACTCCCTACTTACAGATACCATTCCTCCTACCGACTCCAGTATTGTAGCGGGAAATAGCCGTATTGATACTTTTACCCTAAAAATTTCGAAAGATACCTTATCAGCACCTGTGACCTATCAAGCAGAGGATTCTGTGGTAGGTATGGTACAGGACAAAACAATAGAGTTGTACGGTAAAGCCAAAGTGGATTATGAACGAAGCTCTCTGGAAGCGCCTTACATGAGACTCAATCAATCGAACAGCATTGTAATGGCAAAAGCCTCTAGGGACAGCTTAGGCGAAATTGCCGAATACGTGAAAATGAAGGATGGTGAAAGCGATTATCAGTCAGACAGTCTTCAGTATAATTTCAAAACACAGAAAGGAATTATTAGAGGAACAATTACCCAACAGGGAGAAATGTTCCTTCACTCTGAAATTGCTAAAAAAGTAGACTCCAATACGGTGTATGCATTAGGAAACTTTTTTACCACGTGTAACCTAGACCATCCGCACTTCGGCTTTCGGGCCAAGAGAGCTAAAATCGTAAATAAAAAGCTAGCAGTAACAGGTGCAGTGCGCCCCGAATTTGATTCAGTTCCTGTTCCCATTTATCTGCCTTTTGGTTTTTACCCTCTTTATCAAGGGCGCCACTCAGGTGCCTTGGCTCCTAGCTTCGAAACCAACGACCAGGAAGGTGTAGGATTATCCGGTATGGGTTATTACTACGTAATCAACGATTACTGGGATGTAAGGGTATATGGAGATATTTATTCTTACGGTACTTGGCGAGCTTTTATCAATCCTACTTATAGAAAGCTTTATAAGTATCAGGGGCAAATGACCTTCAGTATTCAAAGTACACAGCGTAATGTAAAAGGCGATCCTGATTACTATAAAAGTCGCACTTACTCACTCAACTGGAATCACTCTTCAGACAGTAGGGCAAGGCCGGGCGTATCTTTCTCTGCCAGCGTAAACGCGAGCTCAACAGGATACAACAGAAATCTTTCCAATATTCCTCTGGCACCTTACAATAACGTGCTGAACTCATCCATTACGTATTCAAAACAATGGCAGGATAAACCCTTTAGCCTTTCGCTCGGTTTTAACCATAGTCAGAACAACTCTACACGCTTGATGACGCTCAACCTGCCTACAGCTAACTTTACTGTAAGCACTTTGTATCCTTTCCAGAAAAAAGACGGAGTGGGTACTCGAAAATGGTATGAGCAACTAGGTATCGGATATACCGGTAGCTTTAGAAACGACTTTAACTTTTATGATAGCGTAAGCTATTCCAAAAGTAACGAGCGCATTGGAGGCCGAAGAATCTATGAATTCTTATGGGATACAGCACGCTGGAGCGCCAACCACAGTATTCCGATTACGCTATCGCTCCCCCCTATTCTGGGTGGCGCCATCATGATATCACCTTCTGTATCCTATTCGCAGGAATGGGTAGACCGCATCACCACTTTAAGCTGGGGACCCAAAACCTTTTATGTAGGAGACAGCTCATATGTAAAAGATACCCTTATAGCAGATTATCAAAGAGCTTTCAAAATAAAGCATCAAACCTCCTTTGGAATATCTTTCAATACAGCATTGTATGGTACCTATCAATTCAAAAGCCCAAACGTTATTGCCTTACGGCATGTAATACGACCTACTCTTGGATTAAGTTACACACCTGATTTAACTAGAAATTTCTGGAAGCCCGTACAAATAGATTCTGCTGGAACTATAGCGGTTTATAATCAGCTGGAAGGCCTTTACTCAAGGCCTATGAGCCAGTTTACGAGCAGAAGATCGGGTGGTATCAACTTCGGGTTGGATAATAATCTAGAGTTGAAAGTGCGCAATAAAAAGAAAAAATCGACCTCCCAAAATGCTAGTTCCGAAACAGGAGAAGATACGGACGATGATGCATCATCTGATAGTAGTCAAAATGATGATACTCGTAAAATAAAACTTATTGATGGATTCGGATTCAGCGGTTCTTACAATTTCTTGGCAGATAGCTTAAAGCTATCCCCTATCAGTATGTACTTCAGAACAAATTTGTTTGACAAAATCAACCTGAACGCTTCCGCAACGCTGGTTCCCTACAAGTTGAATGAGTATGGTAATGCTATCAATGAATACGCCTGGGCTGGAAAAGGATTTAAAATTGGTACTATTACTAATGCTAGTATCTCCATGAGTACCAGCTTCCAGAGCAAACCCAAAGATCCTGCAAAAGCCAAAGCTCGTGAAGAGGAAATCAATAAAAGACTGAATGATCCCATGCTTCAAGCTGATCAAATGCGCTTGCTGGAGTTCATGCAACAAAACCCTGCCGAATTCGTAGATTTCAATACTGACTGGTCGTTCAGCTTGTCTTTCTCCCTGAGCTATTCAAGACAAAGACGTTCTCCGGGTTATCAGCAAAGTGGGGCTAAACCGGTAAACTCCAGCATTAACTTTAACGGAGGTTTCAATCTTACCCCCAAATGGAACCTAAGTATGACAGGATATTACGACTTTACCACCAATCAAGTTCAGACGCTTTCTATGGCTATATCGAGAGATTTACACTGCTGGCAAATGTCGATTAATGTAACTCCGATAGGTCTGTACAGATTTTTCAACATCACCATTAGCCCGAAAGCCGGAATATTACAGGATCTGAAAATTAACCGCACCAGATCTTTCACCAGTTATTAATGAAGGTTTATGACTGTTGGGTAGCTAAAATATGCGCCTTCATAATTTCGAATACCTTTTCTTTAAGCTCTATAGCAGAAAGGTTTTCAGGCGATACAGGCGGTAAAAACTCCATGGTGAGTTTGCGGGGCAGAAAGAAAAAGGGTTTGTGTAGAGGTACAGCCTCTTTTGTTCCTGTGATTACAGTAGGAATAATTTCAGTTTGGGTTTCATGAGCCAGTTTAAACGCCCCGTTATAAAAAGGTTTTAATGGTGCGTTAGTACGGTTACGGGTTCCTTCCGGATAAATGCACATGTGCATCCCCATTTTCAATACCCATTTCATTTTCTCATAGCTCTCTTTCCGACTCTTTTCACTCTTACGATTTACAAGAATTGAGCCTTTAGCATAATACAAACCGAATAAGGGTATTTTGGCAAAGCTGTTTTTAGCAATAGTTTTATTAGCACCGGGTATGAAAGGCGAAGAAAGTGTAATGTCTAATACTGAATTATGATTGCAGGCTACAATGTAACTTTTACCTTTTTGAAAATGTTCACGACCTTTTATTTCAATAGGACAGGCAATGAGGAAGAACCATACACGCATCCAGATAACGGATACCTTACACAAATATGCAGTGCCCTTAGGTTCTGGTAAAAGATATGCTATTAAGGCTATAGGCAAAACGATAATAAACGTAATTATAAATGTCACTAATCCCCATGTTGCCCATAATCTTCCCGCTATTTCTTTTAATATATTCATCCCTATGTTCTATAACGGTAAATATAGCTGTTTTCTTTTTCAACTCTGTAATCCCTTTACAATTTCCAGTCTATCGGATCAATGCCGTGTTGTACAAGATATTCGTTTGTCTTCGAAAAATGACGACAGCCGAAGAAGCCCGCACTCGCCGACAAAGGCGAAGGATGCGCAGCTTTCAATACTAAGTGTTTGGATCCATCAATAAAAGCGGCCTTCTCCTGTGCAAAACGTCCCCACAGCAGGAATACGACATGTTCCTTTTCCTCGGCTATCTTTCTAATAACAGCATCGGTAAATTGCGCCCATCCAATCTTAGCGTGGCTCATAGGCTCCCCCGCTCTTACGGTTAGGGAAGCATTTAGTAGAAAAACTCCTTCCTCAGCCCATTTGCTTAAATTGCCGCTAACAGGCGGTTCAACACCTAAATCAGCTTTTAATTCTTTAAAAATATTTACCAAAGAGGGTGGCTTAGGTACTCCATCTTGCACGGAAAAGCAAAGTCCATGTGCTTGTCCCGGACCATGATAGGGATCCTGTCCTAATATCAATACTTTTACTTTATGAAACGGAGTAGAGTTAAACGCATTAAAAATTTGCGGGCCGGGAGGATAAATAACTTTCTTCTGTTGTTTTTCGGCCTTAAGATGCGACACTATATTAGCGAAATAAGGCTTTTCAAACTCCTCTTTTAACTTTTCCTTCCAGGAAGCTTCTATTTGAACATCCATCTATATCGGTGCTTTATATAATTGAACAAACAATGCCCATCACCAAGGTATAAAATTTTTCATTCAAAACATCAATATACAATGCCGTTTCATTTCAACAATTGTTGCAAATGATTATTGTGAAAGCTTTTGGCTCAGTGCTGCAATACTGTTCGCTGCCACCCACCCCGTACTCCAGGCATTCTGAAAATTATACCCTCCTGTAATACCATCTACATCAATAACCTCTCCTGCAAAAAACAGGTTGGATACCTTTTTACTCATCATGGTATTTACATCAATCTCGTTTAACGCAATACCTCCAGCAGTTACAAACTCTTCCTTAAAAGTAGTCTTCCCTTTTACAGTAAAAGAGCACGCTGTAAGTTTTTGCACTAACATATTTTGATGTCGTGCTGACAAATCGGCTCTACGACAGGTTTCCGAAATTTCACACTCCTTCAAAAAGTATTGCCATAAACGTTGCGGCAGCCCAAAAGGGTTTTTATGATACAAAAGCTGCGCTCCATTTTCATAGCGTAGCTCATTAAATTTATTTCTTAAAGCCTGCTCATTATAATCGGGTAGCCAATTGACAATTATATTAAACACCCAATATACTGCAGCCAGTTCCCTTGCAGCATATGCACTTAATTTTAATACTGCAGGGCCACTCAATCCCCAGTGTGTAATCAACACAGGGCCACGCTGCTGCAGCCTGCTCCCCGTTATTTTCACTATTACATCAGGCACGCTAATGCCCATAAGGGCGGTTATGGAATGCTTTGGAAGATTAAACGTAAATAAAGATGGGACAGGAGCAACAATATTGTGACCTAGCGAAGACACCCAATCCAACATGGATGCCTTAGGAGCACCTCCGGTAGCAATACATACATAATCTGCAGTGAAGCGCCGATCACCCCCAACTTTCAATTCAAAAGTATTACCCAAATATCTAATCTCCTTTACATCACAATTCATGAGGATATTGACCCCATATTGACTAGCCTCACGTAGTAAACAATCAATAATCGTTTGGGAGGAGTCCGTAACCGGGAACATCCGGCCGTCGGCTTCTGTTTTCAGTGCTACGCCACGCTCTTTAAACCATTGAACAGTGTCCTCAGTAAAAAAGTGATGAAACAATTTTTTGACAAAATTATTTCCACGCGGATAACATTTACACATTTCCAAAATATCGAAGCAAGCGTGTGTAACATTACAGCGGCCTCCCCCACTCACTTTTACTTTGGATAACAGTTTGGAGGAACGTTCCAATATGGTTACTTTCAGATCAGGATTAAGCCGTGCAGCATTTACTGCACAAAAGAAACCGGCCGCACCTCCGCCTACCACAATAAGAGATGGAGATTTATAATTCATTCCGGGGAATATAAGCTTCAAAAAGTTTGTATCAGCACACGAACAAATTAGGGTTGTTACGTTCGGCTTCCTCTATGGGTGCGTAATTGGAAAGTATATCTGCTTTTCCTTTTCTTACGCACACATCGTGCTCGAAGTGTACAGAAGGAGAACCATCCTTGGTTCTAACAGTCCATCCGTCTTTTTCGGTGAACACATCTTTTTTACCCATGTTGATCATGGGTTCGATAGCCAGTACCATTCCTTCTTTTAGCTTCACACCTGTGCCACGTTTACCATAATTAGGTACCTGAGGGTCCTCATGCATGCTTTGCCCCAAGCCATGTCCTACCAACTCTCTGACCACACCGTAGCCATGTTTTTTTTCGGTATGCTCTTGTATTGCATACGCAATATCTCCTATACGATTGCCATCCACCGCTTTCTCTATGCCTTTATATAGAGATTCCTTGGTGATGCGAATAAGTTGTTGTACGTCTTCTGGAATTTCGCCTATAGCAAAGGTATAAGCATGATCTCCATGCCAGCCGTTTAGTATAACCCCCACATCAATAGAAACGATATCGCCATCCACCAACTCTCTTTTGTTGGGGAATCCATGCACTACTACATCATTTACGGAGATACAGGAGTTAAAGGGATAGCCGTGATAATTCAGAAATGAAGGAACGGCATTAAAGCTTCTGATATATTGTGCAATAAATTCGTCGAGATGTAGCGTAGTAATACCGGGACGCAGGATTTTAGCAACCTCACTTAAAGTCTGACTCACCAATAACGCACTTGCTCGCATTAGTTCTACCTGCTCATCTGTTTTAATAATAATCATAGTCTGCAAATTTCATAAAAAAAACCCGGTATACAAAACCCGGGTTTATCTATAAATATTGTTTCGCTTCGTATTATAGCTGCACTGGTGATGCGGTTTGTCTACCCTGAATACGACCACTCTTCATCAATCCGTCATACTGACGCATCATCAGGTGTGTTTCAATTTGCTGCAATGTATCTAAAATTACAGCTACCATAATCAGCAATGAAGTACCTCCGAAGAACATTGCAAAAGATGTAGTCATACCGGTAAAAAGCAATTGCACAATACCGGGTAATATACCTACAAAAGCAAGCATAATAGAACCGGGAAGAGTAATACGGTCCATAATAGTACCGATATAATCGGTAGTAGGTTGTCCCGGTTTTACGCCCGGAATAAATCCGTTATTCTGCTTAAGGTTATCGGAGATTTGCTTAGGATTAAAGATCAATGCAGTGTACAGGAAAGTAAATCCGATTACCACTACAGAGTAGATTATCATATACCAAATATTGGTATGATCGGTAAACATTCTACCCAGAGAGCTGTTAGGATTACCCATTGTAAACAATGTAGGTACGAACAGAATAGCCTGAGCAAAGATAATGGGCATTACACCTGCCGCATTCACTTTCAAAGGCAAAAACTGACGGGCTCCGCCAAACTGACGGTTACCTACAATTTGCTTAGCATAGTTAACCGGTACTTTTCTTACTGCCTGTATCAACAGGATACAACCCATGTTGATAAGGATATACAGCGCAATTTCAATAATAAATATGAGGATATCTCCGGTACGCTCAGAACGGATAGCCAGTTCCTGAGCAAAAGATTGCGGTAAGCGTGCCAGGATACCGATCATAATGATCAATGAAGTACCATTACCCAAACCTTTATCAGTAATTTTCTCACCCAGCCACATTACGAACAATGTACCTGCGGTAAGAATAACTACAGTAGTAAGAGTAAAGTAGGTAGCGCCGTAGGAAGGAATAATTGCTGCGCCTGAAGTCTGACGCAGGTAAGCCACGTACGCAAAAGCTTGTACCATGGTTACAACCACAGTAATGTAGCGAGTAATCTGGTTAATCTTTTTACGTCCGCTTTCACCTTCCTTCTGCATTTTCTGGAAGCTAGGAACCAAAACGGTCATTAGCTGCACGAAAATGGAGGCTGTGATATAAGGCATAATCCCCAATGCAAAGATGGAAGCCATGTTAAAAGCTCCACCGGCAAATGTATTAATCAGGTCCAAAATACCATTCTGAGCCTGAGATTTGCTAAGCTGCTCCAGAGCAATAGGATTAATACCAGGCAATGGAATAAAAGAGCCAATCCTGTATACAGCTGTAAGGAGTAGAGTGAAAAGAATTTTACTTCTTAACTCTTCAATGCTCCAAATATTCTTAAGGGTTTGTATAAATTTTTTCACCTGATTTTCTCTTAGTTAGACTTACACAATCGTCAAAATTAAATGACGCACCGCAGTGCGTCAAATAAATTTTCTTTCGAAGAATTTACTTTATAATTTCTACAGTTCCGCCTGCTGCTTCTACCAGGGATTTAGCTTTAGCACTTATGGCATGAACTTTAAAAGTGTACTTACCTTTAATTTCTCCGTTACCCAATACTTTTACTCTATCGTGTTTTCCTACAGCACCAATATTATATAGGGTGTCAAAAGTAAATTCGTTTAATCCGTACACTTCAGCGAAGTGATCAAATTGGCCTACGTTAAACACTTTGTAAGTTACACGGTCAGGGTTATTAAATCCTCTTTTCGGAACACGACGCTGGATAGGCATCTGGCCACCTTCGTGAGCCATTTTACGCTTATAACCAGCACGGCTTTGTCCACCTTTATTACCTTTGGTAGAAGTACCACCGTAACCACTACCTTCTCCGCGACCTATTCTTTTTTCTTTGTGCGTTGCACCTTTTGCAGGTTTTAATTCGTGTAATTTCATCTCAATTGCTTTTTGTTACTTACGCCTCAAGCAGAGGCTCGCTTTAAAAAATATTCCGTGTAATAATAGGAACTTTTATGCTAAAATTCCTATTCCTTGTTCAAAAAATTAGATTTCTTCCACCTTCAGCATGTGTTCTACCTTACGAATCATTCCGAGAACCTGCGGTGTAGCTTCTACCTCTTTACTGCTGTTGGTTTTAGTTAAGCCCAAAGCCTCTAAGGTAAGCTTTTGCTTTTGAGGACGATCGATCGGGCTTTTTACTAATGTTATTTTTAATTTTTTCATATCAAAATATGTTTAAAGTTTAAAGTCTGATGTTTAAAGTACAAGCGAAAAGATTCATCACTTTAAACATAAACATTAAACTTATTAACCCTGAAATACTTTCTTTAAACTAACGTTGCGAGTTTTTGCGACAGTTACAGGCTCACGCAACATAGCTAAAGCTTTAAAAGTAGCTTTTACCACATTGTGTGGGTTCGCAGATCCCATTGATTTTGCTAATACGTCATGGATACCTGCAGCCTCTAATACAGCACGCATAGAACCTCCTGCAATTACTCCGGTACCTGGAGATGCTGGTAATATCATTACTTTAGCAGCCCCTTCTTTACACCATTGATCGTGAGGAATGGTACCTTTGAGAATAGGTACTTTAATGAGGTTCTTTTTGGCATCCTCGATGCCTTTAGCAATAGCTTCCTGTACTTCTTTGGCTTTTCCTAAACCGTGTCCCACAACGCCGTTACCATCGCCCACAACTACTAAAGCCGAAAAGCTGAAAGCACGGCCACCTTTTGTGGTTTTTACCACACGGTTAATAGCTACCACCTTGTCTTTTAACTCAAGATCGTTTGCCTTTACTCTGTTGAACGTAACTTTTGACATTATATCTAATTATAATTTTATTAAAATTGAAGGCCACCTTCTCTAGCTCCGTCGGCTACTGCTTTTACACGACCGTGATACAAATAGCCGCCTCTATCAAATACAATTTGATTGATATTTAGCTCGAGTGCTTTACGTGCGATTGCAGCTCCCACCAGCTTACTTTTCTCAATTTTAGTACCCTTTTGTGCCGCAATATCTTTATCTCTTGAAGAAGCTGCTGCTAGCGTAACACCTTTAGTGTCATCAATCAGCTGCACGTAAATATCTTTGTTACTGCGAAATACAGATAATCTCGGCTTTTGAGCTGTTCCACTCACTTTAGCGCGAATGGTCCGACGAATTTTGTTTCTTCTTAATAATTTAGCGTTTGCCATTTTTTATATTTTTTTCCTGATACTGCCAGGATTAAAAAGTTTGCAATTTAATTATAATACTTTACCGATTATTTACCCGCTGACTTACCGGCTTTTCTTCTTACTACCTCACCTACAAAGCGGATACCTTTTCCTTTATAAGGCTCTGGCTTGCGTAGACTGCGAATTTTAGCACATACTTCACCCACCAATTGTTTATCGCAACCAGAAATAGTAATAATCGGGTTCTGACCTTTCACCTGTTCTGTAGATACTTTCAATTCATCAGGAACAACAATGACGATATTATGAGAATAACCTAAAGCCAGATCCAATACGTTTCCCTGGTTAGTAGCCCTGTAACCTACCCCCACCAGCTCCAGTTTTCTTTCAAAACCTTCGGTTACGCCTTGTACCATATTTGCAATCAAAGCGCGGTACAGACCATGCTGCGCTTTGTGCTGAATTTGATCGGAAGGACGGCTCAATGAAATCTGACCGTCTTTTACTTCTACTTTGATATCAGGGTTAACGGCCTGTTTCAATTCGCCCTTTTTACCTTTTACAGTAACTACATTATCACTGCTCACCTGTACGGTTACTCCTTCCGGAAGTGTAATAACTTTTTTACCTATACGAGACATCTTTTAAATTTTTATGCCCTTTTCGCTAAAGGCGGGGCAAGTTAAAGATTTATATTAAAAAAACTTTTATCAACCGGTCAGCCTGTATAGGACGGGCTTAATGTATTGATAAAAGGTTGGATTTCCTTAGTATATGTAGCAAAGAACTTCTCCACCTACATTTTGAGCTTTCGCTTCTTTATCGGTCATCACGCCTTTGGAAGTAGATAAAATAGCGATACCCAAACCGTTTTTCACCCTGCGAAGTTCAGAAGGCTTGGCGTATTGGCGCAAACCGGGGCGGCTTACTCTTTCCAGGCTTTGAATAGCAGGTTGCTTAGTATCGGCATCGTACTTCAATGCTATTTTGATAATACCTTGCTTGTTATCATCCTCAAATTTGTATTTAAGGATATAACCTTGCTTGTATAAGATTTCTGTAATACGTTTTTTCAAATTGGATGCAGGCACTTCCACGATGCGGTGCCCAGCCATTTGAGCATTACGTATTCTTGTTAAGAAATCTGCTATAGGATCTGTTACCATAATCTCTTTAAGATTGTCGATTTAATATTTATTTTTCTCGTCCGCAAATATTAAATAGGACCTATTCAATATTTGATGTCAATTACCAACTTGCTTTCTTCAGCCCTGGAATTTTTCCGTTCAGAGCCATTTCTCTAAGGGCAACCCTGGAGATTCCGAAGAAGCGTACATACCCTTTAGGACGGCCTGTAAGCTGGCAACGGTTTTTTAAACGCACTTTGGATGAGTTTTTAGGTAATTTATCCAAAGCGGCATAATCACCGGCTTTTTTCAACTCTTCTCTTTTAGCCGCGTATTTTTCAACTAATTTTTCTCTTTTTAGCTGACGGGCTATTACTGAAGTTTTTGCCATTGTATATATTCAGTTTTTAAAATGATTATTACGCTGTTCTTTTAATATTTCTGAAAGGCATTCCCAGCTCTTTTAACAGCTCGTATGCCTCTTCGTCGGTTTGCGCAGTTGTCACAAAGGTGATATCCATCCCTGTAATTTTATTTACTTTATCGATGTCGATTTCAGGGAAGATGATTTGTTCGGTTACACCCATTGTGTAGTTACCTCTACCGTCGAAAGATTTCTCGCTGACGCCTTTAAAGTCGCGTACACGTGGAAGAGCAATTGAAATCAATCTGTCCAAAAATTCGTACATTTTCTCTCCACGTAGAGTTACCTTAGCACCGATAGGCATGTTTTTGCGGAGCTTAAAGTTGGAGACATCTTTTTTAGACAGTGTTACAACAGCTTTCTGACCGGTGATGGTTGTTAATTCCTCCACCGCTATGTCCACAAGCTTTTTATCGGTAACAGCGCCGTTCACCCCACGGTTTATGCAAATTTTTTCCAGCTTAGGAGCCTGCATTACACTTTTGTAAGCAAACTTTTTAACCAAAGCAGGTACTACTTCATTTTTATACTTTGCTGCCAGCCTTGGGATATATGTTTTTGTGCTCATGATCTTCACTTATTTTGATCGCTAAAAAGATTAAAGTTTCTCGCCTGATTTTTTAGATACGCGGGCGGTTTTTCCGTTTTCGCGCACACGTTTTACTCTGGTTGGCGCTTTAGCTTTTGGATCCCACAACATTACATTGCTAATGTGGATAGGCGCTTCCTTCTTAATAATGCCCCCTCTTGTATTTTGTGCAGAAGGTTTGGTATGGCGGGTTTTAATATTTACACCCTCCACCACAACTTTTCCTTCGTCAACCAATACTTCCTTTACAAGGCGGGGTTTGCTTCTGTCCTTATCAGCCCCAGCAATCACCACCACTTGGTCGCCTTTCTTAATGTTGTACTTGGGTCTAAATCTGTTACTCATGTTATTATGCTTAATGCTTAATGCCCCATGCTTAAAGCCTGGTGCTATTTAATATATTTATTGCTTACGACTTCGGAGTTTACGTCTGGCATGTATTAAAGCACTTCAGGTGCTAATGATACAATCTTCATATATCCTTTATCGCGCAGCTCTCTTGCTACCGGACCGAATATACGAGTACCTCTGGGTTCGTCTGCTGCGTTCAGAATTACCACAGCATTGTCATCAAATCTGATGTACGAACCGTCTTTGCGACGTAATTTGTTGGTAGTACGTACGATTACTGCCTTTGCAACAGTACCTTTT
Organism: Chitinophagaceae bacterium C216; assembly: GCA_028485475.2. Taxonomy (GTDB): domain Bacteria; phylum Bacteroidota; class Bacteroidia; order Chitinophagales; family Chitinophagaceae; genus Niabella; species Niabella composti. The sequence goes on from CP144143.1 coordinate 2,901,176, forward strand.
TTAATACCACCTGCAGGCATTGCATCTTTAACGGTAACTACTATTTTATCGCCTATTTTTGCATAACGCTGGCCGCTGTTGCCCAATACACGAATACAAAGCACTTCCTTAGCGCCGCTGTTATCTGCTACATTTAACCTGCTTTCTTGCTGTATCATTTTACTTTGATTTGAAGATATATAATTTGAAAATTTGAAAACCTGCTAAGAGAGCTGACGCGAGAACACCCCTCTTCCACCTTTCAAATTTTACTTTACTCTTTCAATGATTTCTACCAGTCTCCAACGTTTCAATTTACTCAGCGGACGCGTTTCCATAATTTTTACCACATCACCAATGCTGCACTCATTCTTTTCGTCATGAGCATGGAACTTGGTAGTTTTTTTCACGAACTTACCGTAAATAGGGTGCTTCACTTTTCTCTCTACAGCAACAGTAATGGTTTTCTCCATTTTATTGCTGGTAACAACACCTATTCTTGTTTTTCTTAGTTTTCTTTCAGACATTGTAAACTATTTGTCATTTATTGTTTATGCTTGCTCAACAGCTTTTTTCTGGTTGATCAAAGTTTTGATACGTGCGATATCACGACGCAAACTGCGGATAGACATCGGGTTTTCAAGCGGAGTGATTGCATGGGCGAACTCCAGCTTTTTTAAGCGCTGCTTAGACTGCTCCAATTGTACTTGTAAGTCTTCTAAGCTCAACCCTCTGACGCTATCTAAAAATTCTTTTTTCTTTGACATGACTTAAAATTTGAATGGCGAATTAATTAGTTATCAAATCTCTGCGCACAGTAAACTTGGTTTTTATAGGAAGTTTACCTGAAGCTAATTGTAAAGCTCTGCGCGCCACTTCTTCACTAACACCATCCACTTCGAATATGATACGACCTGGTTTTACTACTGCTGCCCAGTGATCTAAGTTACCTTTACCTTTACCCATACGTACCTCGGCAGGTTTTCTAGTAATAGGTTTATCTGGGAATATGCGAATCCAAACAGTACCCTCCCTTTTCATGCTACGAGTCAGTGCCTGACGGGCAGCTTCTATCTGACGGTCGGTAATCCAGTGAGAGTCTAACGCTTTTAAAGCATAGGAACCAAAAGATATGGTGGTACCTCTTTTCGCAAGGCCTTTCATGCGGCCTTTCTGCATCTTCCTGTGCTTTGTTCTCTTTGGTTGTAACATATAATTTTAGATTTTAGTATTTGGTATTTCGACTCTAATTACCGAAATAACCAGGTCTTAATACTTCAATACTGAATACTCAATATTTTTAGTTTTTTCTTTCTCTTGCGCCACGGCGTTCTCTTCTGTCATCACGACGATCTCTACGATCTCCTTTTTCACCTGCGATAAAGTTAGGATTCAGATCTCTCTTCGATAACACTTCGCCTTTACATATCCATACTTTAATACCGATTTTACCATATACGGTTTGAGCAAACACATTGGCGTAATCGATATCCATACGCAGCGTATGCAGCGGAACGCGACCTTGTTTAAACTCTTCACTACGCGCAATTTCTGCACCGTTCAGACGACCACTTACTTTTACTTTGATACCTTCGGCACCCATACGCAGTGCTGAAGCGATGGCCATTTTAACCGCACGCTTAAAGTTGATACGGTTTTCGATCTGACGGGCTATGGTATCCGCAACGATCATCGCATCGGTTTCCGGACGACGAATCTCAAGAATGTTGATTTGTACATCATCATTACCGGTCAACTTTTTCAGCTCTTCTTTAATTCTATCTACTTCACCTCCACCTTTACCGATGATAATGCCCGGCTTTGATGTATGTATGGTAATAATTAATTTTCCTAAAGTTCTTTCAATAACAATCTTAGAAATACCACCTTTATTAATACGGGCATTCAGGTATGTTCTGATCTTGTTATCTTCAATTAATTTAGAAGCAAAATCTTTTTTACTTCCATACCAATTAGATTCCCATCCGCGGATGATACCTAACCTGTTACCAATTGGATTTACTTTTTGACCCATATTTATTGGTTATGCGTTTTTAGTTTCTTTTGTCTTTTTAGGTGCAGCAGCTTTAGCTTTTTTTGCATCCTTATTATCGTCTTCTTTCACATCAACAATGATGGTAACATGGTTGCTGCGTTTACGAATGCGGTAACCACGACCCTGTGGCGCAGGACGCATACGCTTTAAAGTTCTGCCACCATCTACATAGATAGTTTTTACTATCAATCCAGATTCATCGCCTCCTTCGTTAGTCTGCTTCCAGTTGTTGATAGCATTTAAAACCAGCTTACGTAAAGGAACTGAAGAATGCTTGGGATTGTGCTCCAGTTCAGCCAGTACCCAATCTACCCTTTTACCGCGAATAAGGTCTGCCAGCAGCCTCATTTTGCGGGGCGATGTCGGATAATTTCTAAGTTTTGCTACTGCTTCCATTTTTTAATTTTCAGGTTTCAGATCTCAGGTTGGAGGTTTTATGCCCTATACCTTGTTCTTACTTCGTTTTATTATTCATTGTAGTATGCGTTCCTGCTTCACGGCTCCGATTCACCAACACATACTTCAATTTTTTATTAATTATCTATTTCCAGAGTGACCTTTGAATTGACGTGTTGGTGCAAACTCTCCTAATTTGTGGCCTACCATAAATTCTGTTACATACACCGGAATGAATTTGTTTCCGTTGTGAACAGCAAAAGTGTGCCCTACGAAATCAGGAGTTATAGTAGAACGACGACTCCAGGTTTTAATTACTGCTTTTTTGGCTTTTCCTTCGTTGATGGCTAACACTTTTTTCTCTAAGTGTGTAGCTACATAAGGACCTTTTTTAATTGAACGAGCCATATCTTAATTTCTCTGATTATTAATTTTATTTGCCAATTACTTAGCCAGCTTGCTTCCGTCTCTGCGCTGGATGATTAATTTATCGCTAGGTTTACCCACTTTTCTGGTCTTAGCTCCTTTAGCGTATTTACCGCTGCGGCTACGTGGGTGTCCACCAGAAGCACGACCTTCACCACCACCCATCGGGTGATCTACTGGGTTCATCGCAACACCACGGGTTCTTGGTCTAATACCTCTCCATCTATTTCTACCGGCTTTACCCATGCTTTGCAGTGAGTGGTCGCTGTTGCTTACTACCCCAACAGTTGCATAGCAGTCGATCAGCACTTTCCTCAACTCGCCAGAAGGCATTTTTAATACTGCATATTTTTCTTCCTTGTTGGTAAGTTGCGCAGAAGATCCTGCACTACGAACCATTTTACCACCGGTGTTAGGGTTTAACTCAATATTGTGTACGTTAGTACCTAAAGGTATATTTCTTAACGGAAGTGCATTTCCGATTTCAGGTGCTACGTTTTCACCGCTGATGATTTTAGCACCTACTGTGAGGCCTTGAGGAGCGATGATGTAACGTTTTTCACCATCAGTATATTGAACTAAAGCGATAAATGCTGTACGGTTGGGATCGTACTCGATAGAAAGTACGGTTGCCTCGATATCGCGTTTATCTCTTCTGAAATCAACGATACGATATTTTCTCTTGTGACCGCCGCCTCTATACCTCATGGTAAGGTGACCCGAAGAGTTACGTCCGCCAGTGCTTTTTAAAGGCTCCAACAAAGACTTTTCGGGCTTGTTGGTAGTGATTTCAGCAAAAGCGTTCCCGATTCTCCAACGGGTACCGGCTGTCATCGGTTTAAATTTCTTTACTGCCATCTTTTTTTCTTCTATTCGTTTTATTTACTACAACACTTCGCGGCGGTTGATTGCCTTACTTGTTATTATTGTTGATAGATTTTACTTTATTCTAAACTATCTAACTTTTAGGACCTATTACAGATTAGCGTACAGATCGATTTCTTCACCCTCCGCTACAGTCACATACGCTTTTTTGTAAGAAGGTTTACGACCCTGAATAAAACCGGCCTTAGTATAGCGGGTTTTACTTTTAGCAGGAACGATGATAGTCTTTACGCTTGTTACGGTAACACCATAAAAACTTTCAACAGCCTTTTTAATTTCCAGCTTATTGGATCTTTTATCTACCTTAAAAGCATAACGACGCAGTTTTTCCTGCTGATTATTTGCCTTTTCGGTCAAAATTGGTTTTATTAATACTTGAGAAGGATTCATCTTCTTTTAATTTGGTATTTAGTAATTCTTAAGCTTCTACCGGTACTTCCTCTTCTGTAAATATTTTTGCAGCACTTTCAGTAAGTACCAAAACGTCTGCATTTACGATATCGTAAGTATTCAACTCGCTCAGGGAAACACCCAAAACAGAAGGTATGTTACGTAAAGACAACTCAACGTTTACCTCAGGCTCAGCAGAAACGAACAATGTTTTTTTGTTGTCTACATTCAGCGCTTTCAGCACGCTTACGAAACTTTTTGTTTTAGGAGCCTCAAACTTCGGATCTTCAACTACAACAATTGCGTTGTCTTTAGCTTTATAAGAAAGGGCAGAAATTTTTGCCAAATCTTTCACCTTCTTGTTCAGCTTGAAGCTGTAGTCGCGAGGCTGAGGACCGAAGATAGCACCACCACCTTTATATAAAGGATTACGAATATTACCTTTACGGCTTCCTCCGGTACCTTTTTGCTTATGCAGCTTTTTGCTAGAACCTTTTACTTCCGAACGGCCTTTTACTTTGTGGGTGCCTTGGCGCTGTGCAGCTAAAAATTGCTTAACGGCAAGGTAGATCACATGATCATTAGGCTCAATGCCAAATATATCATCGGGCAACTCTACTGAACGGCCGGTACCCTTACCTTGTATATTTAAAACTTCAACTTGCATTTTCTTAGATTTATGAATTAAGGTTTGGGTTAAAATTAATTTTGAATGAGAACTATCGAACCAATGTGACCGGGAACCGATCCGCTAACTAGGATATAGTTCTTCTCGGGAAATACTTTCAATACTTTTAACCCTTTCACTTTCACTCTATCACCTCCCATGCGTCCTGCCATGCGCATGCCTTTCATTACACGGCTGGCATCAGAAGAGTTACCCAGAGAACCAGGTGCTCTTTCACGATCGTGCTGTCCGTGAGATTGCTCACCCACACCAGCAAAACCATGACGTTTTACTACACCTTGGAAACCTTTACCCTTAGTTGTGCCAATAACGCTCACCTTCTCTCCTTCGGAGAAAATGTCAGCAGTGACGATGTCGCCAAGGGACTTTTCTATTGCAAAATCACGAAACTCTTTGGAAAATCTTTTTGGTGTGGTGTTGGCCTTAGCAAAGTGGTTTTTCTCGGCTTGGTTAGCGCGGCTTTCTTTCTTTTCACCAAATGACAGTTGTAATGCGTTGTAACCGTCTGTCTCAATCGTTTTAACCTGTGTTACTACACAGGGACCCGCCTCTATAATCGTGCAGGCAACTTGTTTACCTGTAGGATCGTAGATGCTGGTCATCCCTAATTTTTTCCCAATAATACCTTTCATCATTTTAAGTTTTACGCCTTCAGGATTATTGGGACTTAAAGCATGATGATGCTTTTATCGATCCCACCCCGGAAACCGGGACTTCCTGCCAACCTTTTCCTTTCTGGGGAAGTACTGGCAGTAAACAAACCCTGAACGGCTTGTTTTATATGTTAACTCCAACCACCGGTTGGAAATTTATTACTCAGAGCTCTTTTCCCCTGCCTATGCAGAGTTGAGAGAATGAATTCAGTTAATTTAATTTTAATTATAAGAACTAAAAGCGCTGCCTTAAGCAGCTAAAAGCTTATGCTTTAATCTCTACTTCAACACCGCTAGGCAGATCCAATTTTGACAAAGCATCTACAGTGCGGGAAGAAGATGTATAGATATCTAATAATCTTTTGTGTGTAGCTAACTGAAACTGCTCGCGACTCTTCTTATTAACGTGAGGAGAACGCAATACAGTAAAGATTCTACGATGTGTAGGCAGCGGAATAGGACCTGTTACTACAGCACCGGTGCTACGCACAGTTTTTACAATTTTTTCTGCCGATTTATCAACCAGGTTATGATCGAATGATTGTAATTTTATTCTGATTCTTTGCGACATTGTTAGAAACCCATTTTTAAATTGGGAGTGCAAATGTACGGCGAAGGTTTTGAATAAACTAATTTTTTAAAAATATTTTTATAAGATTTTTAGCTTATCCTCTCTCCTGCATGCTTATTACTAATGAATTACATTACGATACACCTACGCAACATCCCGATTTGAATGATAAAATAATTTTATAAAAATTTAAAAATCAATTAATTATGATTTTTAATTAAAAGTAGCACACCATTTATAAGTAAAGAACTTCACTAAATCATTACTGTACCTAAGCCCTCACTCAAAATTCGAACATTTTACATATTTCCCGCCCAAATTCTACCCCTTACACAGGAGCACTATATATATAATATGCATACATCTAATACAACAGAAAAATTGTGCTTTTATTTTATACTATACCCACATTCTTCCTTCGAAATTTTTCACACAGATATTTAGCTTTAGAGAATCTCTAAGAATAAGTTATCTGATCCTCATTTTATAAAGTCATCTTTTACAATTGTTAAATAACCTTTGTGTTCCTTGTTCAAATCCCTATTTTTGAAAAAAATCGTAACAAAATGAAACGTTTATTTCCATTTCTGCTTTTATTGTTAATTGGCTATGGTGCAACGGCACAGCCGGTTCCACGCCCGAAATTGGTGGTGGGAATTGTGGTAGACCAAATGCGTTGGGATTATCTGTACCGTTATTACGATCGCTACGGGAATGATGGTTTTAAAAGAATGTTGAACGAGGGCTTTAGCTGCGAAAACACCTTTATTAGTCACCTTCCTTCATATACAGCTGTGGGACACACCACTGTATATACAGGCTCCGTACCTGCCATTCATGGTATTGCAGGCAATAACTGGATCGAGCAAGCCACAGGTAAAAACATGTACTGTACCGAAGACCCTGACGTAGAACCGGTGGGTAGCAACTCCAAAGCCGGCAAAATGTCGCCCAAAAATCTTTGGACCACAACTATTGCCGACGAATTGCGTCTTGCCACTAATTTTCAATCGAAAGTAATTGGCGTTTCTCTAAAAGATCGCGCCTCTATTCTTCCTGCAGGGAAAAATCCAACCGGGGCTTTCTGGTTTGACGATGCTTCTGGAAAATTTATTACCAGCACTTGGTACATGAAAGAGCTTCCTAAATGGGTGCAAGACTTCAATGCTAAAGACATCCCTTCCAAACTGATTGCTACTCCATGGACCACGCTATATCCCATTCATACTTATAAGCAAAGTACTGCTGATGACGTAAAATGGGAAGGTAAATTTCAGGGAGAAACCGCACCTACTTTCCCTCACGATCTAAAAAAAGTGTATGAGAAGGATAAAAATGTTATTCGCTCTACTCCTTATGGCAATACCCTTACACTGGAGTTTGCCAAAGCTGCTGTGGAAGGTAACAACTTGGGAGGTGGCACCGTAACAGATTTCCTTACCATCAACTGCGCATCTACCGACTATGTGGGTCATAAATTTGGCCCCAACTCTATCGAAGTAGAAGATGTTTATCTGCGCCTCGATAAAGATTTGGGTGAGTTTCTGAAGTTTCTGGACAGAAAAGTGGGAAAAGGTAATTATCTCGTATTTCTGACGGCTGATCACGGAGCGGCTCACGCTATCAACTTCATGAAAGAAAATAAATTACCAGCCGACTTCCTATCTACCAAAAATCTCCTTAATAAGCTGAATGATCTTCTGAAGGAACAGTTTGGCATTGAAAAACTCATCCTTAGCGGAAGTAACTATCAGGTAAACTTCAACTACGCAAAAATTAAAGAACATAATGCCGACTACGAGGCTATAAAAAAAGCAACAATTAAATTCTTGAAGGCAGCCCCAGATCTTCAGTTTGTTATTGATCTGGAAAACGTGGGATCCGAGCCTGTTCCTGAGCCAATTAAACAAATGGCTATTAATGGATACAATCCCAAACGCGGAGGTCCCATTCTTATGGTACCTTTCCCCGGTTGGTTCGAAAGTGCCTATAACAGTACCGGTACTACACATGGTACATGGGGACCTTACGATACACATATTCCGCTGTTATGGTATGGCTGGAAAATTAAGCCCGGTAAGACCAATCGCGAAGTACATATGACAGACATCGCTCCTACCGTGGCAGCTTTATTAAGAATACAAATGCCGAGCGGAAATGTGGGTAAAGTAATCACCGAAATCACCCATCAATAGACTGAGATCAACTTTTCTTGCATTATATAAAAATAGCCTCCTTCGAGGCTATTTTTATTTTATATTCAATTAACCAAATAGCAAAGTCATGTCAGATCAACCTACCCTGGAACAATTATTCCACAAAGCAGTAGCGGAAAGTACCTCCTCTATCAAGGAAAAACCCGATAACCAAACACTGCTAAAATTATATGCTCTATACAAACAAGCTTCGATAGGTGATATTAATATCAATCCTCCCTCCAACCCCTTCGATATTGTGGCCATGGCTAAATATAACGCATGGCAGGAACTGAAGGGCAAAAGCCAAGAAGACGCCATGCGAGAATACATTCAATTAGTAGAACAGCTGAAAGGATAATTATTATCAGTTTCAATTCACAACCTATTCAAGAAAAAAATATTTGTGTAGCCAAATATCTACATATATCTTTGTGTAGATAAATGGCTACATATGAATTTAAGGAGAGATGTATTTCAGGCGATTGCCGATCCTACACGTAGGGCTATATTATTGTTGCTGGCTACCCAATCACTCACCGCAGGAGCCATAGCATCCCATTTTCAGACCGCACGCCCTACTGTTTCCAAACACCTACAAATTCTTACACAATGTAATCTGCTCTATCAGGAGCAAAATGGGCGGGAAATCCACTACCGTCTCAATCCTCACCAAATGAAAGAAGTAGATGAATTTATTGCTCCTTTCAGAAAATTATGGGACGATCGCTTCAACAAACTCGAAGCCATAATGCAAGAACATATGAAAAAACAAAACCCCAACCAATAACCATGAAACTAAAAAACACAGGTACACGCTAATGAAGGATGCCAGGACCTTACTGTTACACGCGAATTTAACCTGCCACTGGAGTTTTTATTCAAAGCTTATACTGATGCAGAACTTCTAGCACAATGGATGGGCACAACCGTCACCAAGCTCGATTGTCAACCCCATGGAGGATACATATTTGAGACTCGTGATAAAAATGGAAATGTGGTTTTTAGTGCCAATGGCACTATTCACAAATTTGTCCCCAATAAAACCATAGTAAGAACCTTTGAAATGGAAAACAGCCCCTTTGATGTGCAACTGGAACTTCTGGAATTTGAATCGCTGACGCCGGAAACTAGCAAACTGACTATGCATATCGTATACAGAACAATAACCATGAGAGACCAAATGTTGCAGTTACCTTTTGCGCAAGGCATCAACATGGCCCATAACCGACTTGAAGAAATCTTTAAAACTAATAACTATGAATAAACGTCACTCAATCATTTATTGGATTGCTACCGTATGGCTAGCTTTAGGCATGACATCTACAGGCATCGTTCAGCTAATTGGCATGAAAGAAAATGCTGACGCGATGCAACAGTTAGGATATCCCCAATATTTATCGCCTATATTAGGGATTAGTAAATTGTTGGGAGTAGTAGCCATCCTGATACCACGCTACCCCATCCTGAAAGAATGGGCTTATGCGGGTTTTTTCTTTGTGATGTTGGGAGCAATTCTTTCCAATATCGCTGTAGGCAACCCAGCAAATCATGTATTCGGCCCGGCATTACTTTTGATTTTAACTATTATTTCTTGGTATTTCAGACCTGCTAATAGGAGAATAACATTCTAAGCTGATAAAAATATGCCTATGAACCCTAAGGTAGATTTCTATTTCGACAAAACCCGTCCCTGGCAGCAATAAATCGGGCTATTAAGAAAGCTGGTTTTGGATTGTGGCCTGAATGAAGAACTAAAGAGGGGATGCCCCTGCTATACTTACGGGAAAGCTAATATTGTACTTATACATGTGTTTAAAAAATACTGTGCATTACTATTCTTTAAAGGCGCATTGTTGAACGATCCGCATAACCTGCTTATTCAACAAACTCCTAATGTACAAGCGGCTCGGCAATTACGATTTATCAGTACAAAAGAAATTGCCACTAAGGCAGATATCATCAAGGCTTATATTTATGAAGCCATTGAGGTGGAAAGATCAGGCCTAAAAGTAACTTTGAAGAAAACGGAGGACTACCCTATTCCGGAAGTTTTTCAGAAAAAGTTAGCAGCAATGCCGCATTTAAAAAAAGCCTTTGAATCTTTAACTCCAGGCCGACAAAGAGCTTATCTCTTTTATTTTTCACAGCCCAAGCAGCTTAAAACACAAGAAACAAGGATAGAAAAGTGCATTCCGAAAATTCTGGAAGGTAAAGGTCTACATGATTAGGACCTGCATTTTTCTATCCTTATAAAATTACTTTTTGAACTCAAAAATATTATTTAGTAGCACGGATTACACCTCGAATGTATCCAATAGACTCTGCAATACCCATAAAAGGATTATCCATATTACGTTCGTGTTCCAAGCTTACCATACCTGAGTATCCGGTTTTACGCAACATTTTTACAAAGGCTGGAAAGTCAATAATACCGCGCCCCACCTCTACTGAATAACCGAGTTTAGTATTCCCGGTAACATCTTTTAAATGCATATCATAAATACGTTTATGATATTTTTCAAGATCTTTAACCGGATCCTTACCATTGCGCGTATCGTGCCCTATATCCAAACACATACCGATACGGGAATCCAGATTTTTTATATGCTGCCATACATCATCTGCATCGGGATATAATGCAATATCGGGGCCGTGCATATGAATGGCGTATTTCATATCATACTCCTTCACCTTTTGATTTACATAAGGCAACAATTCGTGATTAGGCACTCCCACTATCAGCTTTACACCAACTCTTTTTGCATACTCAAAAGCGGTATCAACAGCACCTTTGGTTTTCATATAAATAGGCCCCACCGCATAACCGGTAACCCCCTTCGATTTTAATTTTTCATGAAATGCGGCAATCTGCTCATCAGTACTATTTAAGGGCAGATGAAAATCCTTAATACAGAGATAATGAACATCGGCACGCTCCATCGTCTCTAGTGTTTTATCCAAATCGAATTTTACAAAAGTGTATCCTGCCATACCAATCTTAAACTTCTCGTAAGTATCTATCGGAGGTTGAGGGGCAGGTCTTTCCGATTTTTGAGCACTCGCACCCAATACTAACAAACTTGCAATCGCGATTAATATTTTCTTCATATTCTAAGCTATTAAGGCTACGAATATAATAAAAGCCATCCGCAATGGAATGGCTTATTGTCTTTTTGATAATATTAGCGGCTATCAATCTTTCCCTATCCAATACTCCTTGGGTGGTTCTGCACCTAGCAAGTGTTTTACAAAATAGTCCCAACGTCTGCGCATCATATAATTGTTGTACTCTCCGTAACCATGTCTAGCACTAGGGAAAATAATGAGATCAAAATCTTTATTTGCTTTCTGTAAAGCTTCCACCACAAGCAAAGTATTGTAAGGGGGTACATTATCGTCCATCATACCATGTGCCAGCATCAATTTGCCTTTAAGGTTTTTTGCATAATTCTGATTAGCCTGAGCCTCATAATCGCTATTTTCAACTAATCCGTTGTAACGCTCACCCCAATCATCTTCATAGTTACGGTTATCATGATTACCCGACTGAGCCACACCCACCTTAAAGAAATCAGGGTATTTGAACATGGCTGCGGCAGTAGCGAATCCGCCGCCACTATGTCCCCAGATGCCCACACGTGTTGTATCCATAGGATAAATAGCCGATAGCTGACGAATAGCTGCTATTTGATCAGGCAAAGTATTTATAGCCATATTGCCGTAACTCGCATCATGGAAACTCTTAGAACGATACGGATTCCCGGTACCTTCTATCACCACAACGATAAATCCTAGTTCTGCCAGCGCCTGATTATCGCCTCTGGATGCAGAGAAACTCCAGTTCCCTACACTACCACCCTGCGGTCCGGGATAAATATAATCCACCACTGGATACTTTACACCTTGCTGCATATTGGTAGGGGTAAATACTAGGCCATAAATATCGGTGACCCCATCTGCAGCCTTTACCTTCACAGGAATGGGAGGTTTCCATCCATGAGCTTTGAGACGCGACACATCAGCTTTTTCTAATGCTACTACCAATTCGCCTTTTATACTTCTATAATTAGCTACCGGTGGCACATCGGGTTGAGAGTATACATCTATAAAATATTTTCCCGATGGAGAAAAAGTAATGGTATGATTACCCTCTTCAGGAGTTAATAAAGTAAGTCCCTTTCCATCAAATCCGATTTTATACAGATAAGCAAAATAAGGATTACCCTTTTCACGGCCATGTCCGGTAAAATAAAGCACTCTATTTTTCTCATCCACACGAAGCAGTTTTCCCACTACCCATTCTCCTTTTGTGATCTGATGTTTCAACTTACCGGTTTTACTATCGTACAAATACAAATGGCCCCAGTTGTCTCTTTGGGAATACCAAATAATTTCACTGGTTTTGGGAAGATACCTCCAGTTGATGGCACCACGCCCTGACTCGAACTGCGTCTCCACCACTTCTTCAAAAACTTCGCGCACCTCACCGGTTGTTGCGTTAGCAATACGCAGTTTGGCACTCTTATGATCCCTCGATGTAGATACAAATGCTACTTCGGAGGCATCCGGAGCCCAGTCTATATCAGCTAAAGAGCCATTACTGGATATATCATCGCCTAAAGTGGCACGATGCGGATCAGGGGGAATGCTAAGAGGGATTACTTTGGCAGCATCTACATCAATGATTACTCTTCTCATCATGATGATATGCTTATCTCCTGGTAAGGGATATTTCCACTTCTGCAACTTGGGAGCCCCCACATTGGTAGTTACTAAATACATATCATTTACATTGCGCTGATTCTGCTGGTAGGTAATAATTTTTTTCGAATCGGGCGACCAGCTTACTATAGGCGCATCACTATGCCGCCAACCGGCATTGTCAGTAGCATAACCATAGTTTTCTTCACCATCAAAAGTGAGTTGTTTTTCCTGCTTTGTAGCTATATCACGCAGCCACAAATTCCAGTCTCTAATAAATACTTCCTTTTTGCCATCAGGAGACACTACGGTATTGCTATTTCTTCTACGCGCAAAAGGCGCTTGTGTTTCGGAACGTGCCTCTGTAATTTCAATTTTGGTTTTCTTTTGCGGATCTACCAGATAAGTTTTATTTCCTGCACGATATCTAAATTTATCATCCTCTAACCAGGAAGGATACGGATGATACCAATCTACATATGCAGCTGTTTTAGAACTTAGGAATTGCTCCGCTCTTCGATAATCTGCTTCTGTAAGGCGCTGTTGAGCACTTGCAAGTTGCCATATCAATAGCATGGATAATAACATGCCGATTCTTGTCATAGGTGATTTCTTTTGGATAAAATTATCCGCTTTCTAAGTATTTCCCAATGAACAAGCAATAAACTTGATAAATGGCAAGCTTTTTAAAAAATGAAAGCCGCATGGTGGCGGCTCTCATATATAATAAGCAAGTAGCTTTAGCTTCTTAGGTGTTTCATAATAATAGCAAAAAATAAATATACAATATTTTATTTAAACCCACTATTTACTTATTTATTTGAAAATCAGCTTAAACGCTTACGCATCCCCTCTACCTGCTGTTGCAAATTAGCCACCATATTAACTAGCTGGCCAACATCCCAATGATGGGCGGCGTTGGTTTTGGTTATAATATATTGGGCTTCCCATATCTCAAGAATCTCTTCCACATTAACTGTGTATGGTTTATAGGCGGGATTGTCGCTAATCAGCGTGAGTTTATTTTTTGTCTTGGAATTCTTCTGAATACGTTTGTACACAATACCTTCATTTCGCGACACAATAATACAAGCCGTATTATTTTTGATCATGTCGAGGGATTCAACCTTTTCTCCCACAATAACGGATCCGCTTGGAGTAGGCAGCATAGAATCGCCGGATATTTCGAATGCACGATAGTTACCTCCGGTAACCATAGGTAGGGTGAACGTATTCAATTCATCAATAAATTCATGATCGGCATAACCTGCCAGATATCCGGCTGCAGCCTTAACGGGCACAAAGGGGATCTGGGTTACCACCGGTGCTAACTTCAACGCACGACGTTTGGCCAGATAGTTATTGCTACTAGACTCCGCACTTAAATCTTTTCTGAGCATATCGTCTAGGGTGAGCCTGAACATATCGCACACTGCCTCCAATACTTTAATCCTAGGCTCAGCGCGTTCCTCTTCATAAGCTCCAAGAAGAGAACGCTTGATGTTAAGCTTTTTTGCGAACTCGTCCTGAGTCCAACCGCGAAGCTTTCTTAAATACTTAAGATTCTTGTTAGCTACCGACATGGCTAATATTTTTAGTGCAATTTACTAATTTTTTTATCAATATAGCAATTTTTCATGTCGGTAGCTTTCTAGCATCTACACCGCTTTCACATCCTTTACATCGTAATTTACGATATCCTGTATGTACTTATTGAGTACTAAAAAATCAAATAGCGGCCTTACGTCTGGTGATACAGGCATATTCTTTAAAGTCACCACCTCATTGGTTTTCTTTCTTAGATAGGGATACGCATATAGTTTTACATTTCTACTAAAGAGATCGCTGATATATGCCAGCAACTCGTGAGCATAATTGGGACCGTATTTTTCCGAATTAAAGATGGTACAGAGATTAGAAATATTTGTAGAAATACCAACACTACGAGGTTTGCACCGGGCAAGATATTGTGCCAGTTTATTATTGCGCTTAAAGTTGGTAACGATTACATTATTACCGGTAGCGCACAACTCCTCCGCCCTGCGTGCGAACACCTCCAACCCTTCCTGCCGCTCGGCATTATCATCTTGTAGTGGATTGCTCATCAATACCTCGATCAATACTACCAAATTGCGGTCATCCACATTTTCCGAGGCCTTAAACTGCTCCACCGCCCTATTAAACAAATCGAAGTTAGGAATAGATTTCTGCAAATACTTGGTACGTAAAATCATTATATCCTTTTTGTAAAGCAGATCTTTTGCCTGCGTTACATTTCCGTTAGGATCAAAAATGGCGGCACTGGAAAATCCCTTTTCGATAAGATAAAGATTTACGAGTCTATCATTAGTATGTTTGAAAGCCGGACCTCTCAAACTAATCATATCTATCTCAACCGAGCCAAAGGATAGATTGTCTGCCAGCGATTCTACCAATAATTGCACATCATGATTGTAATAATACGCCGCGTACACCAGATTTACACCTAAAATGCCTAGTACATTTTGCTGAATACTGGAGTCGCTATCCAACAGTCTCACGTGAAAAATAATATCATTGTACTCCCCACCTGGAGTCAGTTGAAAACGCAAGCCGATCCATCCATGGGCTTCATTGGTCTTACTATAGTTTAGCGTGGCCACAGTATCGGCAAAGGCAAAGAATGTTTTACCCTCGTATTTTTCACCACGCAGTCGCTCAGTGAGCAAATCATATTCATGTTCCAACATTTTTTTCAGGCGAGAACGACTTACGTAACGCCCATTCTCTTCTGCACCATAAATCGCATTGCTGAAAGCCATATCATAAGCCGACATTGTTTTAGCCACCGTACCGGATGCCGCACCGGCTGTAAAGAAATTACGAGCCACTTCCTGCCCGGCACCGATCTCAGCAAAGGTTCCGTAAATCAAAGGGTCCAGATTGATTTTAAGTGCTTTTCGTTTTGTTTCGAGTATTTCTCTTACCATAGGTCAAACGTACAGAAATTTCTAATACTTAAAATACACAAAAATCATGAATTACAATTCCGGTTTTTAAAACTACAAGTGCTTTAATTCCCGACTCCTGTCTTCATCATATAGGATACAATAATTAAACATAAATTTGCTCTATAAGTTTTACAAAAAAATAGATAATATTTATAATATATGACCTTACAACAACTAGAATATCTGTTAGCTGTAGATCAGCATCGGAATTTTATGAAGGCTGCTGAAGCTTGTTTTGTGACACAACCCACCCTGAGCATGCAGATACAGAAGCTAGAAGAAGAATTTGAAACCAAAATATTCGATCGCCGAAAACAACCCATTGTACCCACTACAGCGGGAAAAGAAATTATTGAGCATGCACGCAACATTATCGTTGCGGCAAATGAACTATCCTTTTATGTACAGTCACTGAAAGGCAAGATGCGCGGGCAATTACGTGTAGGGGTGATTCCTACACTAGCGCCTTACCTGCTACCGCTTTTTATTCCCTCCTTTACAAAAAAATATCCGAACGTAAAGCTGATAGTACAAGAACAGACTACGGAAGTCATCATCAACATGCTTAAAGAAGGTAAAATAGATGTCGGACTATTGGTCACTCCTGTGAACGAAGCGGGCATTACCGAACATATTCTTTTTTATGAAGAACTGATGGTATATACGTCCAAAAAGAATCATCTATATCATAAACAATATCTACTGCCCAAAGACATCGACCCCAGTAAATTATGGTTACTGGAAGAGAGTCATTGTTTTCGCTCGCAAATCATTTCCCTATGCGAGCTGCAAAAACAGAATAGCGAGTTTAACAATTTCGAGTATGAAGCGGGTAGCATAGAAACACTGAAGCGAATGGTGGAGGTGAATGACGGTGTTACTATCATTCCTGAGCTGGTAACATTGCATATGCCTAAAAACGAACTGAAGGCTGTGCGTCATTTTAAAAAACCTGCACCAGTACGAGAGGTAAGCCTGATTGTTTACGGCAATTTTGTAAAGAAAAAACTTATTGAAGTACTGAAAAAAGAAATACTAGCCTCACTTCCGGATAAACTAAAGAAGAATGAGAAAAAAAACATCATTCCTATTCAGTAATTACTTTTCATAAACAATATTCTTAAGCAGTACATTAATACGTTTCTTAGAGAGCAGGTCTGTCAGTAATACACCTTTTTGTTTATCCAAATCAAGCAGCGTAACGTCATGTCCGTAGCCTAACTTAAAATATACTCTATCATCAATAATCCATCCTTGCACACCGAACGAATATCCTTTAAAAGACAAGCCATAATTTGTAGTCTCGAGATCTTCATCCAGTACAATGGTAACCATATCCCCGTCTCTGAAGTTTTTCATTTTCCCCTCAATATGCGCTAACACATACTGCTCTTCCTTAACGACGGGTGCTTTTTTATCCTTATTTTTTGCAATCTGCTTCTCGATAGCGTTAATCATATCTGGATCTACACTATCATCCGCTTCCTCTTGCGGCGCCTTTCCAGCAACCTCGGCACTGCTGAATATATTGTATCCAAACTTTGAATTGTACAACTCCGGATACTCAAACAATTCCTTTACGGCAATAATCTTATACACATATAAAGCAGTCTCGGGATTTAGCTTCATAGTGAAATAATTACTGCCTTGCTTTCTTACTGCATCCAGAATATTCCCAATACCAAAATTATAAGCGGCAATTGCCAGGGGCCAATTTACCGTTCCGGCAAGTTTTCTTAAATTCAGATAATTATCACGTATTAATTGACAAGCTACCCGTGTAGCTTTATCAAAATTTTCCCGCTCATCCACTGCTGCACTCACCTGCATACCATATCCCCGGGCTGTTGCCGGCATAATCTGCCAAATACCTTTTGCCCCTACTCCCGATTCTGCCTTGGTCAAAAAACCACTCTCCACGATGGGCAGATATTTTAAATCAGTTGGAAGCCCATAAGCTATTAAATACCGCTCCACCAGCGGTAAGTAAATATTAGCCCGCTGCCTCAAGGAGGGCATATTTACCACCCGTACCTGTTTTTTGATAACATTGATGAGCTTATCCCTTACAAAATCCTGATCAATAGGAACTGGCTCTCCACAGAAAGTAATAATATGCTGACCTTGTGCTGCTCCTCCTATTAATGCAATTCCAATAACACATATGTAGAACAACCGTTTCATTGCCTGCGTAGTCTATTTATGCTTACGCCCTTTTTTCTTTTTAGTTCCTGATGATGGACTTTTATCAACATCCTCTTTAACATCTAACGACGCATCGGTATCCTTACCGCTTGCTTTGCTTTCTACTTTTGCCTGCTCTGTTGTATAAACATTGCCTGAAATAACTATAGTGGCACTTCCTTTTTCCTTACGTCGGTCTTCAATAAATAATACCAGACTCTCATCAGGAACCACATTGGGCGACCGGGTAGCAAAAACAAGATACTGTGTGTTACCAGGACGTATAATAGGAAAGAAATTAATATAGGTGAGATAGCTACATTTAATGAGCATCTTGGCCTGATTGTTTGCATCGTACCAGTACATATATGTCTTTCCCAACAGAAAATCCTCATCTGTATTATTTACGACCTTTAATTTATAGTAGGTATAAATTTCTTTGAATACAATATTCTCTAACGTAATGCTCACACCCTTATTGATTAGATTATCGGCGGCTATATCCAATTTATCGGGAATATCAGTATTAATTAAGGAATCAGCATTTCTAAAGTGGTACAGCGTATCAGCAGCAATAAAGAAATCCGTATTTACCATAGCCATCTGCCCCGGCGGATAATTGTATACATCAATTCCAAATTTACCGTAGCGCTGCCACAGCCCCACTTCTGAGTAAGCTTTTTCGGCTTCCTTACGCTTACGCTCCTCTTCAAGCTGCGTAAGACGTTCCTGAGCTGCTTTTCTTTCTGCTTCTTTTTTGGCAAGTTCTTCTGCCGCCTTACGCTGCTTTTCTTCCTCTGCAGCCTTTCTACTTTCTTCTTCTTTTTGTTTAGCTAATAAAAACTGTTTTTCTTTTTCCTCGGCCTCCCTTTTAGCCTTGGCTAAAGCTTCTGCCTCTTGTTTTTGACGCTCCTCTTCCTTTCTTCGTTCTTCTTCCACTTTCCTCTTGCGTTCTTCGGCCTCTTTTTCCTTTTCCTGTTGAGCACGCACCATTTCCGCTTTCTTGGCTTCAATTTCTTTTTTACGATCCGATTCTTGCTCCTTATCCATCTCAGTTTCATCACTGCCTTTGGCCATCATCTGCTTTTGCTTTTGTACAAAAGCGCGCAACTCTTTCAGATTGGAATGATCATACCATAAAGGGGGTCTACTATCATCATTAATATTATAAGTAGGATCAAATACAATACGAAACATATGACTACGGCCCCCTTCGTTTACAATCATCGAAGTATTAGGCGCAGTTTCATGTTCTTTATTAAACTGAATAGAAATCGATTTTTCTTCGCGACGCTTCGGTATATAATATTCGTAGGCCTTATCATCGGCAAAACTTATATTCAACACCTTGTCGGGAAAGTTGATAATAGTAATGCTCTCCTTTCCTACAATGATTTTCTCACCGTTTATGTTCTGCGCATATCCTGCAATAGATATAGATATAAACAGTATTAAAAGATAATGCTTCATTGTCTCATATTTAGTTTTTGAATCATTCAGCTGTCATAAACGGTACTCCAATTGGTACCATCAGTCTCCTGCTGTCCTTCCATCTTAATAACAAAATTTTTAGCTGGGAAATAGGGTTTGATATGAATGTCAAGATGAATTTTATCGCGCTGCATGGTATCTTGCTCAAACCTATTAATACTAAAATTTTCAACCAACTTTCCATTTCCTGATATACTATCCAAAAATTTCACAATCTGCCCCATTAATTCTTTACGAATATTAGCATTGAAATTCTCAAAAGCTCTCCGATTCAAAAAATCCATCAGAACTTTTGTTACATAATCAAACACCCGTACTACAGAATATACCTGCAAACCCAAATTATTTCCATTAAACAATGTTTTGGAAGAACAAGCTATTACTTTTCCAAATTGTTGCATCATGGGTACAAGATGCATACGCTCCAATACAGCCGCCTCACTTTTTTTAAGCGGAAACTTTACTCCTTCTACTCCTTCTACAACTCCAAACTTAGGACCCGCAGCAGGCTGGCTCATTAACAAATCATACATTTTACCGGCAATAGCTCCTGACGGAGGAACATATAGTGGATCTTTCTCGCCTATTTCATGATATATTCTTCGAGCTACCAGCCAGTTACAACACATCATTACAGCTGATTTATGCACATCGCCACTGGCATGCCCCGACATATTGAATACCTCCATCACATCATCTGCATCTTCCAAATTTTCAAAATCAGTAATGATTAGTACTTTATTCTCATAAGCCACTTTAGCCCATTTTTCCACAACCGAATCAGGCCCTAGGTAACCGGGCAACACCAATAGACTATAGTTATTACTTAAGTCAACCCTGTCGTAATGCATCTTTAACTCCTCTGCTATACTATCTGCGAAATGTGTAAAATCGGGTTCCCTAATGTGTTGTGGTTTGCAATTAATGAAGGAAATATTAGCTATTTGTTCCTTACCGGCATTTTTAAAGAATAAGGACAGATTACGATAGGACCTCTCAAGCGGTCGAAGTTCATCGAAGACCTTATAAAGATTTTGATACAATAATATTTCCTGCTCAGCTGCTTTTTCAATACAATATGCTTGTTGATAGTTTTCGGAAGACAGTACTTCTTCCCATACTTCGAGTTGAGCTAACAAATCAGCTCGGGATTCTTTCAAGGAATCATCATTCAGAAAAATATCCTTACGTGCCGGTCGGCTGGGATCTAGATTAGCTATTCCGGGTATCAGTTGCTCGAGATAATGGATCCCTCCTATAGACTTCAGAAGTTCATGAAAGAACACGGTGGTCGGGTCTTGATTCACCAAATTCGGAGGAACTGCATTTTCAGAATATGTTTGTAATGATTCACTCATTTCCTTATTCATTACTAATCATTCGGGTTAAAAGATCCGATACCTTCTGATGGGCTGGATGGTATATGACTGCTTTGCAGCGAGGAAGATGAAGTTGAAGCGGATGATGACGAAGATGATTCCGAACCGGGCCAAGACTTTACTAACGATGTTTCAAATCCACCGTCGTCAATCATTATTTCTCTGCAGGATACTCTGAACTCTATTCTCATAAAATTATCGTCAAAAGCATCAAAAATCTCTTTATAATACACACAAAACGCACCATTAAAAGCTACTTTTCGTATTACACGCCCGTTGCGATCATAAAACATAGCCACACCATCAGATATATTTTTTCTCGATAGCATCCAATGTATAAGCTGAATGTCGTTAGAAGAAGACTCCACAACAAAGTTGATGATGCCGCCATCTGGGGATCCACTAGGATATCCGTAAGCATCTACCGGCTGAAAAAAACTATAATCCATGTGTACGACGCGCCACTTCTCGCCACTATCAGTTGAGCCTAAAAGCAATTTACCAGTTATAGCCATAGTTATTGATTATTTTGAAGTTCTTTAATAGCTGTTTTTATGCATTGCAGTAATCCCTGCTTTGCTTCAGAGTTTTTCAATACACCCCTCAATTTCTCATTAGCTCCAATTAAATGAGCCAGTTTCATATACTCCCCCCTCCTTATCTTTAATTGTCTCAATGTTTTACTTTGCCTGATGACA
Organism: Chitinophagaceae bacterium C216; assembly: GCA_028485475.2. Lineage (GTDB taxonomy): Bacteria > Bacteroidota > Bacteroidia > Chitinophagales > Chitinophagaceae > Niabella > Niabella composti. The sequence goes on from CP144143.1 coordinate 2,922,861, forward strand.
CCCTCAATATCAAAGTCCTCTATGGCATTAAATTTTAAAACCTCAGACTTGCCCATACCCGAATGTGTTTGCAGTCTTACCTCAACTTTCGGGCGGTAATGAGCGAAAACCTCCTGAATCGTTCTCAACCCATGGACGATTTCAGGTCTTACTGGAGACTCATGAGTAAACTTTCCTACAAAAAGTGTTCTGTTTGCAGGCATTTCATTAATAGTCTCCGCTGCGGTTTTACTTTTATGTATTTCTGGTTCCATGGATATTCATTTAGTCATAATTTACAGGCATAGTTAATATAGCTGACCCTTCTGTCAGGTAATCTGCGGCGCCATAAGCCTTCAATCGCTCCATAGCCTGATGAATACACTGTGTGGGCCTTTGCTCATGAGGATGCCAGGTATAAGGATCCCGAATTGTTATTTGCACCCTTACTGTACGTGGACGGCGTACTGCGCGCAGATAGTAATCCCTCTCATCGGTTTCACGATTGTCGAAAGGATTATAATCATCAATTAAACGCCAATGCACCTCATCAATATTGCCGTTAGAATTCAACCAGTCTGTAGAGTCATAATCCCTTTGACGGATAGGTGGTTCCACCCCATCATCTACTCCACGACCGATAATGCTTCCTGCGTCCCAGCGTGGATTTGCTCTTAACTGTGCGTTAATCATCGAAAAAATACGCTCCTGTATACGAGGATTGGCTAAAAACAGAGCTCTCACATCTTCTTCATAGACTGCCCCATTACCATAGCGATAGTGCATTATATGCCGCAACGCATTGGGCTGGGGATCTACTACCGTCCAGCAGAATACAATGTGACCGAATACCACTTCATCATTTCTTGCAAAACATATAATTTCTGATAGCCCCCTAGCTATGCTAATGTCTTCCATAACTTAACGTTTCTATACTCTTATGCTGCTGTTTCTTTTTCTTCTAGTTGTTGTACCGGCTGCACATCATCCTTTTGGGTTGCGCTGCCCTGATATTCGTTTTTTTCTAGATTATAAAAATTCGTATAGCCGATGCTTTCCATATAGTCCAAATAACCGGTCTCCTTATCAATCGTATACAGTATCTCTCCATAAGGCTTTTTTAGCATAATGTTATGCCCGTTATAAATAAAATAAAGACTATTGGCATCCTTGTGAATGGGATAATTATTTTTATTCAGATACCCTTTCACACGATTTAGTTCTTCATTAAATCTGCTTAAAGACTTCTTTAGACCAGGCTCTTCTTCGGTACCCTCATCAAAATCGAAATTCCCTTTGATACGTCCCATCAAACTCTTTAATGGATTAAAAGCCGCGTCGGCACTGATTTTATCCAAAAAGCTCTGTGCCCCTCCCAAAGGAATGTACTGTAGCAATGTTGCATAAAATTTTTCCTTCGAGGGCATCATAGGAAGCAGCATGGCAGTAATAACATCAGCCACTTTTTGTCGAATTTCAGGAGTTACATTCTTATTATTCAAATCGAGATCCCCCTCCTTCGTAGCAGCTGCTATATTATCCTTACAAGTGCTAATCATCACACTGGCTTGATCATAAAATATTTTTTCTGCGGATGAAGCTATAGCATCCGGGGATTGTGATTGTTGGGATTCTTTCTGCTTGCGTTCAATTTCTTTTGCTCTTTCAATTACTTTTTCTATATAAGAATCTACAGGCAAGGTTTTAATTTGCACATCTGCAGGTTGCAAAATTTTCTTTACTCCTGTTCTTTCTACAATTTTATCAAACAACTGAGCTGTGGTTTCGCTATCGAATCTAAACAGGCTTAACATCGAGGTTAAATGATCTACCAGTGGACAAAGGAAGTTGAACAGTTTAGCAATATTAATCCTCGATGTATCTAACGAAGTCCCTTCCCGAACATTTTTCAATTCATCAATAAAGGCTTCTAAGCGTTGTACACTTTTGGAAGGAATCTGATCCATTCCATTGAGCATCTCTCCAAACTTAGGTAAATCCGGAGGTTTCACTAAACCGGGAAATGCATTCACTACTGTCTTAACGGCCTCTATACATTCACTAATCAGAGATTTAATATCATCTTTACATTGCTTAAGTTTATCAATATTTCCCTTATTATCATGTCCAGTACCAAACCCATCAATACTCAACAGTCTGCCCAAGGTTGCAACCAGCTGTGTTTTTATTTTTCCTGTAAACACTGAAAGAAGATTACTGTTGCATTCGGCAATGACCTTTAATAGTTTATCGTTAGGTTCAAAATATGAGATAGCGTAATGAGTAAGATCGTAAGCATTTCCGAATGAATAAATTTTCCCTTTACCCCTTAAAGCTGCCTCCCTATCAAATACATGGGACTGCTTATACAATGGTGTAGCGATATAAATCACAGATTGCACCCACCATTTTTTCTTGAAATCGGCCTCCTTACACAACTCCTTAATACACTCATTGGCTACATTGCCGCCTTGTCCTAGTCCTACGAAATGAAAACAGGCGGTATAATCCTTCCAAGCGCTTATCTTGCTCTTTATTTCATTGCACAATTTCTTTCCTTCCTTCTTCCGACCTTCGGCATCATCGGCATCAAACTCAAAGAGCACCACCTCGTTATCCGTATTCAATTTATTGGCCAGCTCCTCTTTCATCTTTTTAATATACTTATCCCACTCGCTGTAATCCTGAAAATAATTATACTCCTTATCCACCTTTTTTCCCGGCTCCTCTTCTTCTTTAAAAAACAAATTAACACCTGGGATGGAAGATGCGGCATTTTCCACTGCAGAAGCGACACTGTCCACCTTTGAGGTCACACCTCCAAGCATAGCATCAGCCCCCACTATACCGGCCGGCATATAGCGGACAAATACCAGCATCTGCTTTTTTTCATTAATCTGATATGTCTGTTCTGTTTGTGTGCCGCTCATTCGAATATTTGTATTTTAACAAAGCTTAAATAGCATGACATTGTGTTACAAACAGCCTTCCTATCGTTTAAAACGCACTCTACAATCGGCCTTTGTATATCCCGATATCGTTTCCGTTTCTCCATTGCTATTTGTCTTGCCTTCATGTATCTGCCCATCGGGAGTTTCAATTTCATATCGCACCCCCTCCATAGGTCTATTTGCTTCGTCGACAAGGGAAAATTTCGCTGAGAAATCTTCTCTCTTTGTCCTAGCCGCATTGTCGCTACCGTCTTCTGCTGCTTTCTGCAGCGATTGAGAGTTAGCTACCTTCTGTGCCTGCTGTGCTCCCATTTTACCCACAGTGGAAGGATCGAAAGCTCCGGGAGCAGCAGCTCCACCACCGCCTCCTCCTCCGGAACCGGTATCACCTATCAATACCGTAAAACACCCTTGTACAATGGTACCCCCATGAGCTGTAGTATCCCCCATTCTGGCAGCAGGCATACCTCCAATGAGCACGGTGCCACTACCGCGTATAATTACATCGGGAGGCCCTGTACAGGCACACATAGTTCCCATCGTTGCGGCGGGCAAACCCTGAATCAGTACAGTGGGCACACCGGCAGGCAGTACGGGTCCGCCCACATGTGGTACTACCCCGTTTACCACAGGGCATACATGCATATCTCCTACTCTTGCTGCTGGTTGTCCCATAATATTTTTATTCTATAAAAAATCTTCTTTTTCTTACAGGCGGCTTTTCCGATTCCTTTTGCTCTGATTGTTCTGATTGTTCCGATTCCTCCGGTTTTTGCGCTAATGAAGAAGCGGATGCCGGCGTATTTATTGTTACGACATTATTAGCATTCTGTTGCGACAATACTATCGGCGGCAATACCTCCGATTGCAAAACTTGCATAGCGGTGGGCACATAAAATTTTCCAGCTTGCCATTTAATAAAATATTCAGGTTGCTCACTTTCGGTATAAAAGCAAGAAAAAAACTCAAAAAACTGCTGTCTTTTCTTTTCTTCCCACTGCGGCAGATTGCGTAATAACACTCGCGCATCCCATACTCTGAAAAAGGATCTATCCGACCCGGGCCACTGATAAATATAGTATTGAAGAAATCGACATACCTCTATCAAAGGTTCTTGAGTTTCCAATAATATCGAATGATCAAGCTTTACGAAAGGATCCTGCTTTAATTCGAAACAGTTATCTTCCATTACAAAAAGATAAGGAGCCGCATCCCAGATAGTTTCATCCTCAGTTTCTGCAAATAGTGAAATATATTGTGTATAATTTCTTAGCAGTTGCACCAATGTGTAGGTACCGTTTAACGCTGTATCGTAACATAAATACTTCATCCTTCATCCTTCATTAATTAATCAGAACTAATGCCCCTTTTACAGCTGTTGTCGCATTCCCCTGAATAGAAGTCTGCACTCCTTTTACTTCAGTAATCTGGCCTTCTGCTTTAAAAGAAATATCACCTTTAAGCTCAACGTTCATTGCTTGCACTTTACAATTTCCAAGAGTAGAAGACACTTGTAGTTCCTGCTGTGCTTCAAGATTCATCTCGCCACTAGCCTTAACATCGACCTTACCTCCGGCCCTTATGTTTACATCCCCATCTGCCTGAATATTAATATCACCCTTTGACTTCATTTCTATTTTGGGACCATCTTTAAATAAGCGAAATTCTGCAACCATCTGCCCTCCCGATCTAAGGCCTAAACTCAAATCCTCTCCATTATGAAGAATAATAACACTGTAATTATCTGAATCCTGCGTTGATTGTATTGCTGCCTTTTGTTCGTTATCATTCAGCACTAGACTGACGACGTTTTTAGGTGATTGATTGAAGCTGTCAGCTATAACAAGCACACCTTCATCATCATTTATATCTAGCCGTCTTCCGCTGCGCGAACCAATACGTTTAACGTGATTACCTACTTCTGCAAGTCCCGGAAGATTTCTTTGCGTGTAAACTGCACCACTCACGAAAGGCAGCTCTACATTATTATCCCAAAAAGACACCATTACCTCATCATCTACTTCAGGCAAAAAACGGAACCCTCTATCCCTGCCGGCATGAGGCACCAACATGCTTATCCAAGGACTTTTTTCCTCCGATCCCATCCACGGGAATCTAACTTTGACACGCGCTAATCCAGCATCATCTTCGTTATCGGTAACAATAGCAGGTTGAGGTGTAGCCCTAGTTATGATCAAGGGATTCGTATAAGGCGGTACCGGAACTTCGGCCGGAACAGCCGTAAATGAATTTGAATAATTAGCAGGATTACCAGAGGAATGCGTAATGCGAATAATAATATAATCTTTGCCTTCCGCAGATGAGTTTTCCTTTATTTTAATAGTTCCCCCGACACGTAATTTACTATTTCGGGTGCGCCCCGTAATTTCTACTGCAGATGCAATGATAGCTTGCTGCTCCAGCCTTAATTTATCTGAAACAACATCCTGATTAAATCCTGATGGAACATACAGGCTACCTGGTTCTTCCTCGATAGCTCTAGAACCTGCCTCCTCCGAAGCCTGGAAGATAGGATTATCAGGAGCGGTTTCTCTTGTATTTACCTCTATTACTTCGCTTCTGAATATATCAGTAGTAACCATCCCCTTAGGACTACGCACCAATTGTGCGCGAAGATCCAGATTGGAAATATCGCCAGGCAATGTTAGCTCCACGATCTCATCTTCGGAACGTTTTCCAAATTTCAAATGCTCTCCATCATAGTACATCCATTCCCCGAAACGAATGGCCAAATAACACAAAAACTCAAAAAGGGTTTGATGATACTGAACAATATAATGCAATTCTTTGGTAGTAGAGGGATCTTTTTCGATGCTATTTTTAAGATCAGAATGTTTGAAGGCCTTATCAATAATATCAGAAAGCGTCTGCTTATAATAAGACTTACATACTTTTAACTCATCCACCTTACAAAAAATACCTTTCCCCGAAATTTGAAACTCGTGATATTGTTCATCAATCATGGTAGAGTTTACCTCACACACAATTCCTTTAAATGTATGATTATTGTTTCCATCTACATCCTTAAAAGTAATGACAACATCCTTCCCAAGAACCCTTCTCTTAAAATCAATAACACTACTAAGAATATCTTCAGAAATTGCAGGTTGCAATGAAAAACTAAAATGATTTACATTTAGCAACTCTTCATGCAACTGCAATGAAGAGAATACAATTGGCCTATCCTCATTATAATCCTGAATAACAACTTCAACATTGGTAAATAAAGTACTTTCAGGCATATGCTTTTATTTTTATATACTTCCAAGGATACAGCGGAAGTAGGAGCGGTAAACATTTTCTCAAGTGAATACGGGCCTACAACTTTCATTTTCGAAGTACCCTAATTGATGATGTAAATTTAGACCATCCGCAACCTTTCCTCCATCACTAAAAATAGTGATGGAAGGGCTGTACAGTTTAGTATAATTTTGAAATCAAACTAAAACATGAAGGAAGTACTGAATAAATCTCTTTCAAAAAGCGATGAAAAATAGCTCAAATAATCTGATAACCAACCCTCCATTTACTGCAGAAACATTGTTTGTTTCCCTGCTTGAGGCCGGATTAGATACAGAGAAAATTAAGGTACAGCATAATGGCAGTTTCAAAAGACGTTACAGCCAGGATGTTGAAATGGTAGAGATTGACGAATGTGACAATAAATCAAAGGCGCTGATTAGCCTAAATAGAGATGGGTTGTATGATGTACTTCCCGAAGGATTATTTCATCAGACAAAAGGTTCTAGTAGAGTAAATAGCGTAGAGGGAGCGGTAGAAGAACATAAACAGTATAAAGAAGAAGAAAAATTTGCGCGCAAATTTTTCGCACCCTTAGAGCAAATGCTGTTTTTGTATAAGGCAATGGCAGAAAATGCCGAACGCAATATTTTACGTGATTTGCAAAATGGAAAACTCAATAGTTCTTTTTATGAGTTTTGGAACATTAGCGAAAACCTTCCCACAGCGCCAGCTGCGCGCTTATTGCGTTTAATGCCATACGCCTCCTTAATTAAGGGAGACAGAGAAAATACTGAAGCTGCGCTTAGTTATTTACTAGGCAAACCTGTGTGTATAACAGTAAATGAGCAAATACAAACAGAAGTTTTTACCGATACACGCAGATTAATCGATATGCGGTTGGGAGTGGATACAGTAATTGGTGCGTCATGCAGAGAGGTGCAGGTGATCTGGAATTGCACAATCAACGACATTCTTCATTCGGAACTGGAAGCATTTGCACCGGACATGGCAATGTATAATATCCTGAATCGCTTCACCGAGATTTTTATTCCTCTGGATGTAGAGTTAAGATTCGACTTTTTACCAGCGAATCAATCCTTGGAAGAAACTTATAGTAATATATTGGGAGTAGGTTGTTATCTATAATCCCCTAAAAAAACGGATAATATGGCTTTGAAATTTTTTCTGATTTTTGCCGGAGCATTTTTAGCCTCCTCGGTGGTAGTGATGACACTAATTAAACCACTGAGCAGCAGCTTTGGCAATTACGGGAAAAAACCGTGGATTTTCAATTTTGTATCATCAGCAATCGCTTCCGGAGTAGCATTCGCCTCTACCTACCTTACCCAAAATCAGTTTATCTCCTTTTGGATTTTATCTACAACATTCTTACTCTTTGGCATCGTCATCGTATTGATGGTTCATAAAAAATATTTTAAAGTACGACACGATAATCGCACCAAGCAGTTTTTTGCGGAACTATTGTTTCATATCTCAATAATACTACTAACGGTAGCCATTTTCTCCTCATTGCAATATTTTCTAAAAGACAAAAACTTCATGTACTTTCCCATGTTGTTATGTCTTCTTTTTTTACTGGTTCCCTTTTTATTACTACACACTTTTGATGCGGCCTTCGCTATCCCACAACCGGTATATAATTTTTGGCGATACCCATTACACCAACCCATAGAACTACCCGAAGAGGATGAAAATGAACGTTTATACGTAATCGGCTTGGAGATACCTAAGAAAGTATCAGATCTACAACGGACCTATTTTACCGTAAAAGCTCCAGAGAATATGCCACTAGGGGAACTTTTTTATCACTTTATCAATGATTATAACGAAATCCAGAGCGAAAAACCTATATCATATGAAACAGAGGGAGAGGCGCATGAGTGGACTTTTCGCACTAAACCCAAATGGTACAACCGCTCCCGAATCCTGAATCCGGAGCTTAGCATAAAATATAATAAAATAAAAGAAAACGCAGTTATTATCTGCGAGAGAGTGCCATAATACATAACTAAGCAAATATGGAAATGAGAAAAGATTATCCACATATTAACTGGACCGACGGTATGAAGCTGAATAAGGACCTGTTCATTGCACAGGACAATGCTCATACCGCTACAATGCACAACCTGATATCATCGACCCTCTCGCCCGTACGATATGGCTTACTCCCCGATGAAGACAACTTTAACGTTGAAATAGCCGTTGACAACCAGAACACCGCCAGAGTAAGTATCATTTCCTGCAAGGCAATCACTAAAGGCGGTGTATATATCAGCATTGCTCCCTCCCCTTCTAGCGAACAGGGAGAAAGTGTTCTATCTTTTTCGTTAACGCTGCCTTCTACGACAAGTGACACCTGGTGGGTTGCATTAACGGTTCAGCCCTACGAACGCATTCCATATGGCACAATTGACCCCACAGAAAATCCACCTAGGCATCCTTATGTAAAGCCGGTATATAACGTGCAGCTTGTATCAGATCATGAGTTCCATCAATATGCATATAACCCTTATGCATTAATTATAGGAAAACTCATACCCACGGGAAGCGGATTAAGAAATGATGAAGAATATATTCCTCCCTGTATTAGTACAAATGCTTTACAGGATCTAATACAACTACATGCAGAGTTGGATGTGTTTTTATCGAATCTAGAGCAAGCCTGTTCACAAATCGTTCAGAAAATATACCGCAAGAGTCAGCAAAATGAACTATCCGAGCTAGCTCAGTTTTGTTGCGACCGTCTATCTCTGTATCTAGGCAAAGCGATAACTGATTTTCGGTGGTTTTATCTCTATGAATCACCAGTTAAAATGATTAGTGACATTGTAGGGCTCGCCAGAGTACTAAAAAATACTATAGACCTGCGTATTGGCTCCGGTAAAGAAGAGCTAATGAATTATCTGAGTGAATGGAGCGAACTCAAACAAGGAGAACTGGAAGCACTACTGACTCAAATGGCCAGCATGAAATATAACCATAATGACATAAATCAAAATATCATCAATATCATTCAGTTTGCAAAAGTAATAGGCAGATTATTTACAACGCTCAGTAATCTTGAATTCATCGGCAAGAAAAAAGAGGCCGGCATTTTTGTGAAAGAAGGATACATCAGCGAACCAGAGAGCAATACAGCTCCCAAACCGAGAAGAAGATTCTTCGGCTAGTATTAGCCTGACTGCCAATCATAATATTTGAATTAATTGAAATGATTATAAAAAATTAAACATGAAACCCTTGAATGCTCAGGAACGATCCAAAGCTTTTGTTCGATTCTTATTGTTTTTCATTTTAACCTTACTGGTTATTGTTACTGCCGTATTCTTTGGCATGAGAATCCCATATGCAGAAAATGAAAAACTGCAACAACAATTGGCTGCTGTAGGCAAAGAGAATCATTTTAGAGACGATTTCACTACTGCCATGACAGAAGCACAGGAGCTTTTGGAATCGGTGAATATGGATCCGCAAAAATCAGGACTATTGGACGGACGTATCACACAGAAGATTCAGGAAATGGATGCTATGGTTTCCAAAAGTGATATTACTTCTAAGCGCTTATATACGCAGGTGATTAAAATATTAACGGATGCACAATCGGATAAAAGAGGTTTGCGTGCTGCTAGCAATAAAGACTCGGTAGTAGCTATGTATAATTTACAAATACAGGAATTGAAGAATTCTCTTGCAAAATGGCAAGAATCATATAACCAGTTACAGATGCAAAACCTGATATTAAGACAAAGACAATAATTCATAATAAAGCATAAGTTATGCACCGTTCTATTTCTAAAAGATGGGCTGGACTCGACTATAAAGTATGGATATGCTTTATCATCTCACTATTGCTGTCGGCAGGTTTACTTGCATACAAAATATTCACTTATGTACCCTGTCAGGATTTCAGCATCATAACCTCCAGTAATATTAAACACCCTGAAGCTCAAAATACCCAAACTTTCTATGTAAACGAACAAATCACATTTACAGTATCCATAAGAGATACAAAACAATCAGTAACTTGGGATTTTGACGACCAGTCAACCTCTCAAAAGGGTGCAACAGTTACACACACATACCTAAAAGAAGGATATTATCTGATCAAAGCCATTCTCAACGGCAAATGCATACAGTCCCTTAACATCAGAATAATTCAAAGCAATACATCTACACTCAATACTATTCCTGCTGTAAACCCCATCATATCCGCAGACATTGTAACCGTAGGTGATGAGGTTGTATTTAATAGCACAGCAGCAGGAGCGAATTACGAGTGGAGTATTGAAGAATTACCTACAGAACCCAAGCAAATCACCAGTCAGGCAAAATTCCTTTTTACAAAGCCTGGAAATTATACTGTAGCATTAAAGATTGATGACAAAGTATACAGAAAAATTATTCAGGTAGATGATATACTATCTACCATCGGCACAGGGGCTGCATTACCGCCTGTATCCAAAGCAGATCTTCCTCCAGTACCTCAAGAACCATTACCCCCGTTAGTTGAAGATCTTCCCAAAGAAACACCGAAAGAAATGCCAGTAGTCAAGCAAGAACCTGAGCCGCCCGCAAAAACGTATGACCAGTTGCCTGAACCAGCCATTAAAGCAATGATCCAAGGCGTGATAGACGGCAAGAAAGACATCGAAGATTTCAATAATATTCTTTGTAACGGTGCAGGCACCAAAGTGGTAGCGAATGATGAAGCCACTACTTTCGCAGCACTTTGCAACGAACTTAAAGAGAAAAAAGGAGTATTAATGCTCAAGAAGAAAAGAAAGATAGAATCTTTCAAAGTTGTTCGGGATGAAACCTCCGGTAACTGTGTAAAGATCATCTATATAAACTATAAGTAAGATGGCCCATATTACATATCTGAAATTGCCAATACGTTTTAAACAGTTTTTTGAAAATAAAAAACTACAATCTTGCAATTTATTGGACTCAGTATATAGAAACCTTCATTTACTTATCACTACCATGCAAGGCGAAAATAAAAACGACCCTTTGTATGGATCGCACTTCTGGGAAAGCGACTATGATACGCATCTTGCCAATGATGTTCGTAGGGAAATGATCATCAACAGTCTAAAGACTCAAATAAGCTTATATGAAAAAAGAATTACTGAGGTTGCTGTTGATGTAAATGTACGATTATCAAATGCGTTCTTGGATGGCATGGAAATACAGAAAAAGAAAATTGAAATCGTTATAAAAGGGAAAATAAAAAGAAGCATGGAGCCTTTTACATTCATGACAGGTTTCTTTATCAGCCCCTATAACCTAGATTAAACTATACCAGCATATAAATCATTCAATTCATGAAAACAGAAAGCAGGGAGCAGATAAAAGACAGATTAGTTCGGTTAGCAGCTGAACAATGGAATCTTGATGAAAATGAAATAGAAGCCAATTTTGACCCCTTATTAATTCTAATTTTTGATGCGGTAGCAGGAGAAATTGAACAGATTGGCTATCGCATTCGTGATATCCAGAATAATCTGCTTAACGAGCTTTCTTCCGTAATGCTGCCGCAATCGCTACTGAATGCGAAACCTGCTTCCTGTGTTCTTACTGCACGCCCCAATGGTGATACAGCAATATTAAAAAGCGAAACCAATTTTAGCACAACTGTAAGAGTAAGTCGGGCTGATGAAGTAGCAAAGGATGCCGATATTAATTTTACCCCTATAGGCGAGACCAAATTAATCAATGTACAACTGAGCCATATTCGTATTGGTGGGAAATTATACAGATGTGACAACAGTGGTAAGAAAACCTTGATCCACGATGAAGGGAATAATCTCATGTCGCATGAAATTCATTTTGCATTGCAGACTAACGGCTCTGTAAACTCGCTTGCCGGCTTGCAGTTTTTCTTTGATTTAAAAGGTCATTCTGAAGCTCACAACTTTTACTTCACCTTACGTGAAACACAATTACTGATTAACGGTAATCCTACCCCCATTGATATGGGGTATTATAAAAATACTCAGTACGAAGCAACTTTAAAAGATGTTTTTAATAAAGACAGCGATTACTCTTTAAAACTACAGCGCGAAACAGCAGCTATTTATCGCAACCAGTTTATCACGATTGATGAATCGGCTGATCCTATAAGTACTAATACAACTCCACATCCGTTACTAGAAAATCTTCCAGAAAAACTGCAGCAAGAAATTCACACACCTAATGTCGTATATGGCACTTTTCAATTAGGTCGACCTTTTGCTCCAGAAGTAACAGAGCGTTTACAAATAGTTGCAAACGCATTTCCGGCAATCAATCGTAAACTGGAAAAAATTTACCATAAAACAGAAAAATGGCTCAATATTATTCCATTGCTTATCCATGGAAGTTATCTAGACATACACAGCATTGAAGGCAGCAACGGAATGAAATATCGCTTACAGTCTGCCCATTATGATAATAAGGTAGAAGAGGGCGAAGCAATTATACGTGCTGCTCGTATCAGCAAAAGCAGTAGCGCCGATATCCGCAATGCACTCAAAAGCCTAACAGAAGCCATACGAGATGAAAGTGCTTATTTCAGCCGAATCAGTAATGATTTTATCAGTTCCCGCTTAAACGAGATTTCGCGTATCCTTAGACGATTAGAAGATCAAATTCAATTATCTAAAGATGAAAAACCTTCCTTCAGGTATGTTTTGCTCCGATCCAAGAACCCCGGCGAAACCGTTCAAGTATCCTACTGGAATACATCACCACGGGAGGCCGGATTTGTGAAAGCCCATTTACAGTTCAGGCCTTTTCAGCACAGCCTCACAGAGGTTTCATCCTGCTACTCAGTAACTACTGCTATTGGCGGCAGAGAAACACTAAGTGATTATGCACAAAAGCAAATGCTTGTACGACAACTCACCTCAAAAGGCAAAATCATTAGTGTGGAGGATATACGACTATTATGTTTTGAGCTATTCGGCCCGCAATTGAAAAAAGTAGCTGTACAGAAAAGCATGCATGTACTGCCCGGTAAAAATTCAGGATTCTCTAGATTTATCGATATACAATTATATCTATCAAAGCATAATTTTAGTGATAACGAAGTCGCTTATTTAGAAAAGCAACTTCGCTATCAACTGGAAACAGAGGGCTGCTTTGCTTATCCCTTTACAATTACCATAAAGGAAACTAAGGAGTAACAAACATTAATTATACACCTTCTTAAATATCATCTCTACAATATTAAACTTTATCTAAGCTCCTTTTGTACCGCTAATGCGAGTTGCTTATGAATGGTAGCTCCCATATGCGCCGCATCCAACGATAAAACCTTATCCAAATATTCGTGAGCCTTACTAAGCTCGTTTAAACCTAAATAACCTAGCCCCATAAGATAATAACAATGAATACGGTTTCTCATATTAAGATCATCATCAAAAATCATTAGATCTGGTAATGACACTGCGAAGAAATCGATTTTTACATCATCATTAATATGTTGTTCTCCATATTCAATCAATCGTCTAAACCTTTGTTCAGCCTCTTTGTGTTTTTTCAGCTTTAGCAATGCCATGCCCTGATAAAAGATTTTATCAGGTTGCTGATCATTATAAAAAATGGCGGGGGCTGGCTCAGAGAGTCCAATAGATGCCTCTTGCCAATATTTGCGGGCGCCATCGGTATTTCCCTTCGCCTCTTCCACACATCCCAACCAATAATAAATATCATTCTCTTGGGCTCCATACAATTTTCCTTCGCCCAGGTTAGGAGGATAAATAGTAGCCTGCTCCAATAGCTGCTTTGCCAAATCTAGTTGTTCATTGTCTAAAGCCTGTTTAGCCAACTCCACATGAATGACAATATGCTGTTGGGGCGTTTTACCTTCTCCTCCTTCCCAAGGGTGAAAGTTTCGGGATTTCAAGAGCCGACCGGCCTCCTCAAATTGACCTAATAGCGTATGCAATCCTATATACTCAATAAATAAATCATCGCGATCACGTACTTGTTCCGGATATTGATTAAGATAAGAAAGGCGTTCTTTGGGATGTACATTCAACCGTTTTTTCAATTGATCCAGTTCAAACAATATGCGAGAATCGCTAGAATCGGCATCAAATGCCTTCTGAAACAAATGTAATGCCTCTTCTTTCTTGTTGAACTTATTATAATATGCAATCCCCAAGTTGCGATTAGCTGTTGGGAAATCAGGATTGATGCTCAACGAACGCTCCCAGCAACCGCGCGCAAGATCATACAGACGTTTCCCATAGTAATAGTTGCCTAAATAATACAAAGCCTTATAATCTTCCGGATTTCTCTCCACTGCACTATTTAAAACAGCAATATCTTCAATACGATTAGGAAATACTCCATCAGGGCTTAATTCGAAGGCTTTACCCAACCACTGCCTACCTTCTTGCTCATTGGAAAGAAGGTAGTAGAAGTAAGACAAATAATAACAAATCAAAGGATCCGAAATATTACCCGCCATTAAAGAGAGAAACGCAATAGCATCTTCATACAAACCTGCATCAGCATATTGCAGAGCAATTTCAATATATGAATAGCTTCTATCACGCATCAATGTACGTAGTTGCTGCAATTCGCTTACTGCCGAAGATTCCTTACCATTTTGACGTAGCAACAAACAGAGCTCAAACCGTGCAGCAAAATCAAAAACATCCAATTCTAAACTTTCCTTCAGTAGCTCTTCAGCTTTTGCTATTTCGTTCATATTTCGCAGAGCAACTGCCTTGATATGTCTCGCCTTATGGCTTTTATAATTTCTGAGAATAGATTTATCAGCATGCTCCACACAAGTTTGCCAATATCTTTCTTTAGCACTGAGGTACGCCAATTGAAGGTATGCATTATCCTGCATGGCTGCATTCCAGGTGCTTTTATAAAACCATTCCTTTGCCTCCTTCAGCTTACCCAAATACTTATAACAAAGTCCTAAATTATATAAAGGCTCGCCATCGTACGGATTAGGATTTTTGCTTGTCAGTTTATCTACAGCGGCGATCAAGTAAGGCAAAGCTGTATCAAACGCTCCGCGACGCAGGTACCAAAGTCCTAAGGCATTATTACAGCGAATATCTGTAGCATCTCGCTTTAAAGCTTCCTGATAATAATCCAAAGGAGAATAAGTAGCATGCCTATACTGCTCCAGATGCAAGCCAGACAGGTAAAGCTCTTCTAATGTATCAATAGCTTCGGGTTCAGGTATAGGTTTTGCCGGATCAGGTATTGCTTCGGTATTTCGCTTAACCGGTTTATAAGAAATCAACACATTATCTTTATCATCCAATACTTCTACAAAAAGTCGGGTTTCCTCTATGGATGGGTCAAGCGAAAGATGCTTCTCAAAACTACTATGAGGCGACAGCATTACATGTTCTGCAAACAACATCTTATCATCCAGATGTAAACGAACAGTGATCGGTCTTTCTTGAGTTACATACACTTTTACATCAACCGCACCCTTATCACATTCCAGATTCACCATAGCATCGATCGATGCATTTTTTACGTACCCAATATTTTTATACGGCATGAAGTACTGCTTAAACTCTCTCACCTCATTAGGCATAATCCAGCTAAAATCAGGCTGATTGTCGGTATATACACCGCACATCAACTCAAAGTAAGGACCATCTTCGTCAGTAAGCTGACGATCCCAGGCTTTACCAAACTCCCCGCAGCCCCAAGTCCATTGCTTCTTACCCGGGCTAATGTAATGATTAGCTACGTGCATAATACCAGCCTTCTTCTTATGATGATATCCCCCTACAAAATCAAATGCACTATTCACTGCCATATATGAAGTAGGAACCGGTATGTTGGTATAAATAGAGATATCGGTTCCCGGAGAATAATCCACCTTGTAATACGTACCCGTAGCAATAGGAAAGGAACTTACATCGCGTTTACCATGATCATACACCGCATTTACATCTGGTGGAAACACACTTTGATAGTGTTCATCAACGGATACAGCAGGATTTGCCCACCACAAAAAGGTTTGAGGAAAAGGAGTACGATTATAAATTTTCGCTTCTAGTTCTATGTAAGCTTTATCCGGATATAAAGTAAATCCCAAAGCACACTTAGTTCCAAACATCCTTTCGTATTCATTCACCCATATCGTCTTACTTCCATCTTTATTGTCTACAATCGTAAAATCAGTAGCATCAAAAGTAGTAGGCCTATGATGCTGTGGCCAATTAAACTCAATTCCCCCACTAATCCAAGGGCCTAATAAGCCTACCAATGCAGGCTTAATGACGCGATTATGATAAACGAAGTGATAGTCATTGGTTTTATCATAAGCCATTTGGATACGTCCTCCTAATTCGGGCAATATCATTACTTTCAAATACTCATTTTCAATAAACAAACCAATCCATTGTTTATCTTCTTTTTCATCATATACTTTGTCAATAACCTGATAAGGATACACTACTCCACTACTCCCCTGATAAACGCGCTTCTCCAGAAACATAGGATTCTTATCAGGAGCTCCAATCTTGTACGTAGGAATAGTCACTAACTCCTGCCAAGCTTTTACTTCCATAACAACTTATTTGAACTATTAAAATGAACAATCAAAAATCAATGCCCGGCATAAACGGCATCCATATCTTCCAGAGATTTACCCTTAGTTTCCTTGACACGCATCCACACAAACAGTGCTCCCAGAAGGCAAATAACACTATAGATATAAAAAGGTGTATAAGTACCCATATTCTTAGAAAGAATAGGAAATGTAAAAGTGAGCACAGCATATGAGAGCCATAATGCTAATACAGCAATCGAAGTAGCAGCGGCCCTTACTTTATTAGGAAAAACTTCTGCTATCAATACCCAAGTTACTGGTGCCAATGTCATTGCATATACTCCTATGGCCGCCAGTAATGTCCATGATGCCGTAGCTGATCTACTTTGCAACAATAATGCACTGATTACATATAAAACCGTAAGTCCTAATGATCCAAATAACATGAGAGGCTTACGGCCCAGTTTATCCACCTGCCACATTGCAATCAGGGTAAAAATCATATTTACCAAACCGATAAATACAGTCTGCTTGAGTTGGTCATCTTGGGTAAATCCCACACTCTCAAAAATGCTAGAGGTGTAATTAAAGACTACATTAATTCCACAGAGTTGCTGAAATACAGCTAAAACTATCCCTACCATAACGGCTGGCCATACCGCTTTACGGAAAATAGCGCCATAATCAATTCGGGTGTCTGTATTAACTGAATTCCTAATCTGCGTTACGGTACTCAAAATCTCATTTTCAGGATATCCGATTTTATTTAAGATAGCTTTTGCACGATCAAACATTTGGGCTTTCACTAGCCAGCGTGGGCTTTCAGGCAACCACAATACACCTATTAAGAATAATGCAGAAGGCACTGCACCTAACCCCACCATCCACCGCCAAGCATCTTCCCCAACATTTCGCAAAGAATAGTTTACCAAATTGGTTACAAAAATGCCTATAACAATGGTCAATTGATTTATAGCTACCATTCTGCCTCTTATAGTTGCCGGAGCAATTTCCGCTATATACATAGGAGATAAAACAGAAGCCATCCCTACGCCAATCCCCGCTGCAAATCGAGAAAAAACAAACAGGGCACTACTATTAGAAAAGGCCATGCATAATGAGGATATAAAAAATATACTAGCAGCCAGTAAAAGTCCTTTTTTACGTCCAAACCGATCCGATATACTTCCGGCTATAATACATCCTAGCATACACCCTAAAGCCAAAGATGCAGTTGCAAATCCTTCTTGTACCTCATCAAATCCAAACTGAATCTTCAGAAACGGCAATGCGCCAGCAATTACGGCAAAATCAAAACCGAACAGATATCCCCCCAGTGCCGATATAAAAGCAATTCTGACAATATATGCCGTGTTGTATTGAACTTTCTTCATCATGATGGCAATTTTATAGCAAGCAAAACTCAATATTCATAATCAATTATTCCTTTTCTATGTGTAGCCTCTTATGCAAATTTGGTAAGAATAAAAGGTCAAAAAAATGGAGCGTTTTAGGAAAAAAATGGACTTTATTACATAACAAGCATCCACTCCCACATTACTTTACTAATACCCTTAAATCATCCACTGTTATAGAAACCGAGGGATTGAAGGCCTTACTCTGCATATACTTCTGTAAGCTATAACGTAATTGTCTTGCTGCAGGACGCTCCTCCAATTTATCTGCAATATTTAAGGAAGTCAATAATAGGCTACCCTCTCCCACCTTCGCCTCAATTACATTGGCCATCTTTCTATTCTTAAAGAAATTATCAATTACGCGTACTACGGGAGTTATCTCCGGCAAATTGTCAATAATCATCGTCTTAGATGATGTAATCAGGTCCCACCATTGCCAATCACAATAAAAATCAGTGGGGAAGTATTTAAGTGCAGGATGCTTTGGATTACAGAGGATTCCCATAGTACCTGGCTGGTCGGGGAAATGTACCGGGCTCCAGAATACAGTAGCAAAACGACCTTGCACTCCTTTCAATGTAGAAGTATCCGGATTTAATAAAACTTTCTTCCCTTCTTCCAGCATTTTCAAGGCATCACTTACTGAACGCGTAAAAAATACATCAGCATCATTCAACGCTACACTATTGGGATAGACCCAAACATTCCACTGATTTTTATATGCAGTACCTTCAATAGAAAGCTCTATAGAAAGTTGTGTTGCTTCGCTAAGCTGGTTTAAGGGGAAAGATATACGCCCTACCTCATTACCGCTTCCTATATCAATTTTACTGGCGTGCCATTGAGTACGATAGACCACCTTACCATCAGCTTTTTTAATAACGCACTGCACTACAGTATTCGTTAATGAGGATGCACTATAGTTAGCGATCTCTGCAAGAGCTTCAAAAATTTCATTATTACTATAAATTGCTTTGGGATAACGAATCAAGGGTACTACAGAAGAACAGTACATTCTGTGACGTTCGGGAGTAATCAATTGCTTGCTATCCCAGAAAGCATCAAGAATACCCACCAGTGCCGTACCCTGCCCAGGAAAATCATGCAAATCCAGCAATTGAAATCCACTAATGCCTTTGGTTTTCAAAGCGCGTTCTATCTCTTCCTTATAAAGGTTAGCAGAAAATATACCACTAGCCAGGGTAAAAGAGTCTGCAAGATGTAGCAATTGCTTCTTTCTTAAATCATGTCTGATGGTTTTAAAATTCAATGGATCTAATACTCCGGTATACTTCTCAATTTCACCTAAGCGGGGATACACAGAATATTGTCCAATTTCATGAGTAATTAAAGGCACCGGCAATCCTTTTACCGCATCGATATAATCCTTTGTAAAGTCAGGAGAGTGTGTATTAAATATCCCCTGACCTCTCACCCAACCGTTTTTGGTATACTGAGTGATAAAGTAATCATCTACAGGTTCAGGCCACCTCCCGTGATCTTTTTGAAATGTAAATGTAGTAGAAGTGTATAAATGACGAGGGTCCTGTTTTTTAAGCTTTGTAACCATCCCTGTCAACCAGTCAAAATCCCCCTGCAACTCATTCCCCATCGACC
The DNA here is from genome assembly GCA_028485475.2 of Chitinophagaceae bacterium C216. Classification (GTDB taxonomy): domain Bacteria; phylum Bacteroidota; class Bacteroidia; order Chitinophagales; family Chitinophagaceae; genus Niabella; species Niabella composti. The sequence goes on from CP144143.1 coordinate 2,942,636, forward strand.
ACAAACAAAATGATGGGTGGTTTCCGTATTGCTGAATAATACGTTGGGCTTCTTCCTCTAAAAAACGTAATGTTTCGGGGTACTTGCCCACCTCAAGACTCCAGAAGGGCAATTCAATCTGTAAATAAAAGCCCATAGAATCCGCAACCTCAAATGCTGCCTTAGGAGGACACCATGAATGGAAGCGTATATGATTCAAACCATAATTTCTTGCAGTTTGAAATACTTTTACCCATCCATCTTGATTCATAGGAGGATAACCTGTTAATGGGAAGATATTACATTCTAGTGTTCCTCGAAGGAATGTGGGTCTTCCATTGACATATATATGCTGAACATCTTTACTAATAGCTCTCAGTCCAAAATCTGTGGCAAACTCAGTAGCTGTTTGTCTTCCTGACAGCTGCAGGTGGGCCACTACAGTATAAAGTTGGGGATTAAATTCGTCCCACAAAGCAGCTCCATCTCCTAACGATACATTCAATAAATGCTCTGAAGAAGCCTTATTGATTAACACAGATTCACGTTTCGTTGCAATTAATGCCCCGCCCTTCCGATAAACACGAACTGTAAGTATGCCTCTTTGATCAACAGGAAGCGTATTTTTTACCAAGGTATTGACTTCAATAGTTTTTTTCTTGATATCCGAAAAGACCTGCAACGAATGAATATACACTTTCTCTCTAGCCTGTAATTCTAATGCTCCTATTATTCCATTCCAGATGATCTGTGTACCATCGGTATAAGCATGCCCCATATTTTGAAAAGTTATTTCATGCTGCTTACGATTATCAATACGAATTGTAAGAATATGAGTTCCAGGTTTCGCATAATCTGATATATCAAACACATGGGGTGCACTTAAGCTCTCCTCAGATCCAATCTCTTTTCCATCGATCCATACCTGGGTTTTCCATAAAACTCTTTCCAAATACAATTGAATATTCTTTTGCTTCCAGCCAACCGGTATCGTAATTTTTCTAGTATACCAAGCAGGTCCAATATATGCATGCTTCCTAGTAAGCTTAATTAACACCTCCTTATTCATCTGTGTAGTATCCATAGGTATTTTTTCGCCGATACCTGCATCATCTAATGTTCCGGGTAGTAGAATAGGATTACCAAATTTCTCAAGTTTATACCATTCTTCCTTAATACCAACATCTTCTTTATCAAGCTTCACATACCACTGCCCCTGCAAGGAAATAGTTTGCTGGGCGTAAATAAAAGAAGTCAGTAACAAGCAACCGATTATCAGTAAGAAGCTCCTAAACTTTTGACCAATCATAGTTTTTATTTTTGTTATAAGATTGTTTCCAGTTGTTTAATATCGATGGACCAGGTAGGATTAAAGTCCGCACTATCCATGTACTTCAATATGCTATAATAAAGCTGCCGTGCTGCAGGATCATTTTGAAGCTCGTTGAGGGGGGCCATACATACTAGAAGACTCCCTTTTCCTACCCTGACTTCCCAAATAAGCCCCAACTTATGATTCCTATCGATATTATCAATTACTTGAACGAGGGGCCGATAAGCCTTGGGTAAGGTATCCAAAATAAAAGGTCTGGCATTCTTAACTATAGACCACCATTGCCAGCTGGTGTAAAAATCAGTTGGAAAATATTTAAACAAGGGATGTTGTGGATTCGTCAATATACCTAAAGTTCCTGCAGACACAGGCCTTTTATTACGTACTGCTCCTTCCTTAAAGACCTTCCAGTTCCAAAACTCTGATATGTACTGTCCTCCAACACTTTTGCTTTCAATCATATCATGTCTTGGGAATAGTAATACATTACTACCTGCTAGTAATTTTTTCTTTATTTGTTCATCAATACTTTCTGCGATTATTACTGATGGTGGTATATCTAATGATTGGGATGATGGATATACCCACAAGGGATAAGCATTCTGCTGATCTGTATCTAGTATTTTTACTCTAACTTCCAGCTGTGAGGGCTGCCTAATTCCTTTAAGCACAAATGTAATGTCCCCACCAACGTGTATATTGGAATCCTTCCCGGAGGAGATACGAGTTGTATCAGTTGCCAGTACCCTTTTCTTTTCATCGACGATCAGCCATTGAATCTTTTTATTGATTACATTTTGAGGACTAAAGTTTATTACTTGAATTTTCGCCCTAAACAATTCATCATTCGTCCATACAAAGCGATCCATACAAACTTGTAGCGTAATATCATTACAAGACTGTCTAAAAACAGATGGTTCAATAAGACCTTTAGACTCCATAAAAGCATCTAACAGGCCTACAAGAGCAGTTCCCTGACCGGGAAAATCCTGCAGATCTAGCAGTTGAAAACCTGCAAGTCCCGGAGTTGCCAAGGCCATTTCAATTTCTCTGCGATAAAGCTGTGCAGTTAACATTCCTGAGGCCTTGAAAAATGAGTCAGCCTGATTAAGCATTCCAGCCTTTTGTAGTCTTTCTTTAAATATTTGCATATTTAAAGGCTTAAGCACTCCCGTATATTTTGGAATCTCTGCATAATTTGGATACACCTGATATTGCCCCATTTCGTGGGAGATTATGGGTAAATGCCAACCTTTTATAGCCTCCGAAAAGTTTCGGGTAGTATTCGGATACTGATGATTCAAAATCCCACTATTCAAATCCTCGGTAGTAGCAAAAGAGCCACGAACATCAAATAAACCATTATCGGTTTCCTTCCCAGTTCGCATTGTTGTCCAAAAATCATCATATTGTCCTGGATGAGGATTATTATAAAAAGCATTCGTACCAAAAGCGTATAACCTCCTCCCACCATCATAATGCTTCAATGCCGAAACCAATCGATTATGCACAATTTCATCTCCTGCAAGTTCATTACCCAAAGTAAGCATTACAAAAGAGGGATGATTTCCATAAGCATCAATTATAGCCTTACCTTCATTTAATTGATACTTTGCGAACAGTGTATCTCCTTCTTTAAAATCGGACCAATTCGGCAATTCGGCATGAATATAAATCCCCTCTATATCTGCAGCCTCAAAAGCCGCTTTTGGAGGTGTGTAAGAGTGGAATCTGTAATGGTTTATCCCATAAGACTTTGCAATTCGATAAATACGCTGCCATTCCTCAACAGTTGTTGGAGGAAAGCCTGTTAGAGGGAATACACAACTTTCATTTTTACCACGCAAAAAAGTTACAATATCATTAATCGCGAATCGAGTGCCTTTTGCTTTAAAACTTCTGAAACCTGTGATAATAGATACTTCATCCAGCACCACACCACCTTTTAATAATGATATTGACAATCGATATAATGCCGGATTATATTCACTCCACAGCTGAACATTATTATCTAAAGAATATACGATTTCGCAAATCGAATCGGTAGAAGCATTATCTAAATCGTACGATACTGTCTGAAAGTTCCCCATTGTATTTTTAAACGGATATAATGAAACTTGGAGTTTGTTTGCCTTTGAAAAAGCTGCGGGCGGTCCAATAACCTTGATAAATGCTTTTCGGGAATTTATATCTGTATAGACTTTTACTCCCTCTATCCTCTCCTTGTTGACTGCTTCCAAGTATATGGCACCTATAATACCATTCCAATTAGTTTGCGTATGCTCACTTATAGCATGAGATCCCCCTACATGCACTAGCTTAGGGTTATTATTTACACAGATTGTTATTGTATGCCAACCCGGAGCCAGATAATCTGGCAATTTAAATGATTGTGGTGCCGATAAAATACTGCTTGAGCCCACAAGTACATCATCTATCCATACGGAAGTAACCTTAGTGCGCTCTAGATATAAATAAATGTCTTTTCCTCTCCATGATTCCGGAATATGAATACGACGTTGATACCATGCAGCTCCCGTGTATTGCGATAAGCTATTTAAATGAGATGTAGTTGCTTGCTGGAATGGTATACCTTTTCCCCATAACGCCATCGTTCCAGGCAAGGAAACCGTTTCGGAAAATATACTATCCATCCAACAATTTTGCACCCCTATACCAGATGAATCTATTCTAAATCCCCATGCACCATGCAAGCTAATGCGCTGCCGTATGGTAGTATTTTCTTCCACAGCCCAAGAGCTCACAGTACACAAGTATTGCAAGCCAATCAATAATGTATATCTGATAAAGAAATTCAGCATTTCGTATGTAGCTAGAGGAACTTTTGCACAAAAGCGCCCGGCAGTTACCTATCATCATTTACTCTTCAAACCTATTTCGGAAAACAACAAAAGAGAATAGCTAATTTTTCGAAAAAGATAGATTTTATTACGTTACTGCTTTTTCAATCTCATAAATCGGGTCAAAGCCTCAATGTAATAGTAATCTGCATAAATTAACGGTACATCTATATCTGCATTTCTAGGGTAGTTTCCTACTCCATGCTTTAAGATAAAACCTCCATTAGTACCAATAGAAGCCCTATACTCGGCTGATGACAGTGTCTTCAATATCTCTGAAGCTACTTTAAGATAACGCTTCCCATCCTTATTATCCACATAGCCAGAAAGCTCAATTAATGCGGAGGCGATAATAGCACCAGCGGATGCATCACGCGGCTCTAAGGGAATTTTGGGAGCATTAAAATCCCAATAAGGAACTTTATCTTTAGGCAAGTTGGGGTGATTCAATAGAAAATCTGCGATGCCCTTGGCTTGTTTTAAATAAAGCACATCTTTGGTTCCTCGATACATTAAAGTATATCCATATAATCCCCACGCTTGACCTCTTGCCCAAGCAGATTCATCAAATGCGCCTTGCACTGTTTGTTTCTTTTGCACATTTCCGGTATGAGGATCATAAATCACTAAGTGATAGGAACTAAAATCAGGTCGAAAGTGATGCCGAAGTGTAGTATTAGCATGGGTTACTGCTATCTTATAATAGCTAGAGTCTCCTGAAATTTGAGTAGCAGCCAATAATAATTCTAGATTAACCATATTATCAATGATCACCATAAAACGTCCAGGATCTGAATCCCAAGAACGAATACAACCTACCTTTTCATTAAAACGGCTGGCTAGTGATGCAGCACTATTCAGAATTATTTCTTTATAAGAAGATTGTGGCGATAAACGATCTGCATTACCAAAAGAGCAATACATCATAAAGCCTAAGTCATGCGTAGTCTTATTGTATTGCTCCTTTTCAAGAATTTTCATCTTTCGCAAAGCTTCATGATACAAAATGCTATCGCCGGTATACTCATACAGATACAATAATCCGCCGGGATAGAAGCCTCCCACCCATGGCTCCGAACCACTTGTAGTCAACCGATCTTCCTTTTCTTTCCAGCTAACAGGAAAACGATCGGCTTCTAGTCGTTGCATCATAAACCTATATTGCTGTGCAGACTCCTTTAAACTTTTATCAAATAGTTTAAATACTTTCCTGCTTACTGCGGGGCGCTGCGCTATAATGCTGCTAGTTATTAACAATACATAAGCTAATAGAACAGATATCTTTTTCATTGCAAAGTCTTTAAGTTCAGATTAAAAAAATGAAATAATTTGTTCAGCAATTATTTCATGCCCCTTTTGATTAGGATGATTGCTTTGAGCCATATACTCATTAATATTCTTACCACTCAGTGCCAATTCACGAAATGCAGCATAGCTGTCTACCAAACCAATTTTGTATTTTTCAGCCAATTCTATTAACTGCTTTGTAAACTGTTGCAATACAGCATTGGGACTTCTGATATCTTCCGTTAAATCGGGAGAAGGTGTAAGAAGAATAACTTTAATGTTATGCTTTAAAGCAGTAGCAATCATTTGTTCCATTGCCTTACGAGAGGCCGCTAACCCAATGGCTCTATCATTTAATGCGTAATCAATAAATAAAACATCTGGACGATGAGATAGCACCTCTTTCTTAAAGCGTTTGGCACCTTGTACGGAATTTTCTCCACCGATAGATGTAGTAATACAGTTAATTACCGCATAGGGATAACGTTCTTTCAGTTTTTGCAAGGTCAAAAAGGGATAAGCACTTAACGTATGTACATGGGGTGTTCTAAAATAACCTGTGGGAACCGAATGTCCATGAAATACTAAATTAATAGTTCGATTTTTGGGCCATTGCTTCTGAAACTCTTCCTTAATATCCTTAAGATATACCTTGGAGTCAGCTTGAGACAAAGCTGAGAAACTACTACTTAATACCAGCAAAAATATAGAAACACACAGCCTTAGCATCATTTTATCGCTTTTATTATTAAAGTAAGTTTTCTATTATAATTGTTTTTCCATCTTTAGGAAGTGCTATCGTTTTTGCGTGCCTATGTGTTGTAATCGTCACCGTCGCACCTTTATGCGTAGGATCGCTTATATAAATTTTACCACCTTTGACTAACATTAGACAAGCTTTATCAACATTAATTTTTCCTTTCTTATACGGTACTGTTCCCGCATTATGAAAAGCTGCCATTAATACATTCTTTTTTAAGTGCACGGCCTGGACATTCTCATCATTTGAAATAACACTCCAATGAGGTCGTCTTACTAATTTGTTCACTGCAGCCGTTGAATTAGCTCTAGTCAAAACATATCCTGTCGCATTATTCTCCTTAGAATTATGGTATATAACGGGTGTAAATACTTTTTCTGTAATGACAGTTTTAGATTCTGCTCTATTAATATCATGCCAGCTTCCTGTAACTGATTTTAACTGAATTTCCATATCAGAAGACTCAAGAAGGATATATGCAAAACCGTTATGATAAACCCACGATACACCATGAAGCACATGTGTCCCCTCAGACAATTCAATACTGTTGAGGTCGGTAGCAATACTACCATGCCATCTACACTGATCTATTGCTGTATATATACGCCCAGGAATTTGCTCATCTTTTATGCCAGCTATAAGACAAATAATGAAATCCTCGTAACACACCCATAGCTTCTTCGCCGATAATTTTTGCCTCCCTATACTGTCTTTAATTACATAATCCATTACAGATACCCCACTCACTCCATCGCTAACGCTTCCTACAAATTCTTTACGCTCTATAGCATGAGCTCCTTGAAACGCAGTAACGCCAGGAAGCCTATTCCAATCCCATACAGGCATTAAGTCCGTATACTCTTCTCCTGTTCTAATCAAGTAAGCATCACAGCTATTCAGGAGTTTTCCTTTTAGGTTCTCACGATTAATAGACTCTGTAGGTAATGTACGTGTTGAAATAGTTTTCAGGAAAAAGCTAAATTCGGGTCTATGATATGCTGCAAAATCGGAAAATGGGTAATAACGGAATCCTTTCAGCGAACGACTTTGGTTCATCACGGCATTCATTTCCATCAATTCCCTTTTTCTTTCTGGACTCACTGCTACAATAAAAGGGATAAGAGGCCTGATATCAGCAGCTCTCAATTCTCCTTTTCTTGATGAAGAACGATCCATTGTGCCAGGAACCGTATATATTCCTCTGGCCATCCATTGCCAACCATTCAACACAACATCTGTTAATATCTGTACTTTCTCATCAGGAAAGGCAAGACTAGTACCTCGCAACTGCCAGGCTATCCGTAGACTTTCCCAGATATAAGCCTTGCCATATTGGTACATCTGCAGTCTCGCACCATGTTGTTGAAAACTGTAATCGGGTTGTATTCCTTCTCCTCTTCCTATCTTGACTTCTTTGACTATGAGGTCTCTACAACGCTGCATCAGCTGTAAATCATCAGTGAGTGCTGCATAATGCAAGCCAAGATCAGCACACCAAATTAGGTTACCGGCTAGATAATGATCATTCACTTGTAGCTGTGCCATGACCGACAATGCTTTTTGCCATCTATTATCATCTAAATAATGGCGAAGCAGGATAATAATATCTCGCATATAACGCGGCACCCCAATTTGGTTATGCCACCAGTTTGAGCTTTGATAGCGCTTCTCAGTCCAGTGATCTATAGCCTTTTCGATAGACCGTAATAAAGAAACATCTTGATAAAGTGCATTATTAGGTTTAGTAAATAAAGTAGCCATCGCCTGCAGTCTTTTCAAATGCTCAGACACATTCCAAGCCGCAGGTTCTGTATCCTGATAGTTAATATCCGACCACGTCCCATCCGGTCTTATAGAGTTATGCAACTTTTGTACATATGCAATATCTGTAGTATCTATCTGTAATAAATAACTACGATATCTATTGATAATAGTATCGCTTTGCCCATAACCAGAGAAGGCAAAAAGCAAGCTAAATAATATCAGAATGACATATATTGAAAAAAAACACCGTCTCATAATCATCTTATCTTTAATTGAGCATAACGCATCAATGCTTCTATATAATAATAATCAGCATAACTCAACGGAACATCAACTTCGACATTTCCCGGAACTCCTCCTGATGCATGTTTTAAAATAAAGCCTCCGTTACTACCAACTGTGGCTCTATAATTTTGAGAAGACAATGAGGTAAGTATCGATTCTGCAGCTTGTTGATATATCAAACTTTTGCGCTTCTCTACATATCCTGACAGCTCTATTAAGGCTGAAGCCGTAATTGCTGCTGCAGAAGCATCTCTCGGTATTTCCTTATAAAGTGAAGGATTATAATTCCATTGAGGATTATACCCTACTTGGCCTACATTGAAATCCCAATAGGGAATTTTATCCAATGGAAGATTTTTATGATTCAGGAAAAAATCCGCCATTTTACAAGCAGTATGGAGAAACCTCCGATCCTTCGTTTCTCTGTACACCATGGTAAACCCGTAAATTCCCCAAGCTTGTCCACGCGACCAAGTAGAATTATCAGCAAATCCCTGCTGCGTTTCACGGCTCTTTACTTTACCGGTATGCTCATCATAATCCACAACGTGGTAACTACTAAAGTCAGGACGCAAATGATTTTTCATTGTGGTTTCAGCATGCTTAATAGCTATCTTTTTAAAAAAAGGATCTCCCGTAGCTTTGGAGGCAAAAAAGAGAAGCTCCAAATTCATCATGTTATCAATAATTACAGGAAACTTCAACATTCTTTTCTTATCAAGCGACAATACACTATCCCAAGATTTTATACATCCTACACGAGGATTAAATCGTGTAGCTAAAGACTTTGCCGACTGTATTAAAATTTCCTTATATCTCACACTATCCGGGAAAAGACGAAAGGCATTGCCATAACTGCAATACATCATAAAGCCGAGATCATGATGTTCGGTCATGTTTTGCAAATCTTCCATTCTTTGTAATTTCTGATGCGCCGCCTTCCACAACTCCATATCATTTGAAAATTCGTACAGATACAATAATGTACCGGGATAAAAACCAGAAATCCACGCCTTATTACTGACAGTATACACCTTACCATTTTCATATGTCCTGGGCCACTGGTCGGGCTGTAATTGTTGCATCAAATAATGGTATTGTTCAACAGACGTCATTAAGGCGTTTTGTACAATATTCAATACTTCTTTACGAGGTGCATTCCATTGTCCCTTAGCATTCGAAGAACACAGGAAAGTTAATAATACAATAATAGCTTTCATCTGGATACTCTCCATCTCAACTTTTTATTTGACAGCTTTGTTTTCAAACAATAAACGTAGCTCCTTTAGTTCTACCGATGTCTCCGGATTAAAATCATCACTTGCTACATATTTTTTTAAACTATATAGTAACTGCCTCGCTACAGGTCGTTTAGAAAGATGATGCTTTAGATCAGTATTTACAATTAATAGTTTCCCCTTCCCTACCCTTACTTCAAATACAATTCCTATCTTTTGTGGTTTATTCCAATCGGGGATCAATTGTACAAGCGGTTTAAATCCATAAGGGAAATGATCTAAAACCATAGGCTTGGAATGAGAAACTATATCCCACCATTGCCAATTAGAGTGATACTCTGTAGGGAAATATCTGAGTGCAGGATGACCGGGATCGCATAGAATTCCTAGCAAATTAGGGGGCATGCCCGACCAAACCGTATTCCAGGAAATACCCGAAAAGCCTGGAACAACATCCGTAATTATTCTTGAAGTATCGGCAAGTAATAATACACTACCCCCTTTTTCTAAAAATCGTTCCACCGAAACACCCCACCAGTCAGCTATCATAACCTTTTGCATAGCAACATCAGGTAAACGCGCAGGGTATACCCACACATCCCAATGATTACTGCAATCCGTATTAGCAATACTTACATTGAATCTCATTTGTACAGCCTGCTCAATATCGGAGAGCGGTACTTTAATCTCTCCTAATGTAAAAGGACTACCAATAGGTATATCCATACCCTCAAATGAACCGGATGCATATATTTTACCATCCGGCAGCTCAAATGTCCATTGAATATGTGCAGAGCGGATGACAGCGCTATCATAGTTAGCAATCTGAATAGTACCTTTGAATACCTGATCAGAGGTCCAAGTAAAGGATTCCGTTCTTAATAATAAAACGCTCTTATTTTGAAATCGATTAATTTCTTTTGCGCTTGCAAATGGTTTAGGATCCCAGAAAATATCTACTAATCCTACAGGTGCGGTTCCTTGTCCGGGGAAATCATTCAATTGTAAAAAATGATAACCGGCCATACCTGGAGTACGCAAATAAGACTCAATTTCTTCCTTATTTTGAATTACTTTAAACTTCCCCGAAGCCATCATAAAGTCTCGAGCCTGATCAAGCATATGCTTATCACGCAGAAGTTCTCTGAATAATTCATAATTATACGGTTTTAATACTCCGGTATATTTTTCTATTTCCTCAAAATTGGGATAAGAACACCATTGTCCCACTTCATGTGTAATAATAGGTATAGGATGCTTGGCTACATAGTCTGAGTAATCATACAGCGTATTTAATGCTTGCTTATTAAACCTGCTATTTAGTCCCTCTTTCCAACGATGTGGCCGAGGTCCATACAGAACATGATAATCATTTTCATCCACTAAAGGGTATGCTGCACTACCGGTATAAAGACGGCGAGAATCAATGGCTTTCCAATGAGAAACCTGCTCCGACAAAAACTCTTTTACTTTAGGGCCTACCAGCTCGTTGCCCTCGCAAAACATGATAAACGAGGGGTGATTACCATAAGTTCTTAAAATATCTTCAGACTCTTTTCTCAAAAAGGCATTTACCAAGCTATCTTTTCCTACAGTAAACCGCCAATCAGCATTTTCGACTTGCAAATAAACACCTAACTCATCAGCGGCCTCAAAAGCAGCATTAGGAGGACACCATGTATGAAAGCGCATTGCATTCAACCCGTAGTCTTTGCAGGTTTTGAAAATACGCATCCATGCCTCTTTATCCATGGGAGGATAACCGGTTATTGGGAACTCTGCACAATTAACAGTTCCTCTAATAAAAAGAGGCTTCCCATTTAATTCTAATCTTGTCCCGCTAGTTCTTATAGAACGAACTCCAAATTTCACTTCATAATTATCACTAAACTTGCTATTCGCAGCAACAGCATGCAGATTTAACTGTAAACGATAAAGAGCTGGTAAGAACTCATCCCATGTTTGAACACGCTCTCCTAACGAAACCGTTACATCCAGAATCATCAAGGAATCCTTACCCCCAAAAGATATATGGGATATGGGAATCTTTATTGACGAATCCACATTAATAGTTTCTCCATTAATTTGTAAACCACCTTGTATATTTTGTGTAGTTGTATTTAGAATATTTATATGCAGCTTCGCTTCCTTTCTAGCTAGATCAGGATACACTTGCACATCCCTTATACTCACCTTATCAAAAGCATTCAGCATTATTTGTCCGATAATGCCATTCCAATTAGTTTGTGTTTCTTCACTGATGGCATGGGCATATTCAATATTATATATTCTATCATTATCTACTTTCAATAGTATCTTATTGTTTGTTCCTATTTTTAATAATGGAGTAATAAGATATCGATGTGGTGTAGATAAGCTTTCTCGCTTCCCTGCATGCTTGCCATTCACCCACAATTCGGTTAACCAATGAGTCCGTTCCAGAAACAATTCAATCTCTTTATCTTTCCAGTTTTCAGGAATAAAGACTTCCTTTTCATACCATGCAACTCCTTTATACTCATAAGGTCGTGTAAGTCTTAAAGAAGTAGTAGTTTGCGTTTTATACCCTTTGTGATTTTGGTCTGTTGAGCCTGGCAGTATAACAGTTTCGGCAAGAGAAGGTAATAGTTGTACTCCATTGGCACTGATTCCGGCTTCAAATGGATCCATTTTAAACTTCCAGATCCCAGCCAGTGAAACAGATGCTTTACCAGTCGTAGTGTGCTGAGCATTTACAAAGTAAGAAATGCCCATAAGGAATATCAGACTAACAAATAGTATTCTTATTTGAGCTATTAAATACATAAGCATACACACTAAGAGTAAGTTCCAACTATCGTTACTACCGATTTAGAGGGGATAACCACTTCATCAGAAACTCCATTTGATCTTTTGAGATCTTTATTATAATCCGTAGTATATAAATCAATATTTTGTTCCACACCTTGAATTTTTATTACCTGTTCTTCACTCCTCGTATTCACAGCAACCAAAACAACTCTTCGAGATGTTACTTCTTTGTATGCTGAAATCCAGAAACCTGCACTTGGCTTATCAGCCACATCCAGATGTATCCTTTTCATCCCCGGCCTGATAAAACGGGAGAAATTCCCGAACGCCCATAACTGTTTCGATGTAGACACCTTACCATCATTTTTACAATCTGCGATATTGATATTACCAGAAGGTGCATTGATATAAACCAACGCATCACTATAATCATAAGGGCTCATAGCCAACCACCACTGCCAAGAGTTGACATTAGCTATAGTTAGATCATGATGAATAACCTTAGCCACATATAATCCATAATCAATACCGGTATTTCGGGGAGCGCCTTTGAACTGATTGCAAATATTACCTAATATACCAAATTCTGTTTGCCATACATCTAATGAAGGAGCTACCTCATTAATCTTCTCCCGTACAGCAGTTCTTACCTTCACTAGCTCATTATCTGGACAAGTAGTAAAGTAACTGTGAGCTGTGATTGTTGGAGTTATTTGTGAAAGGTCTCCAATATATAATGGAGATTTTTTTGAAAAAAACACCTCGATTTGATTGCCTCTGTTACCCTCGTTTCTTTCGTACAAAAAGTTCCATTGCCCGGCCTCAGCAATAATAATCTTGGTATGCTCTTGTTGCATTCGCTTATCTAACTCTCTCACTAATGCCACTACCTCAGCATTAGTAGCCTGAGTTCCTTCCTGGCTGCCACCTGTCGCATTACCCCATTGCCATTGAGGCTCGTTTACAGGGCTCAAATAATCAAATTGGAAATATCGCGCTACGGAAGCCAAAAAATCAGCATAGGCGCCCATCTTACCAGGCTGAATATTCAAATTAGGCTGATCAGTTCCATTATAGGCCTTACCATTCTTTGTCATAAAGACGGGTGGCGTAAGAGAAAAACCTAACGTATATAAAACACCTCTCTTTTTTGCAGCTTGCAGAAACCATTGTTGTCCTTTCTGTTTATTCCAGTCGTAATTACCGTCTGCATCTAAAAAGCACTCCTCTCTTCTCCACTCATCAGTAATATTACTGGAAACTCCTTGTTCATAGCTTCCACCACCAATATTAAATCGCCATAAAGACAATCCAATACCTTTAGGACTACCATCGTCCAAAGTATCCATGCTAAAGAGAAGATCAGCTATATAATCTTTCTTTTGCTGATCATTCCACTCCCCAACAAACTTCGCAGTCCAGCAATCAGAAGCTCCAAAACTGTGAATAGTCTGCATTTCCCTGGAGGGAACTACATTCACAATAATTTTATGATTAAGCGAATCATCATTTATTTCCTTACTTAATTTATCGCATGCTAAATGAAAGGAAGCTGTTATTATCATCGCCAGCAACCCCAGTTTCTTATTTTTCAACCTACTTTCGTTTAATGATTAACAAAGGCATTAGGGCCCAATTCGAACCAATCTCAGCCGATTAAGAATTAAATCATAGGAAGCTTCATATGTTCCAGCAGGAGACGTAGAAAAGCCCCAGTTTGCTCCACCTGAACTTGCCCCTACGGGACCAATAATTGTAACAGGATCTCCATAATCGTCGACCATCGCAGCACGGGCAGCAATTAAACGAAACCATCCTTTATTCCATACATCATCACCCGTAACAGCCAATGGTGCATTTAAACTCATATTGGAAGAACTACCTATTGTTTTAAAAGTGCCCTTAAATAAATATTTATTCTGACTATCCCGCATCAATTTAGGAGAAGTGGCTACTTCTGTCCAACCACCTGCGCCACCATCGACTGTAGAACCTGTCACAGACATATATTCCCACGGAGCGCTATCTGACCAACCAGGATATTTTATAGGATCTACAGGCAAGGTGGGGTTATATCGAGTAGCAGTAATAGTACGCTGAGACATATCCACCGTTATGTGATAATAACCCGGATCGTCCGAAGGCAAGCCAAAACTAGCATCATCAAGATTTGTGGTAATTGTTCCTGGCTGACTTTTATGCAATGCGGCGACATTCTCTCCAGTTAAAGAATAATTGATTCCAGCCTGACTGCCTCCGGTATTATTAAATGGTTTATCATTCCCAATAAATGCAATGAATCGAATATTCTTCTCACCTGTATAATAGTAGTCGATCAAAAAAGTATTAGCGCCTTGTTTTTTCATTGAATAAATTGTACCGATGCCTCTACAACCACCATAATGATCATAACCTTGAGCTGTCACTTCATTTTGATTCTTGGCATCAGAAAGATAGAGTCGATCCACTAACCCTACAGAAATAGTGCCTCCCACTGTTTTCTTATTACCGCTAGCGTCTATGGAACGTACAATATACTGATACTGTCCTACTTTACCACCAGGGAGTGAAAAATCTTTTAAGTAATGATACTGACTCTTATCAGCAATATCGGCAAACTCAATAATTTCCGAATGTTCTATGGCCTCTCCATCTACTGCTTCTCCCCATACCTTCACTTCAATCCGTTCTAATTCCTGATCTGTAATATCTGCTTCAATATTTATAGATATAGGCTGGGGAGAAAATCCAAGAAATTTTGTAGTAGTAGGTTTAAGCAACACAATATCTGGAGGAAGTATATCCGGATTGTAACCTGGAATTAAATTCTCTGACGATAAGTCTTCAACGGCAATATTCTTCTTAACTACTCCTCCCTTAGCATTAGTAATAATGAGCTCCAGCACATGCTCTGTTCGGTTTACATCTTTAGACACGTTAAAAGTATCTTTAATAGTATACAAAGCTGGGCCGTTTAATTCAATTGTTGTATCTAGTCTCCACTCTCCATTCTTTATGCGAATAGAATGAATCCCTTCATTATCGGAAACACTCATATTCACAGCAAGCTTATAATCTGGACCGATCCATAGAAGTTGTGCTTCAGAACTGCTTAATTGTGGCAAAGGTAGTTGTTCACTATCGCCAAATGTTACTACCTTATCGCAGGATACAGCACCAAAAAGTAACAGGATGCAGCCAAAAAGCCAAGGCAATATTTTCATATTTCAATTATTTACTACTTATAATAATTATATAATTTATCCACTAACCTTATCTCACATTAATTGTGGTCGATCGGTAATGAGAGCACAACTACCATTCAGGATTTTGTTGCAAGGCTCCTTTACTTTTTAATACTTCCACTTCAGGTATAGGATATAAATACATCTTATTGTAGAATATGCGATCCTCCGCTTTTACTACCTTATAATCGAAAGTGCCGTCGGATTTTTTTTCAATACGCATGGCCATGATAGGCATATTTTCCGTTATGCTAGCAATTTTCCAACGACGCACATCAAAAAATCTATGCTCTTCGAATGCCAACTCTACTCTCCGTTCGTTACGAATACGCTCCCGCATCTCTTCTTGTGAAAGCCCCGGTGGTAATACAGGCATGGCCACACCCGGACGCTGCCGCACCAAATCCACGGCCATCTTGGCTGTCATAGAATACCCTTGTGTCACTTCAGGTCCATAGGCCTCATTCATAGCTTCCGCATAATTCAGTAACACTTCCGCGTATCTAAATAAAATCCATACATGAACACTGCTAGTATTCTGCTCTAGGTTCAAACTTTCATCAACAAACTTTCTGAGATAATAACCTGTAGTAGTAGCTCTTAGCTTTCCTAAGCCATCAAGCCCCCCTACCCAAGGCTCTACAGGTCTCCCTTTGAACGTAACATTATTGGTTAGGATCGAATATCCCAGTCTGGGATCTCTATTAGCATAAGGATTGGCGGGATCATATCCTGATCCAGGTTCGTTAATCATCATCCCGGTAGTCTTCATTTCATAGGCATCTACAAGGTTTTGTGAAGGAGAAGTACTTCCCTGTCCCCCCTGCGTATATCCAACCGGGTAGTTTAAACGCTCAAACGTGTTAGAGGCTCCGGCCTGTATTGCAAAAATCACCTCTGGATTTCCATCAGCTCCATTACCCAAACGGAATAATCCCTGATAGTTATTATGCAACGCATATCTTCCCAGTTCAATTACTTTATGTGCTGCTTCAGCAGCTGCAGCCCACTTTGATAAATCATTACTAGGATTGTGCAAGGGACTCGCTGCATATAGTAATGTTCGTGCTTTAAGTGCCAGCGCCACGCCCTTTGTAATTCTACCACGCCACTTCTCTGAAGAAAAACCTACCCAAGTGTCTTTTAGTTCAGGAAAAGCTTCATCGCATTCTCTAACAATGTAATTCACGCAAGAATCAAAAGTGCTTCTAGGCTTTTGCGTCAACTCTTCATCTGTATAACTGGTACGATCTACAATAGGTACACCACCATATCTTTTTATTAACTCAAAATAATATAGCGCTCTTAGCACTCTCACCTCAGCACGTAACCAAGCGATATCCTGTACATTGGCTTCGTAAGTAGCTTTATTAGCAGGATCTGTAGTATCGCGATAAATAATTTGTTTATAATCTACTGACTTCTCTAAAAATAAATTGGCCCTACGAATCCCCTGATAAAAGTGCGCCCAGCAATCCTCAGGATTAGACACAGCATTCCATGTACCTGTATTAAATTTGTGAATATCTGCAGTAGGTTCTGCATGATCTGCTTCATCAGAAGCTGAAGCTAACATAGCATTTTGAATACGACTAAAACCAAATCGGTTATACAAAAAAGCATATACCCCGAAGCCAGCCTGTTGTATTCGGTCATAATTCACAAAGACATCCTCTTCCTTGTAATTCGATTCAATCTCCCGATCCAAAAATTTACTACAACCTGCAAGCGTTGCTATCATTAAAAGGCCGCAGATTATTTTTATATATTTCATCGGTCTACTTTTTATTAATTAATTCAAAACTTTTACGTCTATGCAATTAAAATTTTACGCTAAGGCCTACAGCATACGACTTAAGCGTTGGATACCCCATGCTTAATGTAATCGGATCTACATTGATGGCAAGATCATCCCAGGTAATTAGATTATAACCACTAACGTATATTTTCAGATTATCCATACCTGCTTTTTTAACCATCTTGGTTGGGAACGTGTAACCAAGCTCAATATTTCTTAATCTTAGATAGTTAGCATCACGAACCCAAAAAGTTGATGGCTGATAATTGTTCGCATTAGCCTGAGTTGTCAAACGAGGGAAAGTAGCAGTAGCATGAGTTTCCGGAGTCCACCTACCTTCCATGGCCCAGTCAAGAATATTGTTATTATTAAGAAGGGGTCTAAATAAATATCCATTTAAATAAACACTTTTAAGTCCAACACCTTCAAAAAACACATCAAGATTTACTCCTTTATAAAATACACCGGCATTGATACCATAGTTAATGCGGGGATAATTTTGTTTTCCGATGGGAATCTGATCATTGATATCAATTATACCATCGTTATTCTGATCTTTATACTTCAAATCGCCCGGACGTACCACAGAAAATGTATGTACTGGACTAGATATAATATCACTTTCATCTCTAAAGAACCCTATAGCTTCCAAACCGAAATACTGCCCTACAGGATGTCCTTGACGATAACTATAGGCTTCTTTCTTAGGAGCTTCCCAGCTTTCTTTAATTTTATTATAAGTATAACTAAATAGTCCTCCTATGTTGTACCTAAAATCTCCACCACCCCCATTATAGTTTGCGACTATCTCAGTACCATAATTAGCTACCTTTCCTTTGTTCACCATCTGTCCTGATGTATATCCGGCTATTGCAGAAATTACATTGGACATATCTACAAGTATATGCGTTCTATTTTCAGCAAATACATCAGCATTGAATGATAATCTATCAAAGAAGTTTGCATCAATTCCAAAATTGAAAATTTTGGCACGCTCCCAGGTGATATCCGGATTGGATCTAGCTAACTGCACCAACCCATTATACCAAGTTTGACCGGTTCCAAAATAGGCCCCCTGACTGCTCGCTACACCCCAATACTGATTATAATTAAACCGAGAGGCTCCTTTATCGTTGCCGGCAATACCTGCTGAAGCTCTTAATTTTAGGTAATTCACCCATTTATTATCCTGAAGGAATTTTTCTTTGTGCAGAAGCCATCCTGCAGAGATAGCTGGGAAAAACCCAAAGCGCTTGCCAGGAGCATAGTTTTCAATACCGCTGTAAGAAAGTACACCTTCTACAAAATATTTGTCCTTTAATCCATAGTTAATACGAGTGGCTAAGTTTTGCATCGCAAAAGGAGACTGATTGCCTAACACGATATATCTATCCTGTTGAAAAAACATCATTGCATTAAAGGAATGATCTCCAGACTTCTTGCCATACTCAAAGCCTCCTTGCATAATAAGACGATTATTTTCATAATCACCACCGGTTACTACCGTCAAATCTGTACTCAAGCCTCTTTGTATATAATAAAGGGAGTCTTGACCATTTATGCCACGGGTAACAATGGGCTCAAAGTAAGCGTAGTTACGTGTTTTATCATATCGATTCTGCAATAAATTGTCAAACAAAAGTGCTCCGTATATTTTTAGTCCTTTTGTAATAAAGTCTAATTTCTGTGTAGCTCTAATATTCATTTGTACATTACGATCATGACGCGACTGATATCCTTTTTCTAATAAATCACCGATTGGATTTCCAGGATATGCTGCAGTGCCTGTTATTTCGCCATCAGGAGTTCTTACTGAGTACAAATTAGGAGCATAAGTAAGCATGTTTTGCCAATAAGTGGCTGTAGCCACAGGAGGAAACTTTCTGTCTTGAATATTTCCACCTAGCCCGGCCTGCACCAACAGGCTTTTAGTAAGATTTATATCCAGATTAGCTCTAAAGTTCAGTTGATTGTAATTAATATTAGAATTACTTTCTTGATCCGTATGCGCATATAATCCCTGGTTATTTACAAAGCCCAACATCACAAAATATTTGGCAGTTTCGTTCCCTCCATCAAATGTTACCGAATAATCTTGTATTGGGGAGTTATTCCGCAATACTTCATCCATCCAGTTCACATCAGGATATAGATAAGGATCCTTTTTCTGCTTATATCCTTCAAGTTGTTCATTAGTGTATAAAGGCGGCAAACCATCATTTGCTAGCGCTTCATTATATAAGCGCGCAAAATCATAAGACCCAGCCATTTTAGGGAGGATAGTAGGAGATTGCCTACCATATCTTAGATTCAATTGAATGTTGTTCTTCTTACTAATCTGCCCTCTACGAGTGGTAACTAGCAAAACGCCATTACCTCCTCTCACGCCATACAAAGCTAAAGCTGCCGCATCTTTCAGTACAGAAACACTTTCAATTTCATCAGGCGACAGGAAACTAATATTATTAACTTGAATACCATCCACAATTAGCAAAGGAGCATTATTCACCATAGTATGGTATCCTCTAATCATAATTGAAGGTTCATCAAACCCTGGGGCGCCTGGAACATCTGTTATCGTTACACCCGGTAGTTTTCCAGTAAGGGCGTTAGTTAAAGTAGCCGTTTGTATTTTTCTTATCTCAGATCCGCTAATACTGGATATTGCCGCAGTTACTTGATCTTTATGCTGTGCTCCATAAGCAACCCTTACTGTTGAATCGGGATGGGTATCGTACTGCCCTGCCTGTGCGTTTATCTCCATTGTAAACACACTTTGAAACAACAATAGCGATAATAATCTTAATGTTACGTTTTGTTTCATCAGTATCTTTTTTACCCCTTTAAGGAGGTCAGTTATAATCATTATGCTTTAACTACTGCTCTGCTTATTTACCATTGAGGATTTTGAACAATATATCCGAGATTAATTTCACTAATTCGGAAAGGATACAAGTACATTTTATCTTCCCAAACCCTGTCTTCAAATCTTTCTAAATGATAGGTTGCAGGGTTACCATCTTTTAAACGTAATCCGTACATACCACCTCGCATCACGCCCTCATTTCCTGCAATTTTCCAACGACGCACATCAAAATATCGATGCTCTTCAAAGGCCAGTTCTACTGCTCTTTCCCTTCGAATTTTTTCACGCATATCTTCCTTATTAGTATAAGTATAGTCGGGCATATCTACTCGATTCCGAATTTCATTCAAAGCCCAGATGATCTGACCCGGGTCTCCGCCTATTTCATTTAAAGCTTCTGCATAATTCAAATAAAACTCTGCTAAACGGAATGTAATCCATTTGGGAGGAGGATTGGAACCATTTCTTACGCCCTTCAGAAATTTTCGCAAAAAGCCTACACCGTTATAAGAGTCAAGCAACTTACCTCTTTGCTCATAAAAATGATATACAGTGCCGGAGCCACGGTCCCATTCTTCACCGGAATAAAATACTGAAGCCTGAAATCGAGGCTCAAGTTCACGCAACTTACGTCTGTACTCTGAGTATGGATAATCTACACCAGGCTGTTCATCCCACACCTGGTCAGTTCCATCGGCTTTTTGATAAAACTTGGTAAAGTTTAATGTAATGCCCACATTCACTGGATCAGAACCGGTGTATACCACCGTACCTGGAGTTAAGAAGCGCACAAAATAGTTATTAGTGCTAGTACCCATAAACCCTGCATCAAGTATAATCTCGTTCACACTAGGATTAATAAATATTTCTTCATATCTATCCACAGCATTAGACTTACCTCTGTATAACTCGCACCAACCACTCTCATTTGCAGCCCAATCCAATACGGCTTTATTTGCATCTGCAGCCAACTTCCACCTATTGGGGTCATAGTTTGTATACCCTACCATCGCACGAAGCTGGGGGTCACTTACGGGCACGTAGGGTGTTTCAGAATTAAACAATGGACTTGCAGCATACAACAACACACGCGCCTTCAAAGCAAGTGCCGCTCCTTTAGTTACCCTTCCACGGAATCGACTTTCATATTGATTAGGTAGAAATTTTGCTGCTTCATCACAACTGCTTACAATAAAGTTTACAGTTTCTTCAAAAGTGCTACGAGGAATTAAAACTTCTGGAATATCTGCAGAACTAGTAACCTTAAGCACTCTATCGACAATAGCTACTCCGCCTAATCGTTGCATCAAATCGAAGTGCATTAAAGCCCGGAAGAAAATTGCTTCGGCTTTCATCGCCGCTTTCTCTTCATCAGAAATAGGTGCTTTGTCGATATTCTCAATAAATATGTTAGCATTTCGAATTCCTTTATAACAGAATTCACTTCTGAATTCATACCAGTAAATATCTGTAGAGCTCCAGGTTCCTTTATTAAAAGCTTCTGCACCTGTAATATTAGAAAAAGCATCGGCTTCATCACAAGCTGCAGCTACAAGAGTATAAGTAGCTCCGTAATGGTAGAAACCATTTTCTCCCGATGCCCAATAATAGGGGAATTCGAAAATAGAACAGGTTTGATAAACCGTCCACAAAAATTGTTCGACCCGTTCTTTAGATGAAAACACTGCATCAAGGTCGATATCACTACTCTGAGGTTTCTCTAGATACTTATTGCAAGAAAAAAACGAAATAGCTATTATACACACTAGCAATAAGCGTCCGAAAAACTGATGAATACTTTTATTTATTGAGAACTTCATATGAGAATATTTTTATTTTAAAACTCCAATTGTACACCTCCGTTAAATACACGCATGGGTGGATAGACTCTACCCCATAGTTCTCTTGCATCAGGATCTTTCGCATATTTTAAATGATGCCAGGTAATAAGATTATTACCGCTGAGATACACACGGAATGACTTAAATCCTTTTTTCCTTAACGATTCGGAAGAAAATCTATATCCCATCTCTAGGTTTTTCAAACGGAAATAAGAAGCATCTTGTATCCAAAAAGTGGATGGCTGATAATTATGCCCACGATCTGGCGATACCTCTACACGGGGGAAAGAAATTTTTTCACCGGCAGCATAGCGCTCAGGATTCCAGCGCTCCAAATGCCACTCTTGAGCAGCTCCCCAGGATGAAACGAATGGATAGGCTGCCGCCGATGCAAAGCTCACAGAAACATTTTCTGTACCCTGAAATAGGACTGTCATATCAAAGCCTTTCCACGAAAAACCTCCAGTCAACGTATAAGTAATTTCAGGCCACTGACTATGCCTCACTGCGCCCATATCGTCCTCATCAATTATACCATCTCCATTCAAATCTTTATATTTCATATCTCCGGGTTGTAAACCTCCTGCACCTTCCCATTTTGAAATAGGACGATTAGGATCGTTAATCTCATCCCAGGAGTTATAGAATCCCTCGAAGATCAATCCAAAATACTGTCCTAACGGGCGTCCTGTCTGTCTTAAATACTCATACCTTCTTTCAGGCTCGTCTTGAAATATAATTTTATTACGTGCAAATGCATAGCTCCCCTTCAGCCAGTACTGTACCATGCGTGTACTGCCGTTATATCCCATTTCTATTTCATATCCATGATTGTTAACTTTACCAATATTGGCAGGTGGCAAAGTAGCTGCTACGAGCTCAGGTACAGTAGATAAATACCAAAGGATATTATCTCTTTTCTCTTTAAAATAATCGGCAGTAAGAGAAAGCCTATCATTGAAGAACCTTAATTCAACACCTACATCCATTTTTTTAGATCGCTCCCATGTCACATTAGGATTACCAATATTTCCTTCGCGATACATATTATAACGTGCAAAGTCTACACCCGGATTTCCAAATACAACAGCCTGATTTCCTCCATTCCCTAAGGTAAAGGGAGGATTAAGATATAGATAACGTTGTCCACCTATTTCATCATTACCAACTACACCATAAGACCCTCTTAATTTCATGAAGGAAACCCAAGCATTTTCAGGAAAGAAAGATTCCTGAGAAACTACCCATCCTGCCGAAACGGAGGGGAAGAACCCAAAACGATTTCCCTCTGGAAAGTTTTCAGAGCCGTTGTACCCCATGTTTATTTCGGCCATATAGCGATTGCGATAATCGTACGTGATACGCGAAACAACACCTAAATACACATGAGGCAACTTGTATTGCAAGCTGGGAGTGATATCCCGAGAAAAGTTACCTAACACCAATGCCCCTACATTATGAACATTATTGAATAAACGCTTATATTCCAAAGCCGCTTCCGTATAAATTCTACGCCATTTATTAGCATCCCCTATACTTTCTGATAGACCGCCGAAAGGTCCTTCATCTGAACTTTGGTATAGTTTATAGCCGGTAGGGGATGATGGGTCTTTCATTACTGTCCATTTGGGAAATGCCTTACTTCTTGCTTTATTTTTTTGATAGTAAGTATCATATGCTCCCATGGCTCTCACTGACAAGCCTTTGGTAATTTTATCTAGTTTATATACAATAGACAAATTAGTATTTAAAGTACTTGAATACTCCTCATTAAGAAAAGCACCAGAAGCACTAGTTGGCCCGGCGTCTCCCCAAGGGTTAAAATTGGGAACATTGCCAGGAAGTCCAATTACTCGTTCAATATACTTCCCTTCTACAAATACCGGACTAGTCATAGGTGGCCTATTAGCAGCTTTATCAAAAGCCGCCCAAGCGCCTCCATTAGGAATACTATTTTCAGTAACCTGGTTGCCCAATTTAATTGCAATAGACAAGTCATCATTAGGCTTAAAATCAAAGTTCATCCGCACATTATACTTATCGTAATTGTGTTTATAGGGAAATCCCAAGCTTTGTTCAGGCTCTCTGTATCCTCCACTCTGATTGAAATAGCCTATAGAGCTATAATACTTGACTCTCTCCGTGCCACCAGAGATATTAGCATTATAAGATTGTTGAAACGAGAAAGGTCTGATTAACTCTGCAATCCAATCTTTACTCGGGTGAAAAATGGGATCAGCACCGGATTTATAAAGCTCTAAATCTTCCGGCGAAAAAGTAACTCTGTCAGGCGCAATTCCGCCATTCATTTCAGCTTCATTACGCAATACTGCATAATCGTACGAATTAAGATATTTAGGTAAAACTGTAGGCTGTATTGCAGCCACATTGCCGGTAACACTTACTCTAGGTTTACCAGACTTACCTTGCTTTGTGGTAATCAATATTACACCATTCGCTCCCCGAACACCATATACGGCAGTAGAAGATGCATCCTTTAAAATACTTATGGACTCTATCTCGTTTGGATCAAGATTATTATAAGTATCTCTAGGCACTCCGTCGACTAATATCAATGGATTTCTACCACTGGAGTTTAAGGTTGCCATCCCTCGAATGTAAATAGTGGCTTTATCCTTACCAAACTCACCGGAACTTTGTACCGCTTGTAATCCAGGAGCCATACCTATTAAAGCATTACTAATGCCTGCCACCGGAGCACGCACCAGATCTTCTCCGGTAACAGTACTTATAGCACCAGTAACCGTCACTTTCTTCTGCTCTCCATAACCCACCACTACAATTTCTTCTAATAATTTATCATCCGATTCTAATGCAACGTTTACAGTAGTGCGTTGATTTATCGATTCTTCTATGCTTTTATAACCTACTAAAGAAAAAATCAATATAGCGTCCGACTGAGTATAGTTTAATACATAAGCACCATTATCATCGGTTGACACACCAATTGAAGTATTTTTCACAGTCACATTCACCCCTTTTAATGGTAGACCCGTCTTTATATCAGTAACAATTCCCGATACACTCCTTAATGTGTCGGTTTGAAAATAAATTGA
This sequence comes from Chitinophagaceae bacterium C216, assembly GCA_028485475.2. GTDB lineage: Bacteria > Bacteroidota > Bacteroidia > Chitinophagales > Chitinophagaceae > Niabella > Niabella composti. Next base: position 2,967,760 of record CP144143.1, read on the forward strand.
ATGGTTATTTGTAGTTGCGTTTCCGATAAACGGTAAAGATCCAATACAAATTCCGAATAGGGATATCAATAATAGCAATCGGGGCATCATAAATACCTGTTTTAATAATTCTTAGTCTGATTGAGTTGCACTCTTCTACTCCACACAAAAAGTAGTTATATTTTAATCCTGCTCATTCATCAATAGAAAATACACCAGATGGATATTTCGCTAATAATCGTTCGCGTGCAATTAGTTTATCAACCTGTATATGATTTAAGTTTGAATGGCAAGACCTATTTCAAGTAATCGTTACTACAACCAGTTTTTCAACTCTTGTGAATGTAAAGTTGACCCAATTTCGTCCATGAATCAATAGACATTTTCAGGAATTTGATGGACTTTTTTATGCTGATAGTAAATACACTAATTGGAGATATGATCAACACAATATTGCTTGCCTATTATCAAGTTATTAACTTTGTATATAGTCATGCTGACATCCACACTCATCAAACGTAATAAAGAGCCTTATTAAACAATCAATATTTTACTAACAAACTTTAATAGATACTACAATAACTATATGAAAAAAACCGATCAGGAAAATAAAAAAGTAAAAGAAGGCTTTTTAGGGCAGAAGATGATCGTGCTTCCGCCAGGTGTTATCAAAAACATGACACAAAATCCCATTACTGCAGCCTTACATCCTACAGCAGTTGGGTACTATCCCAGAGCTGCAAGGCACGATAGAGAACGCAAACACGGCAGCCCGCAATACATACTATTATATTGTATTGAAGGCTCCGGTACGATATATGTACTTGGCAAAACTTTTACACTAATGCCAAATACTTTTATTATCATTCCTCGTCAAAAAGCACATCATTACAGTAGTAGTGAAGAGAACCCTTGGAGTATCTATTGGGTGCACTTTGCAGGAACGCAAGCCGATGCTCTATATAAAAGATATGCAAAAGATGATATGCCTGTAGTACAAAGTATACCTTATGATGAGCAACGTATTAATGTCTTTTCCCTGCTCTACTCCATTTTAGATCAGGGTCTTAGTATGCGTAATCTCGAAGCCAGCAGTATTCAAATGATTCAATTTCTGTCTTCTTTTATTTATCATGAAGAATTATATCCTAATTACTATCATGAAGATCAAATCTCTAAATCAATTGAATATATGAAAGCTAACCTGGATAAGAATTATAGCATACGCGAACTTGCTTCACAATTCAGATATTCAGTCTCTCACTTCTCCGACCTTTTTAAAAAGAAGGTCGGTTACTCACCTATACAGTACTTCAATCAACTTAAAATTCAAAAAGCCTGTCAATACTTAAGCTTTACAGACTTAAACATAAAAGAAATATGCTTAATGATTGGGTTTGAGGATCCTTACTATTTTTCAAGAATGTTTAAAAAACTAATGGGCATATCACCGGCAAAATACCGCAGTCAATACAAAAAACAATAGCACACATCGTTTACATACTCACTTCTCATAGAGAGAGCCATATGAAAAAAGGAATAAATACTATTATTGGTCATCGCTTCCCCTAAAGTATTTATTCCTCTAACAAATTATAATACACTACTGCTAGTGAATCAACTTCAGTATAGGTTGGTTACTACACATCCAGTTTTGCATACTTGGCATTCGCCTCAATAAAATCACGGCGCGGCCCAACCTCATCACCCATCAACATACTGAACACACGATCCGCCTCGGCAGCACTTTCAATAGTCACCTGTTTTAAAGTACGACGCTTAGGATCCATGGTGGTTTCCCAAAGTTGTTCTGCATTCATTTCACCCAACCCTTTATAACGCTGTATGGTTACCGCATCCTCTCTTCCTCCGCCTAATTTCTCAACCAAAGCTTTACGTTCTTCTTCATTGTATGCATAGGCCGATTCTTTACCTTTTTTGACGAGATATAGCGGAGGTTGTGCAATGTACACATACCCTTGCTCTACCAACTCTTTCATGTATCGATACACAAAAGTAAGAATCAGCGTAGCGATGTGGCTTCCATCCACATCTGCATCCGTCATAATAATCAGCTTATGGTAACGAAGCTTGGAAAGATTCAGGGCCTTGGGGTCTTCGGGTGTACCTACCGTAACTCCCAATGCTGTATAAATATTCCGTATTTCTTCGTTTTCGTAAATCTTGTGCTCCATGGCTTTCTCCACATTGAGGATTTTACCTCGCAGCGGAAGAATCGCCTGGAAAGAACGATCGCGGCCTTGCTTAGCAGTTCCCCCTGCAGAGTCACCCTCTACCAGGTACAACTCACAACGGGCAGGATCTCTATCAGAACAGTCCGCGAGCTTACCCGGTAAACCTCCACCACTTAAAACCGACTTTCTTTGCACCAGATCACGTGCCTTTCGGGCGGCAGCTCTTGCTTGAGCAGCCAGAATAACTTTATTGATGATATTGCGGGCTTCTTTGGGATGTTCTTCCAAATAAGCCTCAAGCACTCTTGCTACAGTAGTTTGTACCACCCCGCTTACCTCACTGTTGCCGAGCTTGGTTTTGGTTTGTCCTTCAAATTGAGGTTCGGGTACTTTTACGGCAATGATAGCGCTAAGACCTTCACGAAAATCATCACCTTCTATAGTTACTTTAGCTTTTTCAAATAACCCGTTCTGATCGCCATAGTTTTTGAACACACGAGTCAACGCTTGACGGAATCCCGTAACATGCGTTCCTCCTTCTATGGTATTAATATTATTTACGTAAGAGTAAATGTGCTCGGTGAATGAATCGTTATATGTTAGGGCCACCTCCACAGCTACGTTAGTATTTTCGTCATGCCCTTCTACACTGATTACATTAGGGATTAAAGGCTTGCGGCCGGCGTTTTCGTCCAGCATGGCAACAAATTCCACGATGCCCCCCTCGCTGTAGAAGGTTTTAGAAAGCGGCTCTCCGTTTTCATTTTTTTCACGCAAGTCGGTGAGGGTAATGCGCACGCCTCTGTTCAAATAAGCCAGTTCGCGTAAACGTCCTTCAAGAATATCGTACTTATATTCTGTAGTAGTAAATATAGATGGATCGGGCCAGAAATGCTGATGCGTACCTGTTTTATCAGAGACACCTATTTCCCGAACATCATATTGAGGTACACCAATGCGATACTCTTGTTCAAAAATTTTCCCCTCCCGATATACGGTGGTAATCATTTTGGCACTAAGCGCATTCACACAACTCACGCCCACACCGTGCAGCCCTCCGGATACTTTATAACTTCCTTTATCAAATTTACCACCCGCATGCAGCACCGTCATTACCAGCTCAAGGGCCGACTTATTTTCTTTTTTGTTGATACCAGTGGGAATGCCCCGCCCGTCATCCTTGACTGATATGGAGTTATCCTCATGAATGACAACATCGATATTTTTACAATATCCCGCTAATGCTTCGTCAATTGAGTTGTCTACAACTTCATATACCAAGTGGTGCAATCCTTTTACTCCGATATCCCCGATGTACATCGCAGGACGTTTCCGTACCGCCTCAAGACCTTCTAATACCTGAATACTATCCGCACCATAGGTGTTTCTATCATCGATTTCCACTTCCTTGATTTCTTCACTCATAAATAAAAAATGATTGAACTAATGCTGTTTTCGTGCTGTGTTCGCAATGGACAAATTTACGGAAAATTAAGCGTTTGTACGGATTTCAATTGAAATGTGGATATATAGTGCAAAGAGCCAGCCACCTGTGGCAACCGGCTCTTTAAATATTTAAAATCAACTATTTATAAAAACAAGTATTCCTCACCTACATCCCTCTGCCAGATAGTTATTGCCATTAGGAACGTTTCACAATCTGAGCTACCAAATCAGCCTCCGTTGCAACCTTGTTCCCCACGTATACTGTTCCCCTCATTTCACAAATTCCCCTTCGAATAGGAGCAGTAAGTTCCATCTTCAGAATCATCGTATCACCGGGGCGCACCATTTGTTTAAACTTACAGTTATCAATTTTCAGGAAGTAGGTATCATACTGTCCTTCTCCTGCCAAGTTGATAGCTAAAATACCTCCACACTGCGCCAGTGCTTCAATTTGCAGCACTCCCGGCATTACCGGATTCTGCGGAAAGTGTCCTTGGAAAAACCACTCATTGAAGGTCACGTTTTTGATCCCCACAATCTTATCATCTGTAAGGTCGATAATCTTATCCACCAACAAGAACGGGAATCGGTGGGGTAATGTTTTTTCTATATACTGCAGATCGTATACAGGAGGTACTGTAGGATCATAGCTAGGCACATCTTTTATGTGCTTATTGGCTTTAATATGTTTTTTAATCAACTTCGCAAAAGCCACATTGGTACTATGTCCTGGCCTATTGGCAATAACTCTTCCTTTAACGGGATAGCCGATTAATGCCAAATCACCTACCACATCCAATAGTTTATGTCTTGCCGGCTCGTTAGGGAAGCGCAACTCCAGATTATTGAGATACCCTTCACTTTTTACCTCTATATTATCTTTTTTAAAGATTTTTTTCAGACGCTCCAGCTCGGCATCGTCCACAGGCTTGTCTACTACCACAATAGCATTGTTCACATCACCGCCTTTAATCAGGTTATGCTCCAACAACATTTCCAGCTCATGTAGGAAGCAGAAAGTACGGCACGAAGCAATCTTTTCTTTAAAGTTTTTCATCGTCTTCAGCTCGGCGTGCTGCGTACCCAAAACCGGAGAATTGAAGTCTATCAGTGTTGTAATCTGATATTCCCGTGCGGGCATTATCACCATCTCCACACGCTTCTCTTCATCGGTCAGATATAGATTCTCATCTATTGAATACCAGATTTTCGCTGCATTTTGCTCCTCTACGCCTGCCTCCTCTATAATTTCAATAAATGGCATGGAGCTACCGTCCATAATAGGCACTTCGGGACCATTGATTTCAATCAGACAGTTATCTACGCCCATTCCTACCAATGCGGCCAACAGGTGCTCCACAGTGCTTACCTTAGCGCCATTAGCCTCAAGGGTTGTGCCACGACTTGTATCACTTACCAAATCACAATCCGCTTTAATAATAGGCTTATTAGGCAGATCAACGCGTTGAAACTGGATACCGAAACCGGCATTGGCGGGCTTTAATGTAACATCGGCCAGAATTCCTGTATGTAACCCTGTACCACTGATGCTTACCGCCTGTTTTAAAGTATGCTGCTTGTCGGGGTTGAAGTTATTATCCATTTCTAATTCTTGTTGAATTTGGCAAATATAAATTTTAATGAGGAACGAACACAATATTATTGCCTCCTCCTATAACAATTCTTCTAATTTTCGTTCATTTGCCGTAATGGACGATTCGCATACGGATATCCACCCATCTGCACTATCTGATGTATGGATATTTCCTGAAATGTATGATAACTTAAAATATAATACTTTTAAGAAAGTTACATGAAATTCTTGCACATTTGCCATTGAATTAACAAACCATGAATATCAACCTACAAAATATTAAGTCCCCTTTCTTCATCGGTGTTGCTGGGGCCGGAATGAGCGCTATTGCACAGTATCTGCGTGGTATAGGTATGAATGTAAGCGGTAGCGATCGTTTTTTCAATGAAGGTAAGGCTGCTGATATCAAAGAAAAACTCGAAGCAGAAGGTATACAATGTTATAAACAGGATGGTAGCGGTATCACTCCTACAACCGACCTGGTTGTTGCTTCTACTGCGGTAGAAGACACAGTTATAGAAATTCAGAAAGCTAAAGAACTGGGCATTCCTATTATAAGACGTGCAGAACTGCTGGCATTAATTGCCGCCAGTAAAAAAACGATTGCAATTGGTGGCACCAGTGGCAAAAGTACCACAACCGCAATGTTGTTTGATATCTTAACTTATGCCGGATTGTCGCCATCTATTATCAGTGGCGCAGGACTGGTGAGCCTTATCAAAAAAGGAAAAATAGGTAACGCGTTTGTGGGAAAAAGCGAATGGCTCGTTATCGAAGCCGACGAAAGTGATGGCTCGATAGTGCAATATCAACCCAGCATCGGTGTGTTATTGAATATTGATAAAGACCATAAAGAAATTGAAGAACTGATACAGATTTTTGGTACTTTTCGAAATAACAGCCAGTCTTTCATTGTTAATCAGTCCAACAAAAATGCAGCACGCTTATCCACCCAACTGGCAAATGATTTCGAAGTAAACGCTGATAATAGCGGTGCCGGATTTGTTGCCTCTTCTTTTGTGCAAAAGGGATTTAAAATTTCATTCAAGATCAACTCACAACCTTTTGAAATCAATATTGCCGGAAGACACAATATGGAAAACGCAACAGCTGCCGTAGCTGCCACTTCTTTAGTAGGCGTATCTCTACAAGTAGCCAGTGAGGCATTACAACATTATGAAGGTATTTACAGACGTTGTCAGGTATTAGGCAATAAAAGAGGGGTGTGGATTGTAGACGATTTTGCGCACAACCCGGTAAAGTGTGCGGCTGCCATCAAAAGTTGTCAGCAGGCTGCTAACAAGGTAGTAGCATGGTTTCAACCCCATGGGTACGCTCCTACCCGTTTTTTAAGAACCGATTTTGTAAGAGAAATTACTGCGGCCTTGCGCCCACAAGATGAAATATGGATGAGTGAAATTTTCTATGCAGGGGGCACTACCACAAAAGATATCTCTGCCGAAGATCTAATTAATGATATTAAAGCCGAAGGTAAGCAGGCCTTCTTCTTAGCCGACAGAAAAAACCTCCCCGATGCGGTAAAACCGCGATTGGAAGAGGGAAATGTACTGCTACTGATGGGCGCAAGAGACCCCTCATTAGAAAGTTTTTCCCACTGGGTGTTTGACAATCTTTAGGCCAGAGTGAACTCTTCGTGTTTTTGTGGATGGCCCAATAAATAATAACAAAGCACCATTAACAAACCGTCCTTCGCTTTGGGTGTAGAGGCTTCAACATCTAGACTACAAACGGCGAGGGGCTTCTCAGTATTTTCTTCTACGATGGCAACTTCCTTATTATTGAGGAAGTTGAGATAGTAGCGCTTATCGTCGATAATGATGTACTGCCTATCTCCTTCTCGTTTCAGTTCTCCTAAATCCGTTCCGTACTCATTTTCCAGCACTACTTTGTGTTTCAAAAGTCCTTTCTTACGATACTTAAAATATCTTCTCTCACCATCTTCCGCTTCTACGTGCACCCAATCTGTCTGGCTTTTGTACGCTAGCGTAAGTAGCTTACGGCCATTATTCCACAAACTATACGCTGTCTGGCCAAGATTGGTAGTGATTGCTTTCCACTGCATGATGTTTGGGATTTGCAATACAAAGTTGGCTATATTTTGTGGGAAAAAAGCCAGTTAACATTAAATTAATATTGGATTTGGATGAAAAAACGGGCAGAATAAAGAACTTGTTAACATTATGTGCATAACTAAGCCAATATAGCTGCTATTAAAATTTAGTATGTAAGTATAAATAAATCATTACAATAATGATCAGTAGAATAAGAATGGAGAAATAAAGCCACCATAAAGGCTTCATACTCAGTTGCTCTCTTCTTCTTTTTCTGCGACTGGTACGATTCTTCAAATCACGGTTCAGTCCATCTACAATTAAACGAATACGTTCTTTATTTGCTACTTGCTGTAAGCCTTCCAGCGCCTCATTATCAAAATCCTCATCAAGTAAATGCATCTCCAGCTCATGCTTTTCGGCATTAGACAGCTCATCATTCAGATACTTCAGAAGAAGTTCTGCATCGACATTCTTTTTTGGCCCATGCAATATTTTATTCAACTCATTCTCCATTTTCAAGCTTTGTGGTTTTGAGTTTTTTCTGAATGTACAAGCGTAGATTTCGTTTACCGTTTTGAATATAACTTTTAACCTGCTGTAAGGAGTAACCGGTTTGAACACTGATATCCATGTAGCTTTTTTTCTGCATATAAAACAATGTTATGCACTCATGTTGCTCCTTATTAAGTTCACTCAAAGCTTCATCAAGTAGGCCATCTGCCAGCACTTTATCTGTTATATCCACATCTTCCTCCTCTCTAGTACTGTCGCTGATTACAGGTAGTTCTACGGGCACTTTTCCTTTTCTGTCGCGCAAAATAGTCAAGCATTGATTTCGAGCTACCATGTACAACCAACTCTTAAAATAATCAATCTCATACTTGGGTATTTCCTGTATCACCTTCAAAAATATCTGCTGGACACAATCTTTAGCCTCCTCTTCATTCTTCAAATATTTCATACACACACCAAATAGCAGTAAAGTGTACCGTTGCAACAAAATGCCGAGCCACTCACTGTTGTGATGCTGCCGAAACCGCTCCAACAGTTCTTTATCGCTAATATCTTTATACAGATCTGTGGTCACACTGATAAAGTTATTTAAATCTACCATTAAGATGCATTAACTGCAAAATTCCACACATTATATTTGTGGCTTACTATTTTTACATAAAATATCCATCATGAACTATGCAATTGTGACGGTGCCCGCCGCCCCTGTAAGAAAGCTTCCCAACCATCGTTCTGAGATGAGCAATCAGTTGTTATTTGGAGAGTCGGTAAAAATCATCCGCCAAAAAAACGAATGGTATAAAATAGAAAGTTTGTATGATGGTTATCAGGGATGGCTCACTCATCATATGATTACGTTGACAGATAAAAGTGAAATAACCTCTTCCTGTCACTTACTGGCACCTCAGTTCTTAACCACCATTCGCATTAACGGGCAAACTATGCAAATTCCTTTAGGGGCATCACTTCCTAATCTAAAGAATAGAAAAGGGACCATTGCCGGAAAAGAATATAGCTTCAATGGGAAGCCCCTTCGACCTGATACTATTTCCAATAAAATTGAACAACTCATTAGCAATGCTATGCAATGGTTAAATGCTCCTTATCAGTGGGGTGGTAAGACCGTTCTAGGAGTGGATTGTAGCGGGTTTAGCCAAACAATGTATAAATTGGTAGGTATGCCCATTCCTCGAGATGCGAAACAACAGGCGCTTAAGGGCACTCTTGTAAAAAATCTACAGCAGGCCCAACCAGGAGATCTAGCTTTCTTTAATGAAGATGACAAAATCGTTCATGTGGGAATCTTACTGGGATCGAATAAAATCATACATGCGGCTGGCAAAGTGCGTATTGATACCATCGATAAAAAAGGCATCGTCAATGTAGACTCCGGTAAGCGAACTCATAATCTTAAGGTAATTAAGAGATTTATTTAATAGCCTCCAAGAGATAATCTTTGCTTACAGGATAAGCCCGATTATACATATGTATAAGATTGGTTACTACAGATAGTGCAAGCTGATTACTTTTATCAAGAGTTTGCCAGCTAATAATAACCGGTTTTACTGCAAAATAGGAATCCGAAAAAGTAGTAGTTTCTCCATCACTGATATTGCGAAAGCCTTTAAGACTCTCTATATCTACAAGGGGCAAGACTCTTTGTAATAATCTGGACAATTTTGTATAGTCTTTCTTTACTGCTTTTCGATAGGCTTCCGTATTAGGAAAATAAACAGTGAGTTGATAGCTATAGTAGGAAAGCATTTTATCACCAAAATCCATTTCCCTTTCATAAAAAAGCATATCCACTTTATTCGCCTGCATGCTAAATGGATTAAATACTTTATACTCTCCTTTTGCGTAATAACCGGTGGAATCGGTTTTATGTAGTATTGTCTTATTCAAAAGTTCCGGATCGGTAGTCAGCGCTTTTACAAATGCAGAAAAAGAACCTGCAAAAGGATTTACTCTGTAATACTTAGCCACTACATCAACAAAGTTCTGCTGAGCCGAGAGTATTTTTCCGGCTAACAAGAAGATTATCAAGTAAAAGAAATATCTCAAAGCGCTAATTTTTAAAAACCTAACAAACATTTTTATTCAGATAGATTGCTCCCTATATAGCGAAGCCGGCTTTCTATGCCGGCTAATAATGTTCAAGTATGATAAAAAACACTTTTATTGCTTTACATAATGCTGTTTATACAAATCAATAGCTTCTGAAACTATGGGAAGCGCAGTTGCTTTGTCCTGAAAGGTATCAATCTCTACTTTCTTATTTTCAAGCACTTTATATTGCTCGAAGAAGTTACGCATTTCAAGCAAAAAGTGCTGTGGCAGCTCGTCAATATTGTCGTATTGTCTTACGGAAGGATCGTGCAGTGCAACTGCAATAATTTTATCATCACGTTCACCACTGTCAATCATCTGCATATTACCTATTACCTTCGCCTGTACCAAACAGAGGGATCGGATGGATTGTGAGCATAGTACCAATATATCCAGTGGGTCCATATCTTGTCCCAGCGTTTGCGGAATAAATCCATAATTCACCGGGTAATGGAACGATGAGTAAATGACCCTATCCAGCTTCAACAGTCCCGTTTCTTTATCTATCTCATACTTTGATCTGGAACCCTCGGGAATTTCGATAATCGCATTCACATATTCTGGTGCATTAGTTCCATAGCTTACTCCATGCCAGGGGTGACGAATTGTTAACATAATGCCTTATTGATTTGTAATTAGCAATAGGAAATGAAAGTGTTATAATTTATATTTTATGTGCAAATATACTAGTTTTCAAAAGCTCCTTCTTTGGACTCAAAAAGATATTTAAAATCAACCAGCCACTTTCCGTCCTTACGCACTACTTTAAGAGTATCTCTATTGTCTTTATGAAAGGAGTTCGAATAAACGATAATGCTGGTAGAATCGTTCAGCAACTGCCTGTTATGAATATGAATACTAGCATCCCACAGCCCCTGCCGTTCCTCGGACGAAAGCTGTATACGCGATACGGCATCCAGTTGCTGGTTATTGATGGAATCGCGCAGCATAAAATCTGCAGCTCGATCGTATCTGCCTTTCAGAGAAGCTTCTAAGAAATTTCTGGCAGCATCCAGATCGCTGTCGGCCTCATCCTGCGATGATCCACTATTGCATGATACCCCTACCAAAAGGCCCCATACAGTTATGAATAGCAACAATTGTTTTGTCATTATGTTTTATTTCAGTTGTTCTAAATTTTTCTGAATTTCTTCAAGCACTTTGGGATCCACATTTCTAAGGATACTATCAGCCTTTTCTCTCTCCTGCTGCATTCTCTCTATATCCATCTCTGAAATATCCGGTACAACCTCCTCTGGGTGCTGCAGGCTTTGCGATCCCATACGCATAAGGGTACTCATAGAAAAATCTACCTTCCATCCATCTTTTTGCTTTATAAGTTTAAAATCGGTGGGTGGTACATCCTTCTTTTTATGTCTTACCTTAATAAATGCCGAGTCCCCCATAATCCTCGCTGGCTCCATTACTACATCCCTGAAATCTTCAGTAGGATCATTATCCGGTAGTGAGTCTTTCATTCTTTCAGCAATTTCTAGACCTTTTTTTATCATTTCTAGAGTAGCCTTGCTATCGTTGGTAACATATTGCGCTGCACCATCTATATCTTTTTTTGCCAGCTTTTCAAAAAACAAAGGCAATACCTCATTAGGATCGTGAATAACAGCCCCACTATTACAAGCAGCTAACCAAAGAAGCATCGTAATACTATATAGAAAAGATACCTGTTTTTTCATCAATAATAGATTATAGTTAATGACCCATAGACCGAAATACCCAGATTCACACAAACAAATGTAAGTATGTGTTTTGAAATTCTGTTTAGGATTATTTTAAAATTGTGCTTCAAATATCAGTATTGCCATATCATTCAGGTATAAATCGTCAATACTCACGTATACAGGATCCTGCTCTTGGGGCAAAAATCCTTGCAGTTCATTATTCAACACCCCATTCATGCATTTAAAAACAAATTCGCTGCAATACATTCTATCATCTGTATCAAAATTAAAATACCAGTCGAACAACAGCTTGTGAGCATAGTGTTTTTTCACTACAGTTGTAAGAGCATTAACTTGTTCATCGTTCAAAGGGTATCTGAATACTGCAAATTTATCGGCTTCTTTCGGGAGACAAAACTTTTCTATGGGTTCGCGTAATAAGGCCTGACTGCGATTATAGCCCCCTCCTATTGCATGATATACAAAAACGGAGTCGTTTTCCACCTGCAAAATCCCGCAATGTGAATAGGTTTTATCCCTTCGATTAAAACTTCGAGCTACGCGACTCACACCGTCTCTTCCATTCCGCACAATAATATCCCCGCTTTTAATTAACAATTTGGCTGCTGCTATTTTCTGTGCAACCTCTCTATCAGAAGATTTGCAGGCTATCAAACAAAAAAGAAAAAGGCATCCGCAATTACGAACGCCCTTTTGAAGTATTTGCAATATACCTTTAATCTTTGGAATATTTTTCTTTTTCCTGCGTAGTACGCTCATGCTCATCGTTATAAGCTTTGATAATAGCCTTCACTAAACGGTGTCTTACTACGTCATCTTCGTCCAACTCAATATATCCGATTCCCGGAATATTTCGCAAGATGCGGGTGGCCGTTTTTAATCCACTCCGTTGATTTTTGGGCAAATCTACCTGCGTCATATCGCCGGTGATGATGGCTTTTGCATTAGCCCCGATGCGTGTCAGAAACATTTTAAGTTGCAAATCGGTAGCATTTTGTGCCTCATCCAGAATGATGAAGGCATTATCCAGTGTGCGACCACGCATATAAGCCAGGGGCGCAATTTCTATAGCACGGGTGCTCATGAAATACCCTAACTTATCAGCCGGAATCATGTCGTCCAACGCATCATATAAAGGTCTTAAATACGGATCGATTTTTTCCTTAAGATCACCGGGTAGAAATCCAAGGCTTTCACCGGCTTCTACAGCTGGACGCGTAAGAATAATTTTCTTTACCTGCTTATTCTTCAAAGCCCGAACGGCCAGAGCTACAGCTGTATACGTTTTACCGGTACCGGCAGGGCCAATCACGAAAAGAATATCGTTCTTTTCCGCTTCCTGAACCAGTTTTTTCTGATTGGCGGTTCGGGCACGAACACTCTTACCATTAGGGCCGAATACCAGCACTTCGTTAGGGTTTCGCTCAATAAAGTTGTCGATAACTTCCGTGTCATCACCGCCTAATATCTGATCGAAATAGTTGTTGCTCATGCTGCCATTTCTTTCCAAATAGGCAATAACCAGATTGATTTTTTCCTTAGCAGCTTGAATTTGCTCGGGTGCACCACTTAGTTTTAACTGCGTACCACGTGAGAGTATTTTTAGCAACGGGAACTTTTTCTTAAGGATATCAAGCTTGGCGTTGTTAACCCCAAAGAAATCTAGCGGGTTAACGGTATCGAGATTAATGATTACTTCTGTCAATGCTTTTACGATTTATGTTTACACTACCTTGCCGGAAACATTTTTGCTGCTATTGTGCATAGGGTACGTATTCCGGCGCTTCTATTCCAAATATATCTTAAAAAATACAAGAATAAAATTTATCTTTTCAACACCTGTGAATACTTTTTTTCCAAAAAAATGTTGAGAAAATATGGGGCTTTGATACCTAACTGCAAAATAGGGTATTACTTCCGTTACAGTGTTGAGCTATTGTAACAATCCATCGGGCTGATTGTTCATGATAGGGCAAGTATTATAAGGTCTTTAACTGAGCTATGGTAGCTACAGGGTCCTTCGCCTTAAACACAGTACTTCCAGCCACTAGCACATCCGCACCGGCATCGAGTATTTCCTTAGCATTTTCAAGGGTTACACCCCCGTCAATTTCAATGAGAACATCCAATCCGCGCTCTGTAATCATTTGCTTCAACTGCCGAATCTTCTCCAGTGTGTAGGGTATAAACTGCTGCCCACCAAATCCGGGATTTACACTCATTAAATTCACGATACTGATTTCATGCAAAATGTCGCTTAGCATAGAAACCGGCGTGTGCGGATTTACAGCCACACCAGCCTTCATACCTAGCGATTTGATATATGTAATATCCTGATGCAGTCTGGGACATGCCTCAATATGAATCGTAAGATGATCTGCTCCTGCCTTTTTGAATACTTCGGCGTAACGCGCCGGATCTTCAATCATCAGGTGCACATCGCAGGTTTTTTTGACAACTTTTCGCACAAACTCTAGTACCATCGGTCCAAAACTGATGTTGGGTACAAACTGGCCATCCATTACATCAAAATGTAACCAGTCTGCCTCACTGGCGTTTACAATATCACATTCTGCCTGCAGATTCAGAAAATTAGCAGCTAATAAAGACGGAGCGATAATTGCCATACAATAAGGTTTACTGGCTGCAAAGTAAACGCTTTCTATCAAAAGAAATTGCGTACAAATACCTATTTTCGCAATTCAACAAATTACTGAGTACTATGCAAACCGGCCTTCTTCATTTACACAGCTTTTTACGTTGGGCAATTTTGCTATTCTTTTTGATAGCTATTTTCAAAAGCCTAGGTGCAGGTAATAAACCATTTACTAAAAGCCACGCCACAGCAGGACTAGTACTGACTACACTTTGCGACCTTAATTTTCTGGTGGGACTCATTCAATGGTTTACCGGCAGATTCGGGCTGAAGCTATTTCAACAAATGCCCATGGCTGATATTATGAAGGCCCCAGTATACCGTTTTTTCGCGGTTGAGCATATTACGGGAATGCTTATTGCCATTGTATTAGTGCACATCGGTCGTTCTTATGCCAAAAAGAATATATCAGATAGACAAAAACACCGTAAAACAGTGTTGTTCTATGTTATTGCACTGATAATTATGTTGGCCGTTATTCCTTGGCCGTTTAGAGAGATAGGACAAGGTCGGGGCTGGTTCTAATTTCCGATTTAGCGGGGGCCTAATTCTACCACCTGACAATCTTTAAAATCACTCCCATCTATCGTAAAACAGATGAGAGTCCTTACTTTGTGCCAACCGTGCTTGCCCGCAGCGCCAGGATTCATATGTAGACACTGCAAGGCGTCGTCGTACATTATCTTAAGAAGATGCGAGTGGCCACTGATAAATAATTTCGGCTTTTCGAGGAGAAGCTGTTTGCGGGTTTCGGGGTTATACCGGGGCGGATAGCCTCCAATATGTTTGATCATCACCCTTACCTTTTCAATTTTAAAAAGCGCCACTTCCGAAAATTCGTTTCTAATATCCCTTCCGTCAATATTGCCATAAACACCTCGCAATGGTTTTAAGGCCCGCAGTTTCTCAGCGATCTCAATATTGCCGAAATCGCCCGCATGCCATATTTCATCACAGTGCTCGAAATGATAAAGCACCTGTTCATCCAAAAATCCGTGCGTATCCGATATCAGGCCGATACGGGTCATTAGGTTTATTATACGTTAGGGTTATTAATCTTTAGTCATCCTTTGGGTGGCAATAAGGATTTTCTTTTCCATTAGCTCATTTTTTTTGAAAGCCTTTTTCTCTTGCTTCAGGCTTCGCTTATTATAACCCTCCTCTATCAATTTATTAAGATTAGGTTTACCGGCATTTACCCAAGCCGTATACCAGAAATCGGCCACAGCATTGGAAGACGCTATCAACTGGTCATTGATGGAAGATTTTAACGCCTTAGAGTACTCTCGAGCAAATGCTTCTGTATAGAATCTGCGATTTTTACCCCAACGGAACTCCCATCTATACTTGGTAGAATCGGTAAAGTTTTTGGACACTTCACGCTCTTTTTCGAACATTTCGGGAAGTAGAGAAAACGTATGCTGAATAATCTTCCATATTTCGTCCTTGGGATCAGCAATATATCTGGCTTTATGACGCGAACTCAGGTTATAACTTGTGATCACTGCTTCAGGCACAGTGGTTTCCCATAAATCGTGAATACCATGCTGTCCGGTAAGCTGACCATCATAGTTAATGGAAGTATGTAGCGGTACATGCGCATCTGCAATATAATGACTCAAGTCAGCCGCATAAAACACAATACTATCGGGTTTTTGGGAACGGAACGCTTGGGTCAGTTTTTCCAGATACGCCTCTATTACGTAAGGCAGCGTACCGTATTTGTTAAGCGTATCAAGGCTGTATTTTGCTATAGCTTCCTGAAAATCTCTGGGCACCTCAGGGAAAGGAATATCTCCGAAACGCTCCATATCCATATAATGCTTACTTCCCTCTGTACTATCCTGCGTACGCCTTACGTCCGGACGCGGAGCACCGTACACCAAAGAATCTTTATGCACATAGAAAAAAGGCTGCATGGCTTTGGGCAATTGATAGATGGCCAGTTGGGCGATAGTTCGATGCACCAAAAAACCCCATGCCGAGGTTATCAATACAATACCAATAAGGATAAGGGAAAAAAGAAAGTAGTTTTTATTACGCATAATCTCTCAAAATAATCCTGCAAATTTGGGAGAAAAAAGGATTAGTTCCATTCCCGGTTAACTAAATTGTGAAACAAAACTCTGGATTTACATTAAAACTGCAAAAAAGTTATATACACACTTTATCTTTGTTTATAATACTAAATCCTAGCATATGCCGCTACTCGAAGTTCGGAACCTTATAAAACATTTTGCTACACAAAAAGCTGTAGACGATATCAGCCTCAGTATTGAAAAAGGACAGATTTTTGGATTACTGGGACCCAACGGTGCCGGAAAAACTACGCTTATCAGAATGATTACCGGTATCTTTTACCCAGATAGCGGCACTATTCTCTTTGACGGACAACCGTTCAACCCTGCACACGACATTGTGCATATAGGATATATGCCCGAAGAAAGAGGGTTGTACAAAAAAATGAAAATAGGCGAGCATGCCCTTTATCTGGCACAACTCAAAGGACTTAGCAAAAAGGATGCGCTCGAAAAAATAAAAGTTTGGTTCGATAAGTTCGAGATGGGAAGTTGGTGGAACAAGAAAGTAGAAGACCTCTCAAAAGGTATGCAACAAAAACTGCAGTTTGTCACCACTATCCTACATAATCCTAAGCTCATTATACTGGACGAGCCTTTCAGCGGACTGGATCCGGTAAACAGCAATCTCATAAAAGACGAAATATATAATTTGGCCCAAAATGGCGCTACAATAATATTTAGCACCCATAGGATGGAGCAAGTGGAAGAAATTTGTGACCATATTGTGCTAGTCAATCAGGGGAAAAAAATTCTTGACGGCACAGTACAGCAGGTGAAAAATGATTTCAAACAACATATCTACAAGATTGCTTTTGAGAATGATATTTCTATCATTGCAGACAGCACCATATTTGAAATTAAAGAACAGGACGCTCAATCCATCGTTGTTCAAAAACGTGATGGCGTAACAAATAATACAATTTTGCAGTATTTGATACAACAAGGTGCCCAAATCAATGCTTTTAAGGAAATATTGCCTAGCCTGAATGATATTTTCATCAGTCTAGTTAAAGACACCCCTGTATCACGCCAATTCCAGAACGTTAATTAATCTTTCTAATTGAAACTAACATATGAGCAAAACATTTTTAATCATACAACGAGAATATTTCACCCGAATAAGAAAAAAATCCTTTATTATTTCCACCTTACTTTTTCCACTGCTGTATCTCGGGTTGGTATTTGGCACTGCTTATATCGGGCAAAAAGCCTCTTCCAAATTGAAGATTGCATTGGTAGACTCTTCGGGCAAGTTCACCCAACAAAAAATAGATAAAGTAAATGCAGAGGACAAATCGAATACGCTCATTCTGGAAACAACAGATGTAGCCCAACTCGCCAACGATTTTGAAAGCAGAGGATACGATGCATATGCTGTAATTCCCCAAGACATTATGATTGCTGCCACTCCCCAAACCATCGTAGTGAAATCCAACAGAACACTGGGATTAATTGCCGGAGTACAGTCCAAGCTTAACAATATATGGAACGATATCAAGTACGAGGAACTAGGAATTGACCAAGAAAAACGTGTAGCACTCACAGGAAGCAAGCTTATAGTACTTGCAGAAAACCAGCAGGACAAAAGTGCAGACGGAACTTATGCAATGATCATAGGATATGCAGCAGGCTTTCTGGTGTACTTTATACTGCTCATATATGGCTCACAGGTAATGATGGGAGTAATGGAAGAAAAAACCAATAGAATTGCCGAAGTAATGGTATCCTCAGTAAAGCCTTTTCAGCTCATGCTGGGGAAAATAGTAGGAATTGCACTGGTAGCACTTACCCAGTTTCTACTATGGATTGTATTTGCTTTAGTAGTGTTTAATGCTACTAAAATTGCAGGCAATACGAGTTCGGAGCTGGCCGGAGCTGTTGCAAGTGTGCAGAAGTTCTTTACCAGCTTTAATATGCCCTTGCTATTGTTCCTGTTTGCATTCTATTTTTTGGGAGGCTTTTTCTTCTATTCCTCATTGTATGCAGCTATCGGTAGTGCAATTAACGAAGATGTACGTGAAGCGCAGTCACTCTCATTTCCGATTACACTAATCATCATATTTGCCATTTTTCTGCTGACCATAGCGATGAATGACCCCACTAGCCCTATAGCTGTTTGGGCGAGTATCATTCCTTTTACCTCTCCTATTGTAATGATGGCCAGAGTGGCTTATGGAATTCCGGGAACCGTTACTTACGGACAGCTTGCGCTGAGCATGACATTATTGGTGGCATCATTTTTATTCATGGTATGGTTTGCGGGTAAAATTTACCGCACGGGTATCCTCATGTATGGTAAAAAACCTACCTGGAAGGAAATGCTAAAATGGGCGATGCGCAAGTAATATTTACGTATTTAACCTTGGGATTCAACCGGCTTTACCGTCTTTTTACACCCGTTTACCGATGCGTATTATGTAGGGGGAGCTGCGAGCTGTAATTTTACATTACGAAATCTAAACAAATCAATGTTACAGTTTTTCAGAAAATACAGTGAAGTCATTATTTGGAACGGCACCCTTATATTATTGGGCGTAATGAATGTAAATGATACTTCGCTCTGTCTTCTGAAAAATATGGGAATCACTTGGTGCCCGGGTTGTGGATTAGGGCATGCTATTCATTACGCACTGCACTTTGAATTTGAAAAGTCGTTTCAGGAACACATCTTGGGAATACCGGCAACATTGATTCTCTTCTACCAGAGTTGTAAATCTATTTATACAATCAACAAAACCACTCACTATGGACCAGCAACAAATACTAAGAATGTTTCCTGATATAGAATATGAGGAAATGGCAGCGCTCCTGCACCTTACGGAAAATATGACCGAGCAGCAACAACAAACTTTTCTGGTAATTTACCAGGGTAAAAGGAAAGATCGCACACTGATGCTGGTTTTTGCATTACTCGGTTTTGTAGGCGTAGCCGGTATTCACAGAATTATCACTGGTGATATCGGACTGGGTATCTTATACTTCTTTACTGCAGGTCTCTGCTTTATTGGCACTATTGTCGACCTGGTGAACATCAAAAAGCTCACCATGGACTACAATATAAAAATGGCTTACGAGACTGCCAATTTGGCTACCGCCGTATTTAAATAAAATGGGCTTATTTCCGATAACTAATCGCTGCTCCTACGTACACATTTCTACGGGGAGCGGCGTTATAATATCTCCCCCCTGCCCCGTTAATGTCATTTCCTAAGCTATAATTTTCATTCAAGAGGTTATCACCTCCTAAGTATAGCTTAATATTTAACTTATCAATTACTAGTTGATAACCTAACTTAACGCCTAATAAATGATAAGGGTTGGCGACAGCCGTATTCGCATCATTGACAAATATTTTAGAGGCCCCATAATAAGTAGCATTGAGACTAAACCTATTCGCCATAGCCATATCGGCAGCTAGTGTTACTGAGCTACGTGGTACTCCGGGAAGTTGTTTGCCGGAATAATCATTACCCTCCTTAAGAAAAGTTCCATATTTAAAATAGCTATAAGTATATCCCGCAGTAAATACTGCACGATTCAACCATTTCCATCTCTCCTGTCGCAATACATAATCAGCAAACAGCTCTACGCCACGCTGCCGTATTTGTCCGGCATTCACAAAATAATCGGCCCCGGATTCATCGCGCTGTTGTACCAGCCCGTTTTTCATGTCAAAATAAAAACCCGTAGCCTGTAATCTCAATTCATTCCAAAGATATTTCTCCGCCGTTAGTTCATAATTCCATCCTTCTTCTGCTTTTAATGCCGTATTGATGATTCCTGTTGAAGGCAAGAGCTCCGCTATAGTTGGAGAAGCATATCCTTTTGCAACCGAACCTAGAATAGTCAACCTATTATCCCATTTTTTCGAAACCGAGATACGGGGCGCTACTTCGTTACTGAAAGCAAACGGCTGTTGTAGTACAGGTTCCACATTCAAGCGTGTAAACCCCACTTTGGCCTTATTATAACTAGCACCTAGGGTATAAGTCCAGTTGGACATAGTGGTATAGACAACCTGGGCAAACAGACTATATATGGTAGTACTTACTTCATCATCGGTCTGAAGTGTATCGGGAACGCCTTTATTATTTCCATTTACTCGAATGCTATAATCGCCCTTTTGCCATTCAGCTCCGGCATCTACTCTTAGCCTGTTATCTGAGGCTAACGGTGCTTCAAACGTAAACTGTGTTCTTCCTCCGAAATGCGGTTCGATACGTCTTTCATAGTTCCTCACTGCACTATTTTTAATATGATTGTGGGAACCATATACTGTAGTTTGATTAGTGATATTCTGAGCAAAGTGATAAACATAGGTTATACCACCAGTAAGATTTTTTTGCCAGATGGCCGCCTTTGCCTCCACCGCGGAGGGGAATATGCCGGCTGCAGGCCTTGCCGCCCGAGGATTCTTCTGATATTCCTGTAAGGTAAGCGCTCCGGGAGTTTGATAATACATATCGGTATACAGCAAAGCTGCCGTCAATGCTTGTTTTTCTGAAATATACCATCTACCCATCCATGACAGATTATCCCGCTGCACTGCAGACTGCTCTCGATATCCTTTACTTTCATTATGAGCATAAGTTAATTTTGTTGAAAACTTATCCCCTGCAATATTTCCTGTAGCAAGAACAGAATGTAACCCGTAGCTGCCACCAATATACTCCACAGAAGCTTCTGTGTGAGGTGAGATGGCATTTTCAATCAGCAATAGACCTCCTGTTCCAACACCATACATGCTGGAAGCAGGACCTTTAAATACCTCAATTGATGAAAAATTATTATAGGCCAATTGATTGAAGTAAGTATTACCTCCGGGATCAGTTAAGGGAATGCCATTCCAATACACTTTCACATTCCGCACCCCGAAAGGAGAACGCAGCGAGCTACCCCGAATATTGATACGATAACTTCCCGGAGAACGCTCTTCCATACGCATTCCGGGAATAGTGTTAATTTCGGAAAGAAGAGACATCTTATTGGATAAGGATGTGTTCCCTACTACAGAAATCAACCCTGTTGCAAGGTTTCTCTTCTGCCCAAATGCTCGTACCACCACCTCGCTTAGGGGTTTTATGGTATCGAATGTCATATCCTGTGCCGCACTGTTAAAAACAGATAGCAATAACGCCAGCCCCAGCCCGACGCTCCTACTTTTCCTAAACATATTGTTGAAAACTCTGTTCAAAATCTGAAAAGATTAAACCAACAAAGAAAATAAAATTAACTAAGTACTGCTTAATTTTGTTAGTAAAGCACTAAGCTTCCATATTTTATAACGATATATTGCAACAAGATATGTTTACACGCCTCCTTCTTTTCGCTGCGGTAATCTTTGGCTTTATTTCCTGCAAAAATCAGGATACTAAAACTAAAGAAGATGCTACCGCTACTAACCCAACAGATACAACAACGGTTATTACTGAAGAAGACAACTTATCCGCAAAGTTCTTTTACAGGACGTTGGAAGGTACTATTGCGGGCAAACCTGTAGTAATGCATTTACTAAAACATAATGACATGGTGGATGCCAACTATTACTACACTGATTATGGCACACCAATCTTTTTATATAAAGACTGGGATGAAGAAGGAGCAGATAGCCTTTACCTCATTGAAAACACTGATAACGGAAACGGGTTGTCACCCAAAATTGCCCTCTATCTCGCAGAAAACGAAATTACCGGCATATGGAAAAGTGGCGATAATAAAACCACCTACCCTATAAAATTGCGAGAAAGTCAGACAGATGGTACCCTTCGTATAAGAGCATTGAGCTATTCGGACTCTGCAGCATACCTGAAATTCCCCAAAGACACTCCCATTCTAAAATCAACGATAACTGTGGTAATGGCTACCGACAATGATCCGTCTGCCACCTGGTTCAATAACGAATTGAAAAAAATATTGGACAATGGGGATAAAAAATATGCTTCGCTTAATCTGCCGCAGACAGCTCAAGCTATCGTAAATGATTTAAAAAACAATTACAGTAAAGATGTTGACAGCAGTCTTGTGGGTGTAACCGTAGACGATAATATGCCCCATTATTTCCTCAACCGAGAGTATATCACCACCAGTAATGTGGTTCATAATAATAATGGATATATAATTCTTAACGTGTACAACTACTCCTATACCGGGGGAGCACATGGCGACTATGCCACTACCATGTATTGCTTTGACATAAAAAATCAGAAAAAACTACAGCTCAGCGATATCATGAAAGTAGATTCGGTTGCCATACAAAATCTGCTGGACAAATATTATAGAAAGCGGTACCACCTGCGTCCGCGTACTTCTCTAGATCAAAGCCTTTTCGTCAAGCATCTGGCTCCGAATGACAATTTTTATTTTGGACCCAAAGGTCTAGGCTTTATATATAACCCTTACGAGATCGCCCCTTATGCCGCCGGCGAGATCAATGTATGGATTCCTTTTTCGGAACTAGCGACATATCTGAACCCAGAATTTAAAGAAAGGATGGGCCTTTAGAATTTTCTTAATGCTTTAACAATTTTCGGCCAAAACCGATTGGCCGAATCATTTAACTTTAGCCCCAAATGCTAAGGCTGCTTTTCATTTTCTTTTCATTTACCATCTTTCTTGGAGCAAATGCTCAGGTACCCGACTTTATTTCTGTACGAAAAAAGAATGGTGTTCCTGTAAAAAACTATTACGCCGGTATTGAAATATCTTTAATCACACACGATGGGCGGCGCTATGACGCCCTAATAGACCGAATTGCCAACGATAGCATTTTCCTTCGTTATTACACACTGCACGCCTATACTAATATCTTCGGCACTACCAGTTATGATACCATAACGACGTATACCCTAGGTATGCATTATAAGAATATCAAAACCATCCTGGTTCCTAAAATCAGTTACCGCGATCATTATTTAGCTACCTTGGGGAGGTTCGCGGCTATTGGGGGATTTGGCTATGATTTTCTGAACATTTTTAACGGACTGGTACAAAAACACGACCCGCTGTTTGACAAACGTAATACACGCAATGTAGCCATTGCCACCGGTGTGGGGGCTGCGGGATTGTTTTTAAATCGCAAGTATCGACGCCCGGGGAACTCGAGTAAATACAAAATTGTATACGTCAACCTGAGTCAGAGCACACCCTGAAATTAATAGGGGTAATTGCCCCCTTTTTTAAAAGAATATATCTAATTTTCTTCTTTTCTTTGCAGTCTCCTTTCAGGATAAAAACCTGACACATGCAAAAAATCATTCAACTCCGATTATCACCGCAACAAGCTGCCGATGATAGTGCGATCTTGCAGCAAATAGTCGAACAGGAGAGCATTGCACCTGCTACCATTACAGGATTTAACATCATCAAAAAGTCCATTGATGCTCGCTCTAGAACGCCATGGATCAATCTCAAGCTTAATGCCTACATCAACTAACCTTTTCAGGAAAGAGAACGGCCTCCATTTCACTTTCAGGATGTAAGCAGGGCTTCTAAACGTGTGATTATAGTGGGCGCAGGACCTGCAGGTCTTTTTGCAGCCCTCCAGCTTCTTGAAACCGGTATTCGACCTATCATTCTGGAACGCGGAAAAGATGTAAGAGCGCGTCGTCGCGACTTGGCAGCTATCAATAAAAAAGGCATTGTCAATCCCGAAAGTAATTATTGCTTTGGCGAAGGTGGTGCCGGTACTTACAGCGATGGAAAGTTATACACCCGAAGCAACAAGCGCGGAAGTATAGACCGCATCTTAAACCTCTTTGTCAATTTCGGGGCCGAAGAAAAGATACTGTATGAAGCTCATCCACATATCGGCACCAACAAACTGCCTAAGATTATTGTGGCTATGCGAGAACAGATCCTGCAATGTGGCGGAAAAATTTTATTCGAACAAAAGGTTATAGACTTTATTATAGATGATCACATCATCAAAGGAGTAAAAACACAAAAAGGGGATATCATCGAAGCCGATGCTGTGATATTGGCTACCGGTCATTCCGCAAGAGATATTTTTTATTTATTGCAGAAGAAAAATGTGCTGATCGAACCCAAACCCTTTGCCTTGGGTGTTCGTGCGGAGCATCCTCAATCGCTTATCGATACAGCTCAGTACAAGTGCGACTCCCGGGGTCCGTATCTGCCCCCGGCATCCTATAGTCTCGTGCAACAGGTTCATAATATCGGTGTGTTATCCTTTTGCATGTGCCCCGGCGGCATTATCGCTCCCGCCGCCACCGGACATAATGAAATAGTGGTAAACGGTTGGTCCCCTTCTAAAAGAAATAATCCTTATGCCAATTCGGGGATTGTGGTACAGGTTCAACTAAAAGATGTTCTCAGAAACGAAAAACTCAAAAACCCTGACCCTTTATCACTCCTACGATTTCAGCAAGAGATAGAAAGGGCTGCATTTGTAGCAGGTGGGGGACAGCTAAAAGCACCTGCTCAACGTATGGTAGATTTTTGTACTAATAAATTTTCGTCATCACTACCCGACTGCTCCTATCTAACCGGTATAACCAGTGCCGATTTAAGAACTGTTTTGCCCCCGTTTATCTACAAAGCCCTGCAGAAAGCTTTCGTGGAGTTTGGCAAAAAAATGAAAGGCTATTACACGAACGATGCAGTATTGGTAGCAACTGAATCACGTACTTCTTCACCGGTACGAATTCCCAGAGATGCTGACACCTTACAACATCCTCAGCTAAAAAATCTTTACCCCTGTGGGGAAGGTGCAGGCTATGCAGGAGGTATTGTTAGTGCCGCCATGGATGGAGAAAAGATCGCACGGATGATTGCCGCTACCTTAACTTATGCTTAAAATACTCCGAGAAAAACAAATTATTTAAGCTTTTCATTACTCGCGTGTCTGTCTGCATCGCGCTTTGTTTTCTTTTCAAAGCTTTGTTGTAATGCTGCAGTAAGATCTACGCCTGTCTGATTAGCCAAACAAAGGAGCACCCATAACACATCAGCCATTTCTTCTCCCAGCAATGCTTTACGTTCATCATCCGAATACTTTTTACCATCCTTATAAGACTGATCACCATAAAGCCGTGCCATGTGGCGTGCCAACTCTCCTACTTCTTCGGTAAGAATGGCCATATTCGTCAATTCGCCGAAATATCTAACACCGATGGTTTTAATCCATTCATCTACGCGCTGTTGCGCCTCGCTAATTGTTATACTCATTCTTTATTTTTTGTATCGATGATGATGGTGACAGGACCGTCGTTCAGCAACGCAACTTTCATATCTGCACCAAATACACCTGTTTGAATGGGCTTACCCAAATCTTTTTCTAACTGCTGAATCATTTTATTATACAAAGGAATAGCTATATCGGGTTTGCTGGCTCTGATATAAGAAGGACGGTTCCCTTTTTTTATCGAAGCATGCAACGTAAACTGGCTCACCAGCAGCACCTCTCCATTGATATCCTTTACGGAAATATTCATGACCCCGGCATCGTCATTAAAAATACGTAGCTGCGTTATTTTCTGACTTAACCAGGCAATATCTTCATCGTTATCGGCATCCTCAATCCCCAGCAATATCAGTAACCCCTGCTCTATGGAAGCATGAAGTTGGCCATCAATCGTAACAGATGCTTTTTGCACTCTTTGTACTACCGCTCGCATAAGGATTTTTTATACACTTCAAAAATAAAATCTAATTTAGAGTGATAAAATTAATAATGGATGTATCGCGCGAAATAATTTTTAAAACCACTCGCAGCAGTGGTAAAGGCGGACAAAATGTAAACAAAGTAGAAACCGCCGTGGTGGCTTATTTTGACATCACTGCATCCTCACTGCTTACACCTGAGCAAAAGTCACGTGTATACCACAGATTAAGTACACGCATTAATGCCAATGGAGTATTGCAGGTAAGATCCAAAAGCCATCGCACGCAACTAGAAAACAAAGAAGATGCCGTCAGAAAGATAAATGCACTTGTCGTTCAGGCCTTACAGGTGAGAAAGCCACGTATTGCTACTACCGCTACCCGTGCATCCATTGAAAAAAGAATTGAACGTAAAAAGAAAGAAAGCGTTAAGAAAAGTTTTCGAAGGAAAATAGATAAAAACAATCTCGAATAATATCAAGGAAAGGTCTTAAATATCGTAAAGCGTAATAGAAGCTCTATAAACAATAGCCCCAGCGCCAACAATACAAACGGAATAAACATCTCCTCAATCTCTTTATATCTGATAATTTCTACCTTCGATTTTTCCAGCTGATCGATTTCTGAATAAATAGCCTGTAGTGAGGCTTTATCCGTAGCCCGAAAATACTTACCACCTGTCTCCGAAGCTATACGCGTTAAGAGTGTTTCATCAATATCATTTCTTACAGTGTTGCCTGCATTATCTTTTACCACTTGCTCTATCATAAACTCTGTCGAGCCCAGACCAATACAATACACCTTTACATTTTCTGCCTTAGCAATCTCAGTTGCTGTATAAGGATCAATGATTCTTGTAACCGGCGCCTCTTCTTTTCCATCAGTAAGCAAAATAACCACTCGACTTTTACTACTTCCCTTACTCACTCTATTTACTGCCATAGCTAGCCCTTCTCCTATCAATGTTCCATCGGCAAGATAGCCTCCATCTTTAATCTTAAGACTTTGCAACTGCGTCAAAAGAGTATTTTTATCGGAAGTAATAGGGCATTTAGTAAAACTTTCACCGCCGAAAATCACTAACCCTATTCTATCTACCGGTCTGCTTTTCACAAATTCTGCCGCTACTTCCTTAGCTACCTGAAAGCGCGAAGGCTTAATATCGTTAGTGAGCATACTCGCACTTACATCCATACATAACACTATATCGATCCCCTCTCCTTCCGCATGGGTTTGATCGGTCTGATGTTGCGGTCTGGCTAATGCCATAATCAGGCATATCAAAGCCAGTATGCGCAATACAAAAGGTAGATGTCTGAAATTAGTTTTAAATGTAGAAGGCGTATTTACATTTACTGCGGAAGTAAGCAAAGCCGCCTTATGATTTCTTTCGTTTCTGATATAACGGGCGATTAAAAAAGGTATCAACCCCAACAGAATAAAATTCTCGGGCCATACGAAAACAATATTTTTTAACCATTCGTATATCATGTCGCTAATTGACCTTTTTATAATCGCATCTCCAGTTAGACAGATTTAATAAGTTGTGGATTTTTGTTCAATACATCCTCTAGGTAATGCACGGCACCTTCAATTACTTCATATGCAGACAGGGCTTCACTTTTTTGCGGCATATACTTTGCAAATTTTACAAAATCGCACATATACATTACCTGTACCAAACTGTCGTATCTTATTTCATCACGGAATAAGGGCTGCAGTTTTTGCGCCAGATCTGTAGAAGTATGCTGCAACGAGCTGATTCCAGTTCTTTCCAGCACATAAGCTCTGAATATTTCTATCAATTGTTCGTAATATCCTTTTTCATGTATATGCGATGTTTTAAGCTCCTTCAAATTTCTTAGCGCTTTTGCATAAGCCGATTCGGTGGATTTTTTTACAGGTTTTGCTTGTTGCGGTCGCTCTCCGGTGATCCAGTATATCAGCAACACCAGTACTATCAAAAAGATGACAATAGGATACCACCATCTTTCCTGCGAAGGATCCATTCTGAATGACACATCCAGTACATCCTGCACATCGTGATAGGGTTGCGTGGGATCAAAATCCTCTGTAAATACAACATCGATTAGAATACTATTTGTCTTTACAAACGGACGAAAAGTAAAAGACGGAATTACCCATTGTCCAGAATCGAAACTAGTGAGCTGATAATATTGTTTGAAAATAGAGGTATCCCCTTTTTGTATTGTTCGGATACTATCTTTTATTAGAAACTCAAAATGCGGAATACTATCTACCTTGAATGGATCAAAGGGCGCATTATTCAAAGTTTTTATTTCCAAGGTTAACCATAAAGGCTCTCCCAAGAGAATCCGGTTTTTATCGGTACTGGCATTGACGCCTACTACCTGACCCTGAACAGTTAATACCATCAGGGACATCAACATCAAAAAAAATTTGATTGCATGTGTCCTGAGAAAATATATTAAGTCAACAATATTCAATTTACATCCCTTCAATCCTGTAAGCTTTAAATATTCCTTATCTGATTCTGCTCCTAAAAAATCGCTGAAGTACCGTCACATAATCATCGCCCGTTTGTATATGCAACAGATCGCATCCGGCTTTTTTAAAAACATTCACACAATAGTCTGTGGCAGCAAAAAAGTTCTCTTCATACTTTCTTCTTACATAAGCATTACTAGTATCTATCCATTGGGCTGCACCGGTTTCGGCATCCAACATCTGAATCAAGCCAGCATTAGGCAATTCCTTATCCATCTGATCATAAATCTTTATACCAATCAGATCATGCTTCTTTCCTGCAACACGTAATGCATCTTCGTATCCCCTATCAATAAAATCGCCCAATACGAAAGCAATGCTGGACTGCTTAATGGCATTGGTAAAATATTTCAGCGCAGCACCCATATGGGTACCTCTCCCTTTTGATTCTAATGCCAGCACTTCTCTCACTATATACAACGCATGTTGTCTGCCCTTTTTGGGAGGAATATATTTTTCTACCCTATCACTGTAAAAGACGGCTCCTACTTTATCTCCGTTGCTTACCGCTGAAAACGCCAGCACTGCAGCTATTTCGGTGGCTACATCGCGCTTACTGCCATAATGCGTTCCAAACAAAGAACTGTTACTCAGATCCACCAACAACATTACTGTTAGCTCGCGCTCTTCCTCAAATACTTTACTAAAGGGATGGCCAAATCGGGCTGATACATTCCAGTCGATAAACCGTACATCATCGCCAGGTGCATATTCACGCACTTCTTTAAAGGACATACCTTTTCCTTTAAATGCACTATGATATTCGCCTGAGAAAAGATCCCGGGCCAGCTTCTTACTTCTGATTTCGAGCTCACGAACTTTTTTAAGTATTTCGGAAGTGGAACGCATCATTCATTGGGTGCTTAAGGAACGTTCACCTGTCTTAAAATTTCATCAATAATATCTTCTACATTTACATTTTCGGCCTCAGCCTCATATGTAAGCCCGATGCGATGCCGCAACACATCATGTGCAATACTGCGAATATCTTCGGGTATTACAAATCCTCTTTTATTTAAGAAAGCTTGTGCCTTTCCTGCTAAAGCCAGATTGATGCTGCCTCTTGGGGAAGCTCCGTAGGAAATAAGAGGCTCTAGTTTTTGGGCCTGATATCGTCCGGGATAGCGGCTGGCAAATACAATATCCAGTATGTAACGCTCTACTTTTTCGTCGAGATAAATATCACGCACTAAATCCCGCGCATGTAATACATCCTTTATGTTGACCACAGGTTTTATTTCGGGAAGCTGTATGGATTGTACGTTGGAACGAAGGATCAGCTGCTCTTCGTGCATCTCGGGATAACGTACAATAACCTTCATCAAAAATCTGTCGGCCTGAGCTTCGGGTAAAGGATAAGTTCCTTCCTGCTCTAGTGGATTTTGTGTAGCCAGCACTAAAAAAGGTTCTTCCAATTTATAGGTGGTATCGCCAATGGTTACCTGACGCTCCTGCATAGCCTCCAGCAAAGCCGACTGCACTTTGGCCGGAGCACGATTGATTTCGTCAGCTAAAATAAAATTGGCAAAGATGGGTCCCTTACGTACCACAAAATCATTCTCCTGCTGATTATAAATCAATGTGCCGATTACATCTGCAGGCAATAAATCTGGTGTAAACTGTATTCTACTGAAGTTAGCTTGTATAGCTGTAGCCAACGATTTAATGGTAAGCGTTTTTGCCAATCCCGGCACCCCTTCGAGCAATACGTGTCCATTACTTAAAAGCCCAATCAGTAGTCGGTCCAACATATGCGACTGGCCTATGATAACATGACCAATTTCCTCCTTCAGCTTATCAGTAAAGGCGCCGGCAATAGCAATTTTTTCATTTAAAATTCTAATATCTTCTGCGGTTTTATTCATCATGAGATATGCATTCAAGATTTTAATAATGGCTATCAGCTCAAATATTTTGCCACAATAGGCAATCTTCGTCCTACACCAAATGCTTTATAGCTGACGCGAATGATAGGGCAAAACTGATTGCGTTTATACTCATTCATGTTTACAAGGCGCAAGATGCGGTTTACGAGCGTTTCATCAAATCCTTGCGCTATGAGTTCTTTAGGTCCCTGCCGCTCCTCAATATACTTAAACAAAATAGTATCCAACTCATCATATTCGGGCAGACTGTCGCTGTCTTTTTGATTGGGCCTTAATTCTGCCGATGGCGCTTTTACTAAAATATGATGAGGTATAACTTCTTTTTCTTTATTAATCAAGCGGGCCAGCGCATACACCTGAGTTTTATACACATCGCCCAATACACTCAATCCACCGGCCATATCCCCATACAATGTTCCGTAACCGGTTGCCAGCTCACTCTTATTGGATGTATTAAGCAAAATATAACCGAATTTATTGGCTATAGCCATCAGCAGATTTCCTCGCGTACGACTTTGAATGTTTTCTTCCGCAACGCTAAAAGGCAAGTCCTGAAAAATAGGTTTTAGCTCGGTGAGGAAGCTGTCATAGATATTTTTAATGGGAATAATATCATAAGGATTTTGAAGATTTTGGCTCAACGCCTCCGCATCACTTATGGAGTGAGATGTAGAAAAGTGTGAAGGCATAAGGATGGCACGCACATTTTCCTGGCCCAATGCTTCTACCGCCAACGCCAGTGTTACAGCACTATCAATACCTCCACTGGATCCCAAAATAGCCTTAGTGAAACCCATTTTGGAGAAATAATCTCTAATACCCAGTACTAGTGCTGAGCGAATTTCGGCGATATTTTTTTCATCTTTGAGATACTCCAATACATCCCTACCTGCACTCACTTCCGAAGCTGAGTAATAAATCTTCACCGAATCTTCACTTTGAGGAGAGGTCTCCTTAATCAAATCGTCCAATTCAAAAACCCCAAAGTCTTCTTCAAAATATTTCAATTCGGCCACTTGATTACCTGCACTATCATACACCAAACTACCCCCATCAAACACAATTTCGGTTTGAGAGCCTACCGTATTACAGTAAAACATCGGCAGTTTATATTTGAGCGTATGAGCTTTGACGATACCGTTGCGCACCACATCCTGCGCATAATTGTAAGGAGAAGCCGAAAGATTGATGATGACATCAGGCTCAAACTGAATCAGCTTTTCCATTGGCGTAATTCGATATAGGGGATTTTCGCCCATGTTCCAGATATCTTCACATATAGTGACCGCTAATTTTTTGCCCTTAAAGGGGACTACGTTCCAATCATATGCAGGCTCAAAATAACGTCCCTCATCAAATACATCATAAGTAGGAAGTAATGTTTTATGCACTTCGGCCTTAATTTCTTTTTCATATAACAAATAAGCCGCATTGAATAAGTCCTTTCCTTCGAAATTAGGGTTTCGAGCAGGAGCACCCACCAGTACGCCAATAGTATCTGCATGTTCTTTTATCGTATCAAGGGCCTGATAGCACTGGTTGATAAAATCATTAAACTCCAGAAAATCGCGTGGAGGATAACCGCATACACATAATTCTGAAAATATTACTAAATCGGCACCTTGCTTTTTGGCCTCCTGGATACCGCTGATAATTTTCTGCACATTTAGATCAAAATTTCCGATATGATAGTTCTGCTGAGCTAATGCTATTTTCATATAATCAATTTCCTAGTTACAAATGTAGTCTTCTACCCTTAGAAATGAAATAAGTAGGTATTTTTTAACACCTGATGCAAAGCACTTTATTCACACCTAAAATTCATATTATAACTAAAATTTTAGTACTTCATGCCACTCTTTCACCTACTTTTGCATCTTTAGGAACGATCCGTGAAGTTTTCGGCTTACTTTTTGCAATTGTTGTTGTCTAAAAAATAAATAAATGAAAAAAATATTCATAGCTAGCTTATTTCTATGCACTTGCGGCTTTGCTTTTGGACAAGGAAATGTAGTCGCAGAGCGTACCAAAGCCAGGAATTTCATGCAATCGGGCGATTTAGATAATGCCGTCCTGGTATTAACCAAAGCACAGGAAACCTATAAAGATGATCCCGAACTGCTTAAAGATCTTTCTCTAGCTTATTATTATAAAGGTGATTACAATAAAGCGTTAGAAACTATCAAAACTGTAATTGCTAGCCCTGACTGCGACGCCATTGCTTATCAAATTGCCGGTAGCATATATAAAGCTCAGGAGAATTTTAAGGAAGCTGAAAAAATATACAAGGAAGCCCTTAAAGATTTCCCCAAAAGCGGGCCTCTGTATAATGACTACGGAGAACTCCTAGATATCATGAAAAACCCCAAAGGCGCTATTGATATGTGGCAGAAAGGGATGCAGGCCGCTCCTTCGTATGGTGGCAACTATTACAACGCGGCTGTTTACTACTATAAACAACAGGACGATAAAATCTGGGCTATCATTTACGGCGAAATCTATGCTAACATGGAAAGCCTCAATCCCAGAGCAAATAGTATCAAGAAAATGGTTCTAGATGCTTATAAGCAAAAGCTCTTCATTTCCTCTGATCTAGCCGCCGTAGCAGCTAAGGAAAAGAACGAGTTTGCCAAGGCTGTATTAAACACTTTTGCAAAGCAGTCGGGTATTTCAGCCCAGGGCATCACTCCCGAAAGTTTAGCCATGATTCGTACCCGGTTTATTTTGGATTGGTTTGCGTCCTATGGCGATAAATTCCCCTTCCGTCTTTTCGAATTTCACCAGCAGCTCATGAAAGACGGATTATTCGAATCTTATAACCAATGGATGTTTGGACCAGTAAACAACCAAGCAGCCTTTGAAAAATGGGTAAACGAACATAAGGAGGAGTACGATCGATTCACCAATTATCACACTTCAAGAATATTTAAAATGCCGAACGGGCAAGTATATTCTGTGAAATAACATAATATGAAAATATTCATAAGCGCTTATCCGGCAGGGTAAGCGCTTATTATTTTTATACTGCTCCGCAACGTGTACATTGAGCTTATTTTTTTCTTAACTTGTAGACACTTTAAACAATTGACTAATGAATTACCCAACTTACCGATTGTTTGATGCCATATCCTACCAGTTAGAAAACTTCCCTAAATCCGACGCTCTAAATGCTAAAGAGAACGGACGATGGAGATCTTACAGTACTCAAGAGATCGAGAATTTGGTTAACCGATTTTCAGCCGGCCTCCTCATCCGGGGCGTAAGCGGTGGCGACTTCACTGCTGAAAATAGCGACAAAATTGCTATCATTAGTGGTAACCGGCCGGAATGGGTGTTTACCGACCTAGCTGTTCAGCAGACCGGCGCTATTCTCACGCCTATCTATCCCACTACAGCACTACCAGAACTGGAATATATTTTAAATGAATCGCAGGCCAAATACATCTTTGTAAGTAACGCCGAACTGGTAGAAAAAGTAAAATCGGTAAATACCCCCTATCTGCAAGGTATCTATACTTTTGATAAAGTAGAAGGCGTACCTCATTACTCGGAATTACTGGATCTCGCGGATGACGGCACATTACATACTTTAGAAAAAATAAAACAACAGATACCTAATTCTCATGTGGCCACTATCATTTATACAAGTGGCACTACAGGTGTACCCAAAGGAGTAATGCTTACTCATAGCAATATTGTAAGTAATATCTATTTTTCTAAAGCCAGTTTTCCATTCCCTGATCAGCCGCAAACCAAAACATTAAGCTTTCTGCCACTCAATCATATTTTCGAAAAAATGATTACTTACCTGTACATGTTCAGTGGTATCAGCATCTATTACGCAGAAAGCTTGGAAACCATTGCCGATAATTTAAGAGAAATAAAACCTGATGGATTTACTACCGTTCCCCGTTTGCTGGAAAAGGTATATGAAAAAATTATGGCCAAGGGGAATGCACTGACAGGCATCAAAAGGAAACTATTCTTCTGGAGTATTCAACTGGGCATGCAATACGATAATATTAATCCACCCAAGGGGCTCTATAATTTTAAACTCTCCATTGCCCGAAAACTTGTATTTAAAAAATGGAGAGAAGCCTTGGGAGGAAATATCAGTTTTATTATCACAGGCGGTGCGGCAGCTTCCGAAAAACTTTTAAGGGTCTTTAATGCTGCGGGCATTCCGGTTTACGAAGGCTATGGACCAACAGAAAATAGTCCCGTAATCTGTGTTAACAGAAAACAAAATAACGACACCCGTTATGGAACTGTGGGTCCTGCCATTGAAGGTATTGAAGTAAAACTGGCCGAAGATGGGGAAATACTGGTCAAAGGCCCCTGTGTTATGAAAGGCTATTATAAACATCCAGAGCTCACCGCAGAAGTGATCAAAGATGGCTGGCTACATACGGGCGACATCGGCACACTCATCGAAAACCGATTTTTCAAAATAACCGACCGCAAAAAAGAACTCTTTAAAACCAGCGGCGGAAAATATGTTGCCCCCCAGCCCATCGAAAACAAAATGAAAGAAAGCAAGTTCATTGAGCAGATTATAGTAGTAGGCAGTGAACGCAAATTTGTAGGAGCCTTGATTGTTCCTGCATTTAATGTGGTCAGAGAATGGATGAAAGAAAACAATCTTCCCGAAATGAGCAACGAAGAAATCGTTAAAAACGATAAAGTGCATGAATTATTCCGCTCAGTACTTGACCATCACAATAAAAGCATCAATAAGGTAGAACAAATTAAAAAATTCGTACTACTACCCAAGGAATGGAGTGTAGATGGGGGTGAGATGACACCCAAACTGAGCTTGAGACGAAAAGTAATCTTGGAGAAATACGCTGCAGAAATCGAAAGCATCTATCATTAGTTTCAAAATAAAAGCCGTCTTTACAATAACGTTCAGACGGCTTTTTTATTAGATGAGTTATTACAATCTTATATGCGTTGCACTGCTTCCTTTACCTTACCTAGAACATCGGTATTCAGCATTTTTACAGCCACATCGATCATATTGCTAAAGGCTGTGGCATGAGAAATACCGTGGCCGATAATCACAGGTTTTTCTACACCCAGCACAGGAGTACCTCCGTAAATTTCAAAATTAAAGCGGTTCAAATAGGGATTATCGATTTGTTGTTCTTGGGCAATATCGTAAATAGACTCGGCCATTTTCAAAATAACATTGCCGGTAAATCCTTCACAAACCATCACATCGGCTTGGTTCCTAAATACGTCGCGCCCCTCCACGTTTCCGATAAAATTAATAGCCTTGTTGCTTTTCAACATAGGATAGGCTGCCTGTGCTAGTATATTTCCCTTGCCTTCTTCTTCACCCACATTCATCAGGCCTACTTTAGGATTCTCCACTCCAAAAATGTACTGACAGAATA
The DNA here is from genome assembly GCA_028485475.2 of Chitinophagaceae bacterium C216. Lineage (GTDB taxonomy): Bacteria > Bacteroidota > Bacteroidia > Chitinophagales > Chitinophagaceae > Niabella > Niabella composti. The sequence continues at coordinate 3,003,543 of CP144143.1, forward strand.
CAGAACCCATTACGGCAAATTGATTAAGATGTTCCGGTTTACAATCGGCATTCAATCCTACATCCAACAGTAAGCCTGTACTACCGTCCGGCTTAGGGATTACCGAAGAAATAGTTGGCCTCAAAACTCCCTCAACCACTTTAATACTAAACATAGCGCCTACCATCATCGCACCAGTATTGCCTGCGCTGATGAAGGCATCTATTTTTCCTGCGGCTAAATGCTGAAATCCTACGGCAATAGACGAATCAGTTTTTTCTTTCAGTGCTTTGGTAGGATGTTCGTTCATACCAATCACCTGTGAAGTAGGTTGAATGGTATACTTTTCTTGAGGTACTTCGTTTTCAGATAACAGAGGCTTCAGTTGCTCTTCATTCCCGAACAATACCAAATGTAATTGCTCAAAGCTATTTTTTAAAAGGTACTGCTTTACCCCTTTCACCGCTTCCTGTGGCGCATAATCGCCACCCATCATATCAATTCCTATATTCATATAATAGCTAAAATAAAAAATTCCGGATACATTACACAATCGTAAACCTGTACTGTAACCGGAATCTCCTTACAACATTACATACGCTACTGCTATCGCGAGAAGCGAACGCATAAAAAAGCGAAGCATCTTTATTTGCCCCGCTACTATTTTCAATCTTTTAATTAGGCGTTAGAAGGAGCTTTTTCAGCCACTACCTTTCCTTTATAGATCAGCTTTCCTTCACTTACATAAGCGCGGTGGCGCAGATGTACTTCACCTGTAGTTGCATCAGTAGTTAATGTGTGCGCTTTAGCTTTATAATGGGTTCTGCGTTTTGCACTTCTCTGCTGACTGTGCCTGCGTTTGGGATTTGGCATAACTCTTTATTTTAATAATTTTAAACCTAATTGTTATTTATCAATCTTTGCCGAACCGGATATTGTTTCCAATAGAAACAATACTTTCGATTGAGCGATTAATTATCCTTGTTTTTAAATTTTTCCAATCCTTTCCAGATGGGATTGATATCCTCTTTTTCTGAGTTTTCAACGTCCAATTCTCCGAGCACCTTTAATGCTGTTTCATTACACTGACCACCAAATGCATTGCAGGTCTTGTGCATGGGGATACTGAGATTAATGAACTCATATATCCAGTTTTCAACATTAATGTGACTCTCGCCGCGACTGATGTAATATACATCAGGATCTTCTTCCTGATCATTCATCAACTCCGGCTCTTCCACCATTTTTATTGTAACTAAAAACTCGTCCCACAACTCCAGTTTCAAATCATTGTTACAACGGTCGCAAGTAACCATCACATTACCCCCTACCTCAAATTTCAATAGCATAAAGCCATTTTGTTTATCCAGCGACAGCTTTATTTCTGCATGGCAATCTGAGAAATCTTGCTCCTGAAAACTCTCAAAGAACTTATCATCTATGCTATAAGTGTACTCATGCATACCGGGTTTCAACCCCACAAAAGCGATATCGTATGCTCTCCCTTTGGACATGGTACAACTTACCCCGAATTTGGAGCGTGCAAATGTACGGCTTTTTTTTACAAAACCAACCCGGCAGCGGGATTATTTTGACTCAACAAGGCCTTTACAAGCAAAATACACTATAAAATTTGCAAATTATATCCCAAATCATCTGCCATCCTGTCATAAACACACAAAAATAGCCTATCTTTGTGCGCTTAAAATTAAAAAGAATACTGATGCTGGACCTGGTAGCACATAAAGTACACGATGAAAGCAGACAAGGCGAGAGCTATGCTCCGCAAAACCCTGATAATAAAGTATATACACGTAAGTTTTATATAGAAAGCTATGGCTGTCAGATGAATTTTGCCGACAGCGAAATTGTGGCATCCATTCTTAATAAAGAAGGCTTTGGAGCCACCCGTAATCTGGAAGAAGCTAATCTCATCTTCATCAATACCTGTTCTATTCGCGAAAAAGCAGAGCAAACAGTACGAAACAGGTTGCAGGAGTTCAGAAAAATTAAAACACAGAACCCCGGCACCCTAATAGGTGTCTTAGGTTGTATGGCCGAACGCCTCAAAGCCAAGTTTCTGGAAGAAGAGAAGCTGGTGGACATTGTGGTAGGCCCCGATGCATACCGCAGCCTACCCAAGCTTGTAGCTGAAGCCTCCGAAGGCCATAAAAGCGTAAACGTATTACTCAGCCGTGAAGAAACTTATGCCGACATCTCCCCCATCCGTCTTAACTCGAATGGGGTGAGCGCCTTTGTAAGCATTATGCGCGGTTGTAATAATATGTGTTCTTTCTGTGTAGTGCCTTTTACTCGCGGAAGAGAACGCAGCCGTGATGCCGAAAGTATCGTGAGAGAGTGCCGAGAGCTGTTTGAAAATGGCTATCGCGAAGTAACCTTGCTCGGACAAAACGTGGATAGTTATTACTATACACCTCCCTATTCTCAGCCGGAAGAGGCCCAGCCCGTAACCTTTGCACGACTACTGGAAATGGTGGCTCAGATATCTCCCCTGCTAAGAGTGAGATTTTCCACTTCGCACCCTAAAGATATTACCCGCGATGTACTCACTACTATGGCCGCTTATGAAAACATTTGCAAGTGCATTCATTTGCCCGTACAAAGTGGGTCCACACGCATACTACAATTAATGAACCGTACTTATACCAGAGAATGGTATATGCGTAAAGTGGATGAAATTCGGGAAATTTTGCCCGACTGTAGTATTACATCCGACATTATAGCCGGTTTCTGCACCGAAACGGAAGAAGATCATCAGGAAACACTGTCTATAATGGATTACTGCCAGTACGATTTGAGCTACATGTTCTTCTATAGCGAAAGACCTGGCACTTTAGCTCAAAGAAGATATAAAGATGATGTTCCGCTAGAAGTTAAAAAACGTAGACTTCAGGAAATTATCGAAAAACAAAATCAACTATCCCTCAATAACTATAAAAAAGATATCGGTAAAACCTTTAAAGTGCTGGTAGACGGTGACAGCAAGCGTAGTGCCGATGACTGGGTAGGACGCAACTCTCAGAATAAAGTAGTGGTATTCCCTAAAAAAGGAACCACCTGCCAAAAAGGTGATTATGTAAATGTCAAAATCAAAGATTGCACACAGGCGACTTTGTTCGGAGAAGTTGTTTAGTTATATTTATTACACGGTATCTAATAATGAGCACGCGCATACGATGCGGTTGCCTGAACAGCAATCTGAAATAGGTTACAGCAAAGTCGTTTATAACAAAAGATATTGAAGAACGCTTAAAAATTTATAACGATACTTCTGCTCATAACAGCACCTTGAGGATATCTACAGGATGCATACGAACCTTACATCATGTAACCATGATGGCAAATATGAACAGTAAGTAGGTGTTAAAATTTTTCACTACAAAAAGGCATTGTACCAATGGATTTACAAAGCATCAAAAATCGGTTTGGCATTATTGGTAATTCGCCGGAGTTGAACTACGCTCTGGAAGTGGCCGTTCAGGTTGCAAGTACCGATCTTACGGTACTAATTATCGGCGAAAGCGGTGTAGGAAAGGAAGCGTTTTCTTCCATCATTCATTCCCTATCTCCCCGCAAACACAATCCCTTTATTGCCGTAAACTGTGGTGCTATACCGGAGGGAACAATCGATTCGGAACTATTTGGTCATGAAAAAGGTTCCTTTACAGGGGCTGTTGATGCTCGAAAAGGATATTTTGAAACTGTAAATGGCGGTACCATCTTTTTAGACGAGATAGGTGAAATGCCTTTGGGTACACAAGCTAGATTGCTGCGCGTACTGGAAGCCGGAGAATACATTCGGGTGGGTTCTAGTAAAGTACAAAAAACCAACGTACGTGTAGTAGCCGCTACAAATAAAGACTTGTTGCAACTGGTACAGCAGAATAAGTTTAGGGAAGACCTTTACTATCGATTGAGTACTGTACCCATTCGTGTCCCACCACTTTCCAGTCGTAAGGAAGATATCGTATTACTCTTTAGAAAGTTTGCGGCCGATTTTGCTGATAAATACAAAACACCTGCAGTACAGCTGACAGATGACGCTAAAGAGTTGCTACTCAACTATCCTTGGCCCGGTAATATTCGCGAACTGAAAAATATTGCCGAGCAAGTTTCTGTACTTGCAAAAGACAAGATTATAAGCGCTAAAGAACTGAGTCGCTATCTACAACCTTACTCATCCAACAGATTGCCGATGGTGATGCCCGGCAATACTCAGCAAGAGTTCCAAAACGAAAGAGAAATATTATATAAGCTTTTCTTTGACCTAAAAAAAGATGTAACCGAGCTTAAAAAAATGTTTATTGAAGTACTACAAAATCCGGCGCTTGCATCCCAAAGCTCTGCTCTAATGCAAAGCTTGCAGGATTTGAAAAGTAGTCACGATCCTTATCATCAGTTTCCGGCAGCACTGCAACTCGAAATGCATGCCCACATGCCAGATAGTCATGGACAGCAGCATGCGCCCATTACCATAGGCGTGGACCATAATATCCAGGAACATGAGGAGGTAGAAGAAAACCTGAATATCATGGATAAAGAAAAAGAACTCATCATTAAAGCTTTAAAGAAACATAATAGCAAAAGAAAAGATGCGGCCTTGGATCTAGGTATCAGTGAACGGACACTTTACAGAAAACTCAAGGAATATGATATTGAAGAATTATAAAAGATTATTGGTAGTTGCTTTAATTTTTGCAACCTTTTGCATCGGTTTTACGCAAAGTGGTTGTGGCATTTATAGATTTAAGGATGTGAGCATTCCCGACAGTGTGCGACTGGTAAAAATCAACCAGATACAAAACAAAGCATCTTATGTCAACCCACGTTTAGCACCTGCACTGACGGATAAATTACGTCAGAAAATCGTCAGCCAAACACGCATTGGCCAAACCAATGGAGATAATGCAGATTGGATTATCGACTGCACCATTACGAGTTATTCGTTTTCAACATCGGGTATTTCCAATCAGCAGGTAAATACCAACAGACTTAACGTAGGGGTGCATATTGAGGTGAAAGATAACCATACCCAAAAGATTATCGGTAAATATGACGTCTCCACTCCTTTTGATTATTCTGGCAGCATGAGCCTGCAGCAAGCCGAGCAGGCACTAGAGTCCCAAATGTTGCGGGATATTCCTGACGCCATATTTAACCGTATATTCTCAAACTGGTAATTTCGCAATATGAATCAACTGATCAATGTACTGGCAGATGCCGTGTTGTCCAAAAAATTGGATGCTTGCAGTGTAGAGGAATTGCAGGATCTGTCGGAAAAATATCCTTATTCTTCCGCATTACAACTATTGTATACACAAAAACTGAAAGAACAAAATAGTGATGCGCTCAATGAGCAGCTTCAAAAAACACTTTTGTATTATAAAAACCCTTTGTTTATCCATTATATTCTGAATGCCGAAACAAACAAGGCACAGACATCTTCAAACAAAACATACGATAAAGAGATAGCTCAAGAACTTGCAGCGGCTACACCGACTGCAGCTATATACACCGAAGAAGATGCCCCCGCAATATCAGAGATGGTACAGGAAGATGAAGGTGAGATTTCAATTCCAAAATTAAAAATTGAGCCCCTCGACCCTGCTACCGCACAGCTCGCCTTTACACCTTACCATACCATCGACTATTTTGCAGCAGAAGGCATTAAGCTGAACGATGAACAGAACCCTATAAAGGATCGCTTCAGCACACAGCTCAAAAGCTTTACCGATTGGATCAAGCAAATGAAGCGCCTGCCCGGTAGCTCCTATCAGACTAATATCACCGCTTTAGAAGAAAAAAAGATTGAAAAAATGGCAGCGCAATCGGTAAGCGGGGAAAATGCCGTTACGGAAGCCATGGCGGAAGTATGGATAAAACAGGGCAATAAAGAGAAAGCTATTGAGATATATAAGAAATTAAGTTTGCAAAATCCCCACAAAAACGCTTATTTTGCAGCCAAAATTGACTATTTAAAGAATTTAATATGACAGTTTTATTTGTTATACTGATTATACTTGCCGCAGTAATACTTGGCTTTATTATATTGATTCAGAACCCAAAAGGAGGTGGTCTCGCTGGTAATTTCGCTGGTGTAAGCAGTCAATTTATGGGTGTAAAACAGACAAACGATATTCTGGAAAGAGGTACTTGGATTTTTGCGGCTGTTATTGCACTTTTAAGTCTTTTGTCTACTTTCTTTATAGCTCCTTCGAGCGGCTCTAAAGGCAGATTGCAGGATATAGGAGGTGCCCCTGTGCAGCAATCAGCCCCTGCACCAACTCAATCTGCACCGGCAACTACTCTTCCAGCTCAAACAGCACCGGCTGCAGATTCGGGCAAATAATAGTAAAGCAGATTACAACTTCACATAATTATTTAACCTGCGTAAAATTTACGCAGGTTTTTTGTCTTTATCACCCACTGCGGAGCTCATTACCTTACTTTTGCTTTATATTCACTGCGGAAAATTCATTAGTTAACCCTTATCCACATATTACCTTGAAAAAGCTACTGAAGATATTCTTTATTACGATTGCAATACTTGTAGCATTTACAGCTTTCATATTCTTTGGGCCGGCGACCAACTCGCCTGAAGATGGCTTTCTTTATGTCAAAACTGGTACTACCATGCCCGAACTAGAGCGCCAGCTTGTAGACGAAGGCGTGTTGAAAAGTATACTATGGTTTAACCTTGCCAAAAAACTACTTCCCTTCGAAAAAGTAAAGCCTGGTAAATATAAAATTAGCGAAGGGATGAGTGTGGTAAACTTATTACGGATGCTACGCAATGGCCGCCAGCAGCCCGTAAACTTTGTAGTAACTAAAATTCGCACCAAAGAACAACTGGCAGCTCGGATGGGCAAACAGTTCGAATTTGATTCGCTTGCTGCGATTCAGTTCTTAAGTAGCAATGATTCGCTCAAAGACTATAATCTAGATAGTAATACAGTAATGGCGGCTGTATTACCGCTCACCTACGAAAATAGGTGGAATACCACACCCCGTGCAGTTTTTGAGAAGTTTTATAACGCTTATAAGATATTCTGGAACGATACCCGCAAGCAAAAAGCACAGGAAAAAGGCTTGTCGATAACAGAAGTCATTACCTTGGCATCCATCGTTGATGAGGAAACCAATGCAGAAAAAGAAAAGGGACTAATTGCAAGTGTCTATCTCAATCGTCTGGCAAAAGGGATGAAGCTGCAGGCAGACCCTACTGTAAAGTTTGCCTTAAAAAACTTTGGCATAAAACGGGTATTATTAAAACATCTCACAGCAGACTCTCCCTACAACACTTATAAAAATAAAGGTCTGCCGCCGGGTCCTATATGCACCCCGCAGGAATCTACTATAGATTCAGTTTTAAATGCACCGAAAACTGATTATATTTATTTTGTAGCGAGTCCTGCCTTTGACGGCACCCATGTTTTTGCAACAAACTATAACGATCATATGAATTACGCAAAAGCATATCAGCAGGCACTGAACGAGCGTTTTGGCAAACCATCAACCACTTCAGAAAATAAGTGAAGCAAAGAATAATAAATAAAATACAGAACTCACGTTTATGGCAAAAGCTGGTGGAGCACAGTCATCGCGAGAATCTACCGGGGTTCAAAAATGTTTCTTTATTCAATACGATTAAGAAATTCAGAGAACAGGTAGTATGGGATGATCTGCTAGAAAGGGCTTCGGCCATTTCCTTCAATTGTGCAATGGCTCTACCATCGATGATCCTATTTCTGTGTACATTAATTCCGATTATTGCCAAGCAGAACTTTATTGTGCAGCTGGACCTAGAAGGCCAATTATACGCATTCATAAAAGATGTGATACCGGACAAAAACAATTATGAACCGGTCCTCGAATTCATTTACAATATCATTAACGATCAACGCAGTGGGTTATTAATTCTGAGTATTGCGCTTTCCCTATTTTTTTCCTCCAATGCCATAATCGGCGTTATGAGGTCATTTGATAAAAATTATCCGGGCTTTACCAAGAGAAAGGGAATCAAAAAAAGACTAGTAGCCATCCGTATTACAGCCATGCTCTTTTTTCTGTTTATTATGTGCCTAGCCTTGTTGATAGCGCAACAGTCGGTATTAGAATGGCTTGGTATTAAAAATGAACTATTGGCTGCAGCACTGGGAAAAATAAGATGGGTGCTTATTTTTCTACTAGTATTTATTATCATCTCGTATATCTACAGGCATGTACCCTCCGTGCACGAGAAGTGGAATATTATTACACCAGGTTCGGTGCTAGCCACTTGCTTGGTAGTTATTTGTTCACTTATCTTCTCCTGGTATGTAAGTCAGTTTGGTACTTATAACAAATTGTATGGCTCCATCGGAACTATTATCGTAGTATTGGTATTAATCTTTTTAAACTCTGTCATTCTGTTAATCGGTTTTGAGCTCAATGCTATCATTTATACGATTTCACATACAAGAGACAATGAACTTGCTCCGGAGTTAAAAGATTAAGATTCTTCTTCGATCCCCCACTGCTTTTGTAGTTGCAGTTTATATTCGCAGTCATTTTCATGACCTTCATAGTGCCCGGCTAGTTTTTTCTGTCGGTAAGCCTCATAAAGACTTACTGCACATGCTACACTAATATTTAAGGACTTGATAATACCCACCTGAGGAATAATAAAATTGCCATCAGCATAAGCTAGAATTTCTTCACTCACTCCCGAATGCTCATTACCAAAAACCAAAGCTACACTTTGGGTAAGATTCATATCGTATAAATTCACGGAATCTTGTGCCAGATGCGTGGTATATATTTTCTCATAGCGCCGCCTTAACTCTTTAAAACATTCGTCGGCATCGGTATACTGGTGCACAGTAAGCCATTTTGCAGCGCTCGAACTACTTTTAGAGCCCCATCGCTTGTGTCGGGGGATTTTAGTATTCAACACAAAAACATCTTGCACACCCACCGCGTCGCAGGTACGCATTACTGCAGAAATATTATGAGGATCAAATACGTTCTCCAATACTACCGCTAGATTGGGTTGTCTTTTTGCAATCACGCTTTTGAGCCTTGTAAGTCTTTCTTCAGTCATACGCTTATAAAAACTGGACAATAATACGAATTGAAAACGCTATATCCCGTAAAGTTGCAACTATTTTTTTATGAGAACAGGTTTTCACCGTAATTTTAGTTTTACTAAAACTAATTTTATTAAAACCTTTGTTATGCACCACCCTCACCGTATTCCCTCTATCGACATTGTACGCGGACTTGTCATGGTAATCATGGCCCTCGACCACACAAGAGATTTAATCCACACAGAAGCATTGAAAGGTGACCCCACCACTATTCCCGGAGTAAGTGCTGGACTGTTTTTCACACGCTGGGTTACACATCTATGTGCGCCAACTTTTGTGTTTCTTTCCGGTGTATCGGCGTGGCTTTCTTACCAGAAATCTCAAAACGCTACTGCAACGCGACGTTTTTTATTCAGTAGAGGTATCTGGCTGCTTATTTTGGAATTTACTATAGTAGGTTTTGGTATTTGGTTCGATATACAGTTTCGCACATTAATGTGGCAGGTAATAGCAGCTATAGGGTTTGGCTTCTTAATACTTAGCCTTTGCTTTACCCTACGTCCGAAAACTATATTAATAATAGCCATAATCGGCATGCTGTTATTAAATACGTTGGCAGTATTGCCTCAACAAACTATGCAGCTACCTGTGTGGGCGCAGGCGTTTATTAGTGTTCAGGTTTTCCCCTTTAGTCCAGATCGTCTTTTAATCATTAGCTACCCTCCGCTCTCGTGGGCATTAATAATACTATTGGGATATGGTGCCGCTCCATATTTCAAGCAAGCAGCCAACATTCGCTCTTCGTTTTTTCTAAAAACAGGTATCATCTTATTGATGATATTTATTGCATTACGCTTTATTAATAAATTCGGAGACCCTCAGCTGTGGAGTACGCAGGAAGAGCTAGCAGGCACAATTATGTCTTTTGTGAATGTAAGTAAGTATCCTCCCTCCTTGCAGTTTTTATGTTGTATGTTGGGACTAATGTTTGTGCTGCTTTATATATTTGAAAAAAATCAGAATAAATTTTCTAATATACTTCGTGTGTATGGCACAGTACCACTATTCTATTATATCATACACTGGTACGTGATTCACCTGTTGCTTTTTGCCATTCTCTTTGCGCAGGGATTTGGCATCGCAGATTTTAATTTTCGTCTCAATTTCGGAAGGCCTGATGCACCTAACGGCCTACCGCTCTGGGGCGTATATATAATATGGGTGCTTGTAGTAGTAGTTCTATACCCGATTTGCACCCAATACAGTCGTTATAAACACACCCATCCCGAAAAAAAGATGCTACGTTATTTGTAGCTTTATCCATCATCAAATAATCTATGAGCCATGCAATTCGATATCCAAACTATTACAGCCGCTGCATTAGGAATCGCTTTAGCGGCTTGTTGCGGTTTCAGAGTGTTTGTTCCCATGTTAATAGCAGGGCTCGCCGCAAAATTCAATCTCTTTCAATTTTCAGAAAGCTTTGCATGGTTAGCAACAACTCCGGCACTTATTGCTCTAGGCGTAGCAACCCTATTTGAAATAGCAGGGTATTATATCCCCTTTATTGACAATATACTGGATACCATCGCCACTCCTCTTGCCGCTATTGCTGGCACTATACTGGCAGCCTCCGTCTTCCCTATAAATAGTGAATGGATGAGGTGGATCATGGGCATCATAGCAGGAGGAGGTAGTGCCGGGCTTATTGCTGCAGGCACAGGATTGATGCGTTTATTCAGCAGTAAAACCACTCTTGGAACAGGAAATGCAGTGGTAGCTACAACTGAAAATACGGCCGCAGTGGGAGGCAGTATTCTGGCATTTATTATTCCGGTGATTATGGCCGTATTGTTTTTGTTATTCATTCTTTGGATTATAAAAAAACTGGTGAAACGGCTTAGTGGCAATTCCTCTTCCTAATTAAATACTATTACACATTTAGAGCCCTACTATTCTTTAATCGCTCTAATAACTTCTCTCTTACCGGGTGGACCAGGAAGCTTAACAACTGTAAACCCAGCCTGGTGCAGTGCTCTGCGCACAACGCCTTTCGAACAATAAGTCACCAATACACCTCCAGGGTTTAATGCTTCATATATTTTGGTATATACATGCTGTACCCACATCTCAGGCTGATCTTCGGGAGCAAAAGCATCGAAATAAACGACATCAACTTTTACTTTGAAAGTATAATCCAACAAGTTGCTTTTACTTTTATGTAATCTAAAAAACGGAGACACATACAACAACTGCTCCCAACCCGTCTGCATAATTATTTTATACAACTCAGGCTCTCCAAGCAATTCCGGATAATTCAGTCGGGAGTAGATTTCCACAGGCAAGGGATATAAATCTACCGCGTGGTAATGTACATCTATTCGGTTTTGAGTAGCTGCAATAGCGGTAAGCAAAGCATTTAGACCGGTACCAAAGCCCACTTCAAAAACCGTTAGCTTTTTGCTACTAGGCTGCTGCTGGAGCCAATAAAGGAATCCATTATCCAAAAAAACATGGCGGGATTCTCGCAGTGCACCTTTTGTGGAATGAAAAGTTACATCAGTATTACCCACCCTAACGGAATGGCTACCGTCATCTGTCATAAAAATCTCATATGTCCTGCCTACTTCTTGCAATTGTTTTTCCGTCATTTGCTCGGTTATAATTAATTAAATATATTGCAATGCTAAATTGAGCTACTTTAAAATTCTAAAATCAGCGCCAATATGAAAAAATTTTTTTTACTATTTGCTCTTGCACCCTCTGTTTTATTTATTTCCTGTAAATCTGCGAACAATAACGAAAAAGATACAGCCGGTGAAGAGGAAACCTCCTATCAGCTTGCATCCGATGAAGCTTTTAAAGATACTCTCGATGGCAAACAAGTGAGCATCTACTACTTACGCAACTCAGGTATTGAAGCGGCCGTTACCAATTTTGGCGGACGTCTCATAAATCTGATGGTACCGGACAAAGACGGTAAAATGGTGGACGTGGTAATTGGTCCTGAAAATTTCAATGATATGGTAAAAACCAATGACTACTTTGGCGCTACCATCGGCCGTTACGGCAACCGTATTGCCAACGGAGAATTTACACTGGATGGAGTAACCTATAAACTTCCGAAAAATAATGGTCGCAACAATCTCCACGGTGGTCCCAAAGGATTCCACAATCAAGTATGGGATGCTGTACAACCAAACGACAGCACTTTAGAGCTCTCCTATCTGTCGAAGGACGGAGAAATGGGATTCCCGGGCAATCTGCAAGCCAAAGTAGTTTATACACTCACCTCTAACGGTGAAATGAAAATCGAATACGAAGCTACAACCGACAAACCTACTGTTTGCAATCTTACCAACCATACTTACTTTAATCTAAACGGCGGTGGTACCATTAATAACCACCTGCTGCAAATCAATGCCGATGAATACACTCCTGTAGATTCTACATTGATTCCTTTAGGTGAATTAGCTCCGGTAAAAGGAACTCCGTTTGATTTTACCACTCCTACAGCTATTGGTGCTCGCGTGGATGAAGACAACGAGCAGTTAAAATACGGCTTGGGTTATGACCACAACTTTGTAGTAAAAGGTGAAGCAAACACCCTGCGTCAAGCTGCTAAAGTAACCGGCGACCTTTCCGGCATAACCATGGAAATTTTTAGCACCGAACCTGGCATACAATTCTATGGTGGCAACTTCATGAAAGGTACTAAGCCTATGAAGAGAGGTACTAAAGATGAATATAGAACTGCATTCTGTTTGGAACCTCAGCACTTCCCCAATTCACCGAATGTCCCATCTTATCCCAGCACCACATTAAGACCTGGTGAAGTTTATAAAACCGTTAGCGTGTATAAATTCAGCAAATAAGCAGTGAAATAAAATAAAACATTTTCAAACAAACTACTTCCATTCTAATCTTAATACGGAAGTAGTTTGTTTTTTTATCTTAAAGCGATCGTCAATCCTATAGCCTACCACCCATATAATTTTCTTATTCATTTCCACTACCCATACTTTCTCTTTATCGGCCATAGAAAGTTTATTATCGATAAAAAAACGCGACAACTTTTTCTTTTTGGGCATACCCAATGGATAGAAATAATCTCCCGTTCTCCAAGGTCGCAACAAGAGTGGGAATTGAATGGCAGAGGCGTCAATACAAGCTACTTTAGGATCTGTAGGAATAGCTGTAGCATCTGTATGCTTAACAGAGAGTGTACCGTTTGCAAAAACATAATTGCCAGGCTGTTCTATTACTACAGGAGAACTGGACACTTCCTGCAGACGGGACAAAATCAGATGTTTTCTATCCCTTAAAATGCGATGTGTGGAAGATAATACGTATTTGCCCGATTCGCTGTATAGCAACCCAAGAATATCGGGAAGTTGGGCAGGCTTAAAATCATAAGGCCTCAATAGTTCGAGTAGAATTGTTTGTACTGCCGGAGTTTTCTGCAATAAAAGGACGGGGATGTATATATCCTCGCCGTTTTGTTGCAGCAGCTTTTTTCGATACTGCGCTATTGCATGCTGATAAAGAATTTCAGCCTCTTTGAAACGCTCAATGTTATCTAAAAGATTATCCTGCACCTCAGGATACTTTTGAGCTATAAGCGGCAATATGGTATTTCTGAAAAAATTTCGGGTATAATCATTACTCAGGTTACTGTTATCTTGTACAAATGATAATCCCTCAGCTTGCTGAAAATCTTCAAGATCTTTTCTTTTAGCAAATAATAATGGACGGAGAATTTTTCCATTTCTCGGCTTCATACCGCTCACACCTCTGATACCCGTACCCCGAAAGAAATTCATAAGCACAGTTTCGATATTATCATCTGCATGATGAGCAGTTACTATAAAATCATAATCATTTTCTGCTCTCACCTTTTCAAACCAATCGTAACGTAGTATCCTAGCAGCTTCTTGTGTTGCGTATTTATGTTCGGCGGCGAATGCTTTAGTATCAAATCGCACACTGTAAAAAGGACGTTGCAACCGTTCTGCCAGTTCTTTTACAAAAGCCTCATCTCTATCGCTCTCTTCTCCTCTTAGCTGAAAATTGCAGTGGGCTATTCCAAAATTAAAACCACATATATGACATAGCTTACATAGCACCACCGAGTCTACGCCGCCACTCACTGCAAGCAATAGTTTATTCTTTTTATTGAAAAGATTTTCTTTGTATATGTATTGTAAAAATCGTTCGGGCAGCCCCTGCATGTTCTTTTATTTTATTAATAAGTCAAATCTTCGTAAGCACTTCTTAGCTCTGAGTATGCATGTTGCTCTCCTAATCGCTGTGCAACAGCCATACCTTGTTCATAGACTCGTATAGCATCCTGCTCAGCCCCTTGTCTTTCGTATAGCTTGGCAAGATGATAATAACTGCCTACATAATCAGGGTTGGCCTCTAACAAGGTTACAAAAGTTTTTTTTGCTAACTCCTCCTCACCTGCCTTGATGTATTCCAAAGCCAATGCATGTTGCAAAAAACTATCGGCGGGGTTCTCCTTCAGCATGGCTTTAATTTGCTCGATTTTCGACATGTTCTACAACTTTTTTGATAGGTCTTCCTCCTCACAAAACTTTACCCAAATCAATCTTCGGTCGGACCTTTTTTTAATATATTTCATTAACTTCGTTTTATTAGTTGCATAAGCAACTTTTTAAAACGATCTATATGAAAATCCTAGTATGCATCAGTAAAACACCGGATACCACAGCAAAAATAGCTTTCACCGATAATAACACGAAATTTGATACTAACGGTGTACAGTGGATCATCAATCCCAACGACGAATACTACGCTTTGGTGCGTGCGATAGAATTGAAAGAAGCGGATCCTTCCGTTACCATTCATCTAATTGCTGTAGGAGCTGCTGATACAGATGCCATCATACGTAAAGCATTGGCGCTGGGTGGGGATGAGGCTATTCGCGTAAATACTGAAAGCGGGGACAGCTACGTAATTGCTTCGCAAATAGCCCAGGTGGCTAAAGAAGGTAATTACGATCTCATTTTTACCGGAAAAGAAACCATCGATTATAATGGCAGCTCTGTAGGTGGCATGATTGCCGAACTATTAGATTTGCCCTATATCTCTCTGGCTACAAAATTTGAACTGAACGGCACCACCGCTACCGTAACCAGAGAAATTGAAGGTGGTGAAGAAGTGTGCGAGGTAAACCTACCCTTGGTAGTAAGCTGTAATAAAGGTATGGCCGAGCAACGCATTCCCAACATGAGAGGTATTATGGCGGCTCGTACCAAACCGCTAAAGGTTGTAGAACCCATTGCCGTAGAGGCGTTAACCTCGGTAACCTCATTCAGTGTACCGCCTCCCAAGTCAGGCGTTAAATTGGTTCCTGCCGACAATGTAGAAGAGCTGGTAAGACTTTTAAAAGAGGAGGCCAAAGTAATCTAACCTGTCACCCTTAAAATCTTTCTTATGTCAGTACTTATATTTATCGATATAGCCGAAGACGGCAGTGTAAAAAAGTCATCTCTAGAAGCACTCACTTACGGTGCACATGTAGCTCAACAATTGAACGTTGCTGCAGTAGGTGCCGTACTCGCCCCTACCAATGCTGATATGGCGGCGCTTGGTAAATACGGCATACAGAAAATTTATCAGGTAAACCATGAAGCATTACAACAGTTCGATGCCCAGGCATATACTAAAGTGCTGGCACAAATTGTAGAACAGGTGCAGGCTTCCGTTATCGTATTTTCTCATAATAACAACGGAAAAGCAATCGCACCCCGGCTCTCTGCAAGACTGAAAGCGGGATTGGTAGCGGGTGCCGTAGACTTGCCCGACACTGCAAACGGATTTGTAGTGAAGAAAAGTGTCTTCTCCGGTAAAGCTTTTGCAGCAGTAAGCGTAACCACGCCTATAAAAATCATTTCCCTTAATCCCAATTCTTATAAAACCGAAATCGCCGAGGGCTCGGCCGAAGTTGTGACCTTCGATGCCACAGTAGATGCACCCAAAGTAAAAGTCATCAATATCAATAAACAAACCGATGAAATATCACTTTCTGAGGCTGAGATTGTAGTAAGTGGCGGTCGTGGGATGAAAGGCCCCGAGAACTGGGGAATTCTGGAAGACTTAGCGAAAGAATTGAATGCGGCATTAGCCTGCAGCCGTCCCGTCGCTGATGCTCACTGGCGTCCACATCACGAACACGTAGGACAAACTGGTGGCGCCATTGCTCCTAATCTGTATATCGCTGTGGGTATTTCAGGTGCGATTCAACACTTGGCAGGCGTAAACCGCAGTAAGGTTATCGTAGTCATCAATAAGGATCCCGAAGCTCCTTTCTTCAAAGCGGCCGATTATGGTATCGTCGGAGATTTATTTGAAGTAGTTCCCAAATTAACCGAAGCCATCAGGAAATCCAAGTAGACATAAGTTTTTAACAGATATTGAATAAAGCTTTAGGAGCCGCACATTAGCATTTTAAAGCAAAAATGCTTAGTTTCGTGCTTCGGTTTATGAAAAAAATAGAACTTGAAGTTTTTGCACTTTCCCATAGTATTACTCAAACACATTCGTACGCAGTAGTGTTGGGAGAGGTAAACGGATTGCGAAGATTGCCTATAGTGATAGGTGCTTTTGAAGCTCAGGCTATTGCCGTTGCCTTAGAAAAAATGACTCCCAGCCGTCCCCTTACGCACGATTTGATGAAAAATTTCATGCTGGCATTCTCTATTGATTTGCATGAAATTATTATTTCCGACTTACAGGAAGGTATTTTCTTCAGCAAACTCATCTGTTCTTCTGAAAACGAAACCATCGAAATAGATAGTCGTACATCCGATGCCATAGCACTGGCTGTAAGATTCGGTTGTCCTATTTACACATATGAACATATATTGAATGCCGCCGGTATTGTGATGGATGATAAAGGCAAAATCACTCCTACAGCAGATCAAGAACCTACTACCACCGATGCTGGAGGGGACGATGATACCGAAGACCTTAAAAGAATGAGCGTAGAAGAGCTGAACAGGCTGCTAGAAGAAGTGCTGGAAAACGAAGATTATATCAAAGCCATAGCCATTCGCGATGAGCTGAACAACCGGAAAAAGAAAAAATAAAAGCTGGCTTTTATTATCTAAAATTCATATCCCTACATTACCTTGGTTGTTTTCTCTAATTGTAAAATAAATATCGGTTTATACATCACTGAAAAAAGAGCAGACGGGTATCATAATTTGGAAACCGTATTTCTGCCGCTGCCACTTTATGATGTACTGGAGCTTCACGATGCTTCCCATACCCGCATTACTGTTTTAGGGCAACTTATTCCGTGCAGTACAGAAGATAACATTGTATACAAAGCCTACCGACTTTTAAAGCAGGACTTCCCTAACCTCCCCGAAGTGCATTTTCATCTACTGAAAAATATTCCTGCAGGTGCAGGACTCGGAGCAGGAAGTGCAAATGGAGCTCATGCATTGATAGCTTTAAACCGAAAATTCGAATTAAACCTCAGCGAAGGGCAGTTGATCGCTTATGCTGCTGCATTGGGCAGCGATTGTCCTTTTTTTATCAAAAACAGTCCTTGCTTTGCCTCCGGTCGTGGCGAGCAGTTAGAGCCGCTTACTCTTGACCTATCAGCCTATCAACTTATCATTGTCAATCCAGGTATTCATATCTCCACACCATATGCATTTAGCCTCATTCGCCCAACACCTGCCCCTGTAAATTTGAAAGAAGTCATTACACTTCCTGTTGAAAAATGGCGCGACACTATTATTAATGATTTTGAAGAGGCCATCATAAAGGAGCATCCCGAAATTGAAGTAATAAAGAATAGATTATATGCTGCAGGGGCTGATTTTGCTTTAATGAGTGGCAGTGGGAGTACAGTATACGGATTATTTAAAAAAGACCAAGAAATTGTCACCGACTTTCCCGCACACTATTACGTAAAGCAACTGGCACTCTAAATTATTAGCTGTGATGAAAAGGAAATAAAAAAGCCTCCCTGTGGGGAGGCTTATATCACACATAATTAATTATGGTCTTTGTTGTTGCCGTTATTATGAGGCGGTTTTCTTTCAGGTCGGGGAATCAGCGCTTTTCTGGAAAGCTTGAATTTACCTGATTTAGGATCTGTACCAATAAGTTTCACTTTCATGGCGTCGCCTTCTTTTACGATACCATCTAATGACTCAAGGCGTTTCCAGCTAATTTCACTGATGTGCACCAAACCTTGTTTACCTGGCAGAAACTCCACAAACACTCCAAAGGGCACTACAGAAACTACGGTAGCATTGTATACATCGCCCACTACAGGTACCGCAACGATACCTTTAATCCAGTCTTCCGCTTTGATTACAGCATCTTTGTCAACACCAAAAATGCTGATCTCGCCCATATTGTTTACTTCTTCTACGTTAATCGTAGTTCCGGTTTCGCGCTGAATTTCCTGAATCACTTTACCGCCTGGGCCAATCACCGCTCCAATGAATTCTTTATCGATAAACATCTTCACAACACGTGGTGCGTGCGGTTTCACATCCGGTCTAGCTTCCGGAATAGCTTTGTACATATGCTCCAGAATATGGAGTCGGCCACGTCTTGCCTGTTCCAGTGCCTCACGCATTACATCCATGGAAAGACCATCTACTTTAATATCCATCTGTACTCCACAAATACCATCGCGAGTACCTGTTACTTTAAAGTCCATATCTCCGAGATGGTCTTCATCGCCTAGGATATCACTGAGAATCGCATATTTATCACCTTTGGTAATTAATCCCATAGCAATACCCGCTACGTGCTTAGGAAGTGGCACCCCGGCGTCCATCAACGCCAACGAACCTGCACATACTGTAGCCATTGAAGAAGAACCGTTTGACTCAAGGATATCACTTACTACACGCACGGTATACCCAAACTCAGCCTCGGAGGGCATCATTTGTTTTAACGAACGCATAGCCAGATTACCGTGACCGATTTCTCTACGGCCGGGACCACGCATCATTTTTACTTCACCGGTAGAGAACGGAGGGAAATTATAGTGCAGAATGAATTTCGAATATTTAGAAGAAGCGGCAGTTTCGATAAGCAGTTCGTCCAATCCAGTTCCGAGGGTTACTGTAGTAAGCGACTGAGTTTCACCACGGGTGAATAATGCTGATCCGTGGGGCGAAGGCAGTACATCTACCTCCATATCCAGCGGACGAATTTCATCTAACGCGCGACCGTCCAAACGAATACGGTCGTCCAAAATCATATCCCTTACCACATCATACTGCAAATCGTGGAAGTATTTATGTATCAGTTTACGCTCTACATCGGTAAAGGGATTTTCTTCGGTAGCTTCCGCTTCGAGTTTTGCCGCAATTTCTTCCTCCAGCAGCTTAAATCTTTCGGTTCTATCTTGCTTGGATAAGCGGCCTTTGGCTATTTCTTTTACCTTATCGGTTCCGTAGGCATATACCTTTTCGCGAATCGCTTCGTTATTAACCGGTTTAGTATATTCTCTTTTGCCGCTAACACCTTTAAGAGCTCTCAGTTCTTCCTGAGCCTTAATTTGAACTTTGATCGCTTCGTGTGCTATACCTAGCGCTTCGATGAGGTCGGCTTCGGAGCATTCTTCCGATTCACCTTCTACCATTAGCAGATTTTTTTCGGTAGCAGCTACGATAAAGTCCATATCAGCGTTTTCCATTTCGGAACGCGTAGGATTGATCTTAAACGCTCCGTCGATACGGGCTACACGTACTTCACTGATCACTTCTTTGATAGGTACATCTGACACTGCTAGCGCAGCTGAAGCAGCCAGACAGGCCAATGCATCTGGTAATACTTCTGGATCACTACTAATAAGCGTTACCAGCACCTGCACTTCACAAAAATAATCTTCAGGGAAGAGGGGTCTTAAAGCACGGTCAATAAGTCTTGAAATCAATACCTCATAATCACTTAGCTTACCCTCGCGCTTGAAGAATGAACCCGGAATGCGGCCGGCAGAAGCAAATTTTTCCTGATAATCTACTGTTAGTGGGAAAAAGTCTTGCCCTTCTCTTGGTTCCTTATTGGCCACTACGGTCGCCAGCAGAATACATTTCCCCATACGCACCGTAACCGAACCATCTGCCTGACGCGCAAGACGACCCGTTTCTATTGTGATTTCGCGGCCATCGCCGAGATCGAAAGTTTTTCTGATTGGTTGTTGTAACATAAACTCGATTTTGAAAAATTTTTAACAATGGTGTAAGCTATTTTGATTTTACACCCCCCTCTTGGGGAACATCGCACATTTGTCTAATAAATAAAAATAAGTAATCAGGCACAAAAGTATAAGTCTTAAAAAAAAAGTATTCCCAACATTTTTTGATGTTGGGAATACCAATATGATCAGCTTGAAATTTACCAAAACAAAATATCAAACCCCAGGATAAACAACCAGTTTCCCAACGTCAAACGAATTGGGAAATTATTTTCTTAATCCCAGCTTTTCAATCAAAGCACGATAACCTTCCAGATTATGCTTTTGTAAATAAGCCAAGAATCTTTTACGTCTTCCCACCAACTGCATCAAACCGCGGTGTGAAGAGTAATCTTTCTTGTTCTGTTTAAGATGTGCACTGATTTGGCTAATACGCTCAGTTAATTGTGCGATTTGGCCCTCGATAGAACCTGTATTAGTGGCGCTTCCACCAAATTCTTCAAAAATCTTTGCGTTTCTTTCTTTTGTAAGTGGCATACTGTCTTTTTTAAAAGGTCATCCTGTTTTGTATCCTGTCGTTTAAGGCGGCAAAGGTAGGAAAAATTTTGAAATACATGCATCTTTTTTTTCAGGCTTTTGTAGAATTCATACCAAAATTTCTTCGCTCTTTTACCTTATACCTTTGAAGCAACTGATTATCATCTTAATCTTCAGATATAAATGATATTTTTGCCCTCATGGATTTGAGTCAGGATACTAAAAATATTTTGGGGTTACAACTACCCACAGATCCCCGCTGGGTTAATCTGGCCGAAATTTCGTTGGAGGCCATTCTTACAGATCATGCTTACTGCGAGCAAAAAGCCGCCACCAGTTGTATCTCCCTCATACAAAGATACAGTGATAAGGAAAAACTAGTGATAGAATTAGCCCCTATTGTCACCGAAGAATGGGGCCATTTTAGGCTCGTATTACAGGAAATTCACAAACGTGGGCTGAAACTGGGCAAGCAAAGAAAAGACGAATATGTAAATGCACTCATTGATTTTCAATCAAAAGGAGGACACCCGGACGATCGTTTTCTTGATCAATTGCTGACCATGGCCATGATTGAAGCGCGCAGCTGCGAACGTTTTAAAAGATTAAGTGAGGGATTGAACGATCCTTATCTGGCCAAATTTTACCGTCGTTTTATGGAAAGCGAGGCAGGACATTATACTCTTTTTATTGATCTGGCCGAAACCTATCTTCCTAAGGAAAAAGTTCGCAAACGCTGGGCCGAATGGCTAGAGCACGAAGTAGAGATCATGAAGCAATTGGAAATTAGAGGAGATAGAATACATTAATAAGCATTATACATTATTATGTAGGTAAGCCCCTTGTTAGAAATCTGACAAGGGGTTATTATTATTTTAAAAGTATTAGCACCGTCCCTACTTGACAAAACTCTGCTGATATCCATCCCTCTTCCCTATAGAACATACAGCGTATCTCACATTTCAGAATTATTAGCTACTCATAAGCAAACTAAAAGAACCTTACAAATAAATGAATTACAATAAAAAAGGTAATACACTCCCCCTAAGTTAATAAAAATTTTAAAAAGTTTTTTTTGTTTTTACAAAATCATAATATTTTTATACTAAGTTTTTAAAATATTGCTAAAGTTATTTTGATGATTGCCGGCGCAATTCCCAAGAAACAACGATTATACAATGAAATATTGAAGCAGCTATTCTTCAATAAGGTATTATCATGTGCCGATTTAAGCAGTCGCATACACAAAAGCATTCCCTTAACCACACAATACCTCAACGAACTCATTCAGCATAAACTGGTAGTGGAAAGTGGCTACGCCGAATCGACCGGCGGTAGAAGACCTTTGATGTACAGCATTAAAAAAAACGTGTTTTACATTGTGGCTGTTGCAATGGACCAATTGGTTACCCGCATAGCTCTAATATCGTCGGACAATACCATAGTGGGTAAGGTTGAAAAGTACGACTTGCCGCTAGCCAATCATCCAGACGCACTCAACACACTTATTACACATCTTAAGTGCTTCATCAATGAAGCCGGAGTGGCTCCATCAAAGATTATTGGCATTGGCATCGGCATGCCTGGATTTGTAGATCCGGTAAGAGGTTTAAACCACACATTTCTCCCTTGCAAAGAAGGTTCTATTATCAGCAATGTGGAGAATGCGCTACATATTCCAACATTCATTGACAACGACTCTAGTCTTATTGCTTTAGCAGAGCTAAAATGGGGCGCTGCAAGAGATAGGCAAAACGTAATGGTATTAAATATTGGCTGGGGAATAGGATTAGGGATTATCGCAAATGGAAAGCTATTTAGAGGGCACGATGGCTTTGCTGGAGAGTTCAGTCATATCCCTTTGTTTGATAACAACAAGCGGTGTAGCTGCGGCAAATATGGATGCCTCGAAACAGAAACCTCCCTACAGATAGTAGTAGAAAAAGCTATTAAAAAGCTAAAAAACGCTAGTAATAACACACTTCTATCTTCACTTCGTAAGGAAACCACAGAAGAAGCTGCTAAAAAAATCATCGAAGCCGCACAAAAGGGCGACAAGTTTGCCATCGAACAGCTATCGGCATCGGCTTACAACATAGGCAGAGGGGTGGCTATATTGATTCACTTGCTGAATCCAGAGCTTATTGTAATTAGTGGCGTAGGTTCCAGAGCCGGTAAAGTGTGGATTGCCCCCATTCTGCAAGCTATTAACGAACATTGTATTCCCAAGCTTGCAGAACACATCGATATTCAAATCTCATCACTGACATATAATGCTGAGATCATTGGTGCTGCGGCACTAGTAGTAGATAATTTCGATAAAATATCCCGTACCCTGTGAAAGCTTAATTACTAAGCCTGCTGCAGGGAAAGATATATTCATTCACGGCGTAGAAGGACTAAGACGCCTTTATTTATTAAAAATTAAAATGGCAAATATGAAAACAAGAATGCAAAGAATGCTGCTTGCTTTGCTGCTGTGCTGCACTTCGCTACTCAGCTACGGACAGCAAAGAACGATAACGGGTACAGTTATCGACGAGCAAGGGAAAGCCGTAGCGGGCGCTACAGTGGCAGTAAAAGGTACTAATGTTGCAACAGCTACCGATGATGCAGGAAACTTCAGCATCAATGCTACAAGTAACGTTCTGGAAGTGTCGGCTGTAGGCTTTGAAACAACACAAGTAAATATAGAAGGGACAACATCTGTAACTGTTGTGCTAAAAGCAGGAGCTATAAAAGCCGAAGAAGAAGTAGTAGTTACAGCTCTGGGAATTAAACGTCAAGCTAAATCTCTAGGTTATGCCGTACAAGAAGTCAAAGGAGAAACGCTGGCCGGCATGAAAGAAACCAATATTACCAATGCCTTAACAGGACAGGTTGCCGGTTTGCAGATCATGCGTTCTTCCAACGGTCCTGCCGGTTCTTCTAAAATACTCCTCAGAGGCTTTACATCGCTAACCAACGATAACCAACCCCTCATTGTGGTGGATGGCGTTCCAATGAACAACTTTGTAGGACAAAGCAATTCCGACTACTGGAATCCTTCATTAGATATGGGTAACGGTTTGTCGGATCTAAATGCAGAAGATATTGCCAATATATCAGTATTAAAAGGCCCTTCTGCGGCTGCGCTATACGGTACACGTGCAGGTAATGGGGTGATTTTGATTACTACTAAAACCGGTCGCGCACAAAAAGGATTAGGTATCAGCATCAATTCTTCTGTGGGCTTCGAAAATCCTTTTATGATTCCCGACATGCAAAGCGCGTTCGGTCAGGGTAGTAATGGCATCTTCGACCCTGCTTCTTCCTCAAGCTGGGGACCGAAGATTGAAGGTCAGCCAGTAAAGAACTGGGATAGCACTACCTCACCAATGAGAGCATATGACAACATTCATAACTTTCTAAAAACTGGTATTATTTCTAACCAGAATATCTCTTTCCAACAAATGCTGGGTAAAATTTCATTCTACTCTTCTTACAATCGCGTAGATAATACCAGCATGATTCCTGGGGCCAAGCTTATCAGAAATAATATCATGGCGCGTACTACAGCCAAATTGGGAGAGGCCGAAAAGTTTACTATTGATGCAAAATTGCAATACAATAATACTCAGGCTAAAAACAGACCCATGAGTGGAGTAAATGACAACAACGTATTTAGATTGTTGAATTTATTTCCCCGCTCTCTTAACATCACTGACTTTAGAAATCCATTAAACGAAGCAGGCAAT